>JBEKTB010000116.1:0-12262 GCA_049516495.1 Occallatibacter sp.
TTTTAGCTATTCGAGAGGACTCCATGAACGACACCCAGACACACACTTCTGCCGCCTTGCAGACGCCCTACACCCAGCGGGGACTGATTTTTACGCGCCGCTTCACGGCCGAGGGCGTCTCGCCCTACGACGAGACACAGTGGGAGCAGCGTACCGCGTCGATTACCGACAGCAAGGGCAATATCATTTTTGAGCAGAAGAACGTCGATGTTCCGGTGGACTGGTCGATGACCGCGACCAACATTGTGGCCTCGAAGTACCTGCACGGCCAGTTGGGCACACCGGGACGGGAAACCGGGGTCCGCCAGTTGGTGGGCCGCGTTACCGAGACCATCCGGGACTGGGGCATGAAGGGCGGCTACTTCGCCACCGACGAGGACGCCTCGATCTTCCACGACGAACTGGCGCAGATGCTGCTGACACAGAAGGTGGCCTTCAACTCCCCGGTCTGGTTCAACGTGGGCTGCGACCGGCTGGAGCCGGATTCGGACGGCCAGAACTGGCATTGGGATCCATCGACGGGAGGCGTGAAGTACTCCGCTACCGGCTATCGGAATCCGCAGTGCTCGGCCTGCTTCATCAACTCTGTGGACGACTCGCTGGACTCCATCCTGACCCTGGCCAAGACCGAGGGGATGTTGTTCAAATGGGGTTCCGGAACGGGTACCAACTTGTCCTCGATCCGCGGCTCCATGGAGACGTTGTCGGGCGGGGGCCAGGCCTCTGGTCCGCTCAGCTTCATGCGCGGCTTTGACGCCTTTGCCGGGGTTATCAAGTCGGGCGGCAAGACCCGTCGCGCCGCCAAGATGGTGATTCTGAACGTGGATCACCCGGACATTCTGGACTTCATCGAGTGCAAGGCGAAGGAGGAGGCCAAGGCCTTTTCCCTGATCAAGGCGGGCTACGACGGGAGCGGGCCGGATTCCGAGGCTTATTCTTCCATCTTCTTCCAGAATGCCAACAACTCCGTTCGCGTGAGCGACGAGTTCATGCGCGCTTACGAGAGCGACGGCGATTTCACCACCTATACGGTGAAGGGCCACCAGCCCGCCGGCACGTACAAAGCCCGCGACATCATGGGCAAGATTGCCAAGGCAACCTGGGTCTGCGGCGACCCCGGCATGCAGTTCGATACGACCATCAACCGCTGGCACACGTGCAAGAACACGGCCCGCATCAACGCGTCGAACCCCTGCTCGGAGTACATGTTCCTGGACAACTCGGCCTGCAACCTGGCCAGCTTCAACCTGATGAAGTTTGTCACGCCGTCGGGCGGCTTCGATATTCCGGCCTACCGGCATGCCATCTCGGTGGTCATCACGGCCATGGAAGTCCTGGTGGACAATTCCGGCTACCCGACCGAGGCGATTGCGCGCAATTCGCACGACTACCGTCCGCTGGGCCTGGGTTACGCCAACCTGGGCGCGCTGCTGATGGCCTGCGGCCTGCCCTATGACTCGGCAGCCGGGCGCGACCTGGCCGGTGCGCTGACCGCCATCATGTGCGGCCAGGCCTACCTGCAGTCGGCTATTGTGGCCGCCAACTGCCCGCCCATCCTCTCCGCCACCCCGCTGACCGCCTCGGTGGAGCGCCAGGGCGGAGCCTGCCCGGGGTTCTACGTTAACCGCGAGCCTTTTCTGGATGTGATCCGGATGCATCGCGCCGAGGTCAACAACATCGGCAAGTCGCGGCAGAGCGGGGAGCCTTTCAACGTGCCCCAGCTCGACGCCCTGATCGACGCCAGCCGCGAGTGCTGGGACATGGCCCTGCTGTATGGCGAACGCTACGGCTACCGCAATTCGCAGACCACCGTTCTTGCTCCCACCGGCACCATCGGCTTCATGATGGACTGCGACACCACGGGCGTTGAGCCCGACCTGGCCCTGGTCAAGTACAAGAAGCTGGTCGGCGGCGGCATGATCAAGATCGTCAACAACACGGTTCCCGCAGCCCTGTTCAAGCTCGGCTACTCGAACGACGATGTGAACGCCATTGTCAGCTACATCGACGCCACTGGCACCATGGAGGGCGCGCCGGGCATCAAGCCCGAGCATCTGCCGGTCTTCGATTGCAGCTTCAAGCCGGCCAAGGGCACGCGGTCCATCCACTACATGGGCCACATCAAAATGATGGCGGCCGCCCAGCCATTCCTCTCCGGGGCCATTTCGAAGACCGTCAACCTGCCCCACGAGGCCAGCGTTGAAGACGTTGCCGAGGCCTACGCCGAGAGCTGGCGCCAGGGCATCAAGGCCGTGGCCATCTACCGCGACGGTTCCAAGGGTACCCAACCGCTGAACACCAGCATGGATGCCAAGAAGGAGCCCTCGATCCTGGACCTTGCCGGCGGCCGTGTGCTGACCAGTCTGGCCGCGGGCCGTCCCGCAGCCGAGGCCGACGTGAAGGCTCTCGAAGCCAAAATCAGCGACAAGCTCGAAGTGAGCGCCAGGCAAGTGATTACCGCGGCCACGGCCTTCCAAAAGTCTCTCGAAGAGATCGCCAAGGCCAGTGCCGTGCCGCTTCTCAAGCCTTCGGCTTCTCTTGACGCTACGCGCGCGGTGGCCAAGGAAGCCGAGCAGGATCTGAACGGACCGCCTCGCGCCATCCGTCATCGCCTGCCCGAAGAGCGCGCCTCGGTGACCCACAAGTTCTCCATCGCCGGGCACGAGGGCTATATCACGGTGGGTCTGTACCCCACCGGGCAGCCGGGCGAAATCTTTATCAAGATGGCCAAGGAGGGTTCCACGGTCTCCGGCCTCATGGACGCCTTCGCCACATCCGTTTCGCTCGCCCTGCAGCATGGCGTGCCTCTCAAGGTGCTATGCGAAAAGTTCGCTCATACCCGCTTCGAGCCCTCCGGCTGGACCGGGAATGAGCAGATCGGCTACGCCAAGAGCCTGATGGACTACATCTTCCGCTGGCTCAACCTGCGCTTCCTCTCCGGCGTTCAGTTGACGCTATTCTCCGGTCTTGTTCCGCAGACGCCGCAACTGCCCGCCGCGCCCGGCTTGCTGCCTGAGACTGAGAATGAAACCGAGGATGGAACCTTCTCGCAGGGCCAACTCGCTCACCTTGCAGAGGAAGTGGCCCGCCGGCTCAACCAGGTCAGCGGTCGGCCCTCCGGCTTCGGCCAGGCCGGAATGGGAAACGTGGGCGGCGCGGGTGGCGGCATTGCGCCCGATGCTCCCCTCGCGGACCATGGCACGGGTTCACGCCTCGATCCCAGGGGTGCCTCGACTGAGCCGCTTCCCAGTCTTACGGATCGCGGAATCTACCACGCCGCCGACGCCATGCGGGATATGTACGAAATGGGCGATGCTCCCAGTTGCTCAGTGTGCGGCGCCATCATGGTTCGCAACGGCAGTTGCTATCGTTGCATGAGCTGCGGCTCGACTTCGGGATGCAGCTAGGACCTTATTGTTACTTTTACTAAGGATGTGTGTTACCGGCAAAAATGAAAGTTTGAACCATCTCGGTGAAAGTTCGACGCATCAAAATGAAAGTCGATTAAGTGATTCATTTCAAGTTACTTTTGAGCCATGGCTTGAACGCCATGGCTCACTTGTTGGTCAAAAGCCGGAGAAATTAACACAGCGTTAACATTCTAAAGAGTCGTCGCCAGTCCTCGCGATGGAACTCCAGTTTGTCTATGGGCTGCAGCCATGAGTGATGCATCACGGTTCGCTGAACACTCAGAGCCGAGAGGCCCGTGGTGCGGAGGTAATCCTGCCATGCCTGATTGGTGCGCTGCCCAACGTGGGGATGCCGTTATCCGGGGCCGGGACCGCCGGAGTGCAAGATAGACCCGGATTGAGACGAAGGAAGAGATCCTTGCAAAGATATATTGATCCGGCCCTTATTAAGTGTCATCGCATCCCACCCTTTTCGCGATATGACATGCGAAAAGGATGGGGCACGGTGCTTCTATTTGAGGGCCGGATCAATAGGTGTTCCTGCATTCTGGCGCGTGCAGTCCACACAGTGACGATGCAGTTCAGACCGGGAGCGCGTTCAACTGCGGATCCACCGATGGCTCACCACCAGGCGAAGGGGAGAATCGGATGACTGAGCTTGGCGCTGCTATCTTCCGTCAGTGGACGGCACAAACGTAAAGTGTTGGATGACCGCTTCGGCAGGTTCCGTGGATGAGTTTTGGGAGTGGTGAAAATCGTAGAGGTCAATGTGCACCCTCTCGCTGGCAGGTGTGGGAACGCTGGATGCGAAGACATGCTCAGCAATGGTTTCTCCTTGCTGTTTGGAATCGCCGCGAATCGTCGTAAAGGTGAGACTTCCCGGCCTCCAGCTAAACCGGTGGGTCAGCACTCCCCCAGGCACGTTGAAGCGGAACAAGTCCTGCCCAACGAAGAACGGCTGTATCAAATATTGAGCATTCCTGGAGTTTGGGTCGGCCCATCGGCTCAGTTGGATATCAAACTCGCCTCCATAGTCCACCGATCGCGCATCGTCCCAGGTGAAAAGACCAAGCACCGCTGAAGGTCGCAAACGGGCGCTATCCTCAATGACGAAACTGTATGTACCATATCCCAGGCTTTGGTTGAGACTCACTTCCGCGCATGTCCAGCGGCCATTGCGAAGGCCCATGCGCAGATGCAGATAGCCGTTCTCATCAGTCCAGGCATTGGAGGAATCGTATTGATTGGGTTCTCCCTGGCGGTCGCTGGCTCCGGAACGAACCGTCCACTCGTATCCACTGAAGCGGATCAGACCCGCCGCGCCCTGCACTCCGGATCTGCCGGGGACAATGGTCATCGCCGCAATGCCGCTTCCGACCGCCGGCAAGTCTGCAAGTCGCGATGCAGGGCGGTAACCGGGATCGACAAGCAACGCGGCGTACTCCGTGCCGAGGTGGGTGGCGTTCTTCCACGTTGAGCCGGACTGAATCCGTGTGTAGGGCTGATTGGCGAGCGGTTGAATCCACCAGACTCCACTGTGCGCGTAAAGCACGACCTGCTGGTTGGGCCTGGAGTTGGTTACGCGGCCTTCGATGTTATCCATCTCCGTAGGCCCGCCCAGACTGGCAACCGGGGCGCTTGTGATTTCGATGGAAGGCTTTTGGGGGACGATCGGCGAGCGGCAGCCGGCAAATAGAATTCCAGCCAGAAGCAGAAGAATGGCTCTTCGTGTCTGCCGCGAATGAAAGGCGCCGCGAATGCAACTCAAGTAAGGCCGTCCTTGTTCTGAAGTGCGAAGCGAAGGAGCGCGTTTGCACCTTCGATGTTGAGCTTGCGGCAGATGTTTGTCCGGTGGTTCTCAACGGTGCGGTAGTGAATCGCAATTTCGGCGCCGATTTCCTTGCTCGATTTGCCCTCCGCAATCAACGCGAGGATCCGGCGCTCGGATAGCGTCAGTTGAGCGAGTATCGGATTCCTGGGGCTTGGCTCCGCGGCCCTCTTCTGCTCCAGCAGATGCGGAGCCATGGCGGCGCTAAGATAAAACTGCCCCGCCGCAACCGCGCGCACCCCAACCGCAATTTCCTGCATGGCGCTGTCTTTCAGAAGGTAGCCCTTGCCTCCTATTTCCAGAGCGGCGCGAAACATGTCTTCATCGGCGTGCAGGGTCAGGAAGATGATGTTGGTCTTCAGTTTCAGATTCCGCATCTCGCGGGCTACCGCAAAGCCATCCCTCCCCGGCATGTTGATGTCCAGCACGGCAACATGCGGCGCGAGCTTTCTGATCAGTGCCAGCGCAGCGTCGCCGTCGCCGGCTTCGCCAACCACCTGAAAGCCTTCTTCTTCCTCGAGAGTGGCGCGCAGGCCCTTTCGAACGATCGGGTAATCGTCGGCAATCACAACACGGATCGGCTCATCCACGGTGTTCCCCTCCCAATGGAATTTCGACCGTCACCACCGTTCCCTGACCGGGCGCCGATCTCATGCGAAAACTACCCCCCAGTGAGTGCGCACGTTCGGCCATTCCGGTAAGACCAAAGCCGCTCGTTCCGCCTTGGGCAGGGCGGCTCCCCATGTTGAAACCGGCTCCGTTATCTCGCACGGTAAGAACCATTCGCCCTTCGCCAAGCGCAACTCGCACTTCCGCTTCGGTTGCCTGTGCATGCTTCATGATATTGTTTACCGATTCCTGAACAACACGATAGAAATGGATACGCAATTCCTCGGGAAACGCGCCGTCGATGTTGTCCAGGTCCGAAGTGATGTGAATCCCCGATGCCGAAGCAACGGCGCGCACCATGCTTTCAATCGCCCTGGTCAGCCCAAGCCGGTCAAGCTGGAATGGGCGAAGATTGTAGGAGATTTCCCTGGTTTCCTGTATCGCCAGGGACGCTTCGACGCTGATTTCTTCCAGTGCATCGGTCTCCGCTTGCACAACCGCGATGCCGGCTTTTTTTCGTGCGTTCTTCGATATAAGTGCAAGATTGTTGATGATCACCAGGTGTTGACCCAGGCTGTCGTGCAATTCGGCGGCGATGCGCTGGCGTTCGCTCTCCTGCGAAGCGATTAGTTGTTGCGAGAACGCCCGTTGCAGAGCCTGACGATGTTGGAGCCGCGAAAAACGCATGCGTACCGCGAACAAAATCAGGGCGGCGACGGCGAGACCTTCAAGAGCAGTAAACCACCACCTGCGATAGAAGGGCGCAAGTACGGCGATGCTCAGGCTCTGGCCCTGGTCATTCCAGACACCGTCGCTGTTGGCGGCAATCACGCGAAACGTATAGTTGCCCGGGGGTAAGTGAGAATAATAAGCGATGCGTCGCGTTCCGGCGTCGATCCAGTTGGAGTCCAGCCCCTCAAGCCGGTAGCGAAAGTTGATCTGCGCGGCGTGCACAAAGCTGAGGGCGGTGTACTCGATTTCCAGGTTTTCCTTGCCGGGGGCAATGTGCAACAGGCTACTGATGGATGCGGGTGCGCGGTCTATGCGCGCCGCCTCGATCACCACCGGAGGAGGCTGCGGATTGAGGCGTATCGTTTTGGGATCGACGACGGCAACTCCGTCCTCGGTCGGAAACCACAGCGTGCTATCACGCGCCACTATCCCAGCCGGCCAGGCACCTCCATTGCATTCCTCGTTGAGCAAGCCGTCGGTTTTGCCATAGGCAACCGAGGTGATGGAACTGAGCCTTCCCGCCGCAAACGCATTCAGCTCACGCTTGCTCACCCGATAAATACCGCGGTTGCAACTCATCCACAGGTTGCCCCGCCGGTCTTCAAGAATCTGGAAGACGCCATTGCTGAAAAGCCCATCTCGTTCCGTGTAGCGGGTGAGTTTTCCGTCCTGGTAGCGTCCCAATCCTCCGTCGTAGGTCCCAATCCAGGTCACACCGTCGCTGTCTGCGTACACGGCGCGAACGTTGTCGCTGGGCAGTCCGTCGCGCTCGGTCCAGCGTGTGAACTTGCCCCCGTGCAGCCGGGTCAGGCCCCCATATCCGCCAAACCACAGATCTCCCGAGGATGTCTCCACGATGGCGCGCACATCGTCAGCCGCCAGGCCGTCCTGGACGCGGAGCGTTCTGCTGGGTCCGTCCCGATAGACGATCAGTCCATTTGAAGTCCCGATCCACACCGTTCCCCCGCGGTCCTGCAAGATCGCCTGCACCACGGCATGCTCCGGCAGCTCAATTCCCACCGGCGTACGGAATTGGCCATTCCGGTAAACCGCCAGCCCCCCATACAAGCCGATCCAAAGCCCCCCTTCATGGTCCTCAGTCAAGGCCGTGACCAGGCGGCCCGGAAGTCCCTCCGCGGGCGTGAAATTGGTGATCTTGCCGTTGGCGTAGCGGCTCAGGCCTGTCTCCCATGCACCCATCCAGATCGCCCCGGCGCGGTCCTGGTAAACAGGGAAAATATTGCTCTCCTTTAATCCCTGGGCCTTCGAGTAGACCATGATCGACTGTTCCTGCAGCCGGTAAAGCCCACTTCCTTCCGTGCCTATCCAGACGTTGCCTTCATGATCTTCAAGAAATCGATCAAGAGGGATGCTGGCCCTCTGGCCTGACGACTGGAAATCAAGATAGCGCCGCAGTCGCCCCTCTACGTGCATGGTCCAAATGTGCTCATGAGGGTCGCGGTAGGTGATGAATCGCGGATGTTCTGGATCTGCCGGCTCGACGGCCAGTTTGCCGGCGGGAACCACTCCCTGCTTGCCATCGTGGGTTTCAATCCACACCGAACCGTCCCCGGCAACGCCTACCTGCCAGATGGAATTGCCAGGCGCCCAGGCGGGCAGTCGATAACTTGCAATCATCCCGCGAGAAAAGATGTGCAGGCCCGACGCATCATATCCCCAGAATCCCGCGTTGTCCCACCGCAGGCCCTCGTAGTGGATTCGCAGATTGGCCGGAGTGACGTCGACGAGTTCTCCCTTTGCTTTATCCCACTTTGAAATCGCCTCATCCGACAACATCCACAGATTGCCCTGGTCGTCGACGCTGATTCCGCGAATGCTGTTGGATGGGATTCCGTTCTCAGGGCCGTAGGTGCGGAACTCGCCGCGATGACATCGGGTCACGTTTCCGCTCTCATTGTCCAACCAGAGGTCGCCATCCTGATCCTCGACCATTGACCGGAAGCGGTTCGAATCAATCCCGGGAGTATTGCTTTTGTCGAACACCGTGAAGCGAACGCCGTCAAAGCGCGCCAGTCCGTCCAGGGTGGAGATCCAAAGGTAACCGTCCGGCGTCTGGGCAATTCCACGAACGATGTTTTGCGGAAGGCCGCTCTCGGCAGTCCACTGGTCGTACCGGTATTGTTTCGCCGGGACAGTCTGCGCGCAGATCAGGCTCCCGGCTCCGGCCAATAACCACACCCAGGCGACGCGGACCGCCCATTTAGGCCGATGTGTCTGAGGCCGTATTCGGGACTGGGAAACGCAAAAACTCGCGGGGCGCATCCTGCTTCCTACGGGGCTTCCAATGGAGAACGTCGATCCCCGCTCTCACTCTTCACGCAAGCAACGGTTTGGGGCCCCTGCTGCCTGCGTCCCACTCGCGGATCGAAGCCCGCCATCTGTCGTTATTCATCTGAAGCATACCAACGTACGGGCCGGTTCAGACGGGAATTCTTCAGATTTCGCCACGGCGTCTTCTCGCCTTGCAGCTTACCGTGTGGAAGCGCACAACCCGGCGTGTAACTCCACACGCGCTACCGTGTAGCGATGCACTGGTTCCGTGTAGCGACCTCTATTTCTTTCGCTTGGCAACGCTCCTAGCCTCGAATCAGGCCGCTCCCCTACCCCTCGTTACCTGGTCTTTCCGGGGCATCGGCCGCACGAGTCGCGAGTCGACTAGGAGGATCAAAATGAATCGCAATCATGTTAGCCGGTTGGCAATCTGGTCCGCCGGCATGGTATGCGCGGTGGCCCTGGCGCCCGCTGCGCTCGTAGCGCAAGCAGTAACCTTTACGGGTTTACGCACCACCGCCATCAACAATTACCCTGCCGCGGTGACGGGTGCGGTATTCGATGGATACGGCAACGAATATCTCACGACAATGGCGCCTTCCCAGATAGTCAAGATCGGTGCCAGCGGCTCCCAGTCCGTCGCATATTCCGATTCCGCCGCAGATCGCGCGGTCGGGCTCTCTTCAGCCGTAGACAAAGCAGGAAACCTTTACGTCGCGGACTCGGGCATCAACGAAGTTCTCAAGATCGCTCCCAACGGGACGCAGAGCGTCGTAGCCAGCGGATTGTACTGGCCCGATTCTGTTGCGGTCGATGGTTCGGGCAACGTCTTCATTGCCGATTCTCGAAATAACCGGGTGGTCGAGGCGCCCTCCGGCGGCGGTTCGCTCATCCAGGTTGCAAGCCTGACGAATCCGCGAGCCGTGGCTGTGGACAGCGCTGGAGACCTTTTCATCGGGGACGTCGCACAAATCACCGAACTGCCCGCCGGAGGCGGGCCGCAGATCTTGGTCACCACCAGCATCGTCGAGTTGGCCGGCATGGCCGTTGATGGCCAGGGCGACCTCTTTGTCACCGATAACGGCAGCTACCAGGTTGTCGAAGAGCGGGCGCTCGGAGCCGGCCAGTACTTCCAGGCCGTTCTTGACAACCCCGGTGAAGGCGTCAGCGGCATCGGGGTCGACCCAGCCGGCAACGTCTACTATCCGCTCGCCGTAAGCTCAAACGGTAACGTCTCTTCCCTCATTGAGCTTGACCTGTCCGCGGTGAACATGGGCAGCGCGAACCTCTGCCTCAACGGCCCCACTCCGGCTCCATGCAGCCAGATGCTTCCTCTCACTTTTGCCGCCAATCAATACAATGCGGATCTCAAAGTGCAGGTGCTTTCCGGCGGCCATGTGGGCGGCGACTTTGCTCCGGGCAGCATGAGCTGTCAATCCACTGCTCCGCCGCAAGCCCCGCTCACGCAGTGCCAGGTGTACGTCAAGTTCGGCCCTCAGTTTGCGGGAGTGCGCCAGGGGGCCATCGAGATCACCGACGCCTCCGGCGACATACTCGCCACCACCTACCTCTACGGCATCGGAAACGGCCCTCAGATCACTGTTCTGCCGCCATCTCCCACCACCCTCTACACCAGTAACGGCAATGTGCTCGATGGTATTGCGGCTGATTTCAGCGGAAACGTCTACGTCGCCGACCCCGAAAATTCCCGCGTTCTGAAGATCGCTCCCGGCGGCGCAGCGACTACATTCGGCAGCGGCTGGAAGACCCCTTTTGAAGTGACGCTCGACGGCGCCGGCAATGTGTACGTCACCGACAACAGCTATCTCTATAAGCTCAACCCCGCCGGCCAGCAACTCTGGAAGGCATCCGGCCCAATCTTTGCGGCTGGGGTCGCAGTCACCGCCCAGGACACCGTTTGGGTCACCGATCTTGGATCACCCACCGCTTATGAGTTCTCTTCTGCCGGATCGCCCATGCTCCAGATCCCGCTTCCTGCTCCTGTCCTCGGCGTGGCCGTGGACTCGAATAACACTCTCTACTTCACGGATGGCGTCAACAAGCAGATTGATGTGCTCTCCCCCTTCGGCGCCACGCTGAAGACCATCCCCATGCCCGGGCTGACCATCTTGTTCGACACGGTTGATCCGGCCGGCGATCTCTATGTCGCAGCAACCGCCGGACTCTTCGAAATCCCAGCCAACGGTCCCTTGGCGGGTATGGTAGTCGAGATTCCTTCCTCGCCGGCGCCGCAAGCCGTGGCATTCGATCCTTCCGGCGATCTCTTCCTCAGCACTGGCTATTCCACGGTGGTCGAGTATCCCGCCATGACGTCGTCGTTGAAATTCCCCATCCTCACCCCCGGCAGTTCTGCCACCCAGTCCTACCTCGTCCAGAACTTCGGCAATTCCACGCTCACCGATTCGGCAATGACACTCACCAGCAAGGGCTCGTACTCACAGGTTGCCGGCTCGGGCGCCTTCGCCGATTGCACGGCCGGATTCTCGCTCGCTCCCGGTGCAATCTGCAATCTGAGTATTGACTTCACGCCTCAGACCTCGGGCACGATAAACGGCTGGCTGCAATTCACAGACAATGCCGGAAACGTCGCCAACGCGAGCCAGATCCTCGCAGTGACCGGTCAGGGCGGCCCAAAACTCAATCAGACCATCAGCGGCTTCAACCTCAGTGGCGTAACTGGCGCCGTCGGGAACACTCTCACTCTGTCGGCCACCAGTTCTTCCGGCCTGCCCGTGGTCTTCACCTCACAGACTCCTGCCGTCTGCACGATCTATGTGGGGCAAGGGTATGTGGACGCGCTGATGAACGCGGCCGGAACCTGCGCCATCCAGGCCGCGCAGCCGGGCAATGTGGAGTACAACCCCGCGAAGGCGGTTACCCAGAGCTTCAACGTCTCTTCCAACTAACAGGCATCACTCGCAGCGCTCCCTCTCAGGGAGCGCTGTGCCGATCCCTTTTGCCTAACTCCCTTCTAAGGAGACTGGATGCAAGCGGATTGAATTCGTCCCTGCAAACGCCGTAGGCGCGCGACAGACCTGAATGGAGTTTTGGATAGTGCTTGTTTGCCATGGCTATGGCCTGATATGGCGCACTCGAAGGAAGATTCGATCATTTGCCGTCATCAGGGCTTTGGCTCAGCTGCTCGAACCATTTCCACGAGCCCTTTGCGTGCTTCGTCCGATCCCCGGACTTCGCGTAGGAAATTGATGCGCGTCCCTTTCATGCCGTCGCTGGTCTTCAGCCGAAGGTGAAACCCAAGACGGTCGACCGCCGTCATGGTGGCCTCAGTGGCGTCGAAGCCGGCATGAACTCTAGCCAGCATGATCATTGCCAAAACATGATCTGAGTTCATGTGTTCGAGAATCCTGGG
>JBEKTB010000117.1:0-18605 GCA_049516495.1 Occallatibacter sp.
GTTTTCGGCTCTACTGTTCACAACCGAAGCGATCGTCTATGCTCTCCCACCCATTCGCAAAGTGCGCGAATGGATGGGGCACCCCCAAGATTTTGTTAAGACTTGAATCGAAAACGCTCTAAAATGCGCCTCAAAAGCAGAAACGGCTGGCAAGCCTGGGGTTGCAACCCGGACTTGCCAGCCGTTTTCAATTCAGAACAATAGACGCTATCGCAGCCGAGTTATTCCGGTTTCGGCTGGCCGGTGGCGCTCTCCTGCTTGGCCAGCTTGACGCGGGCGGTTTCCAGCTTGCGCTGCACCTTGGCCACGTCTCCCGGTTCCACGTCGGTGGAGGCGGACTTGGCGTATTGGGTGAGGGACAACTCCCACTGCGCCGCGGCCAGGCGGATGCGTCCGGTCTTCTCGTACAAGTCGCCGAGGTGGTCGTGGACGGTGGGATCGGTCTGGTCGCGCTCGACGGCCTGGCGCAGGTTCTCCTCGGCCAATTCATACTGGCCGAGCTTGAAGTACACCCAGCCCAGCGAATCGAGGTATGCGCCGTTCATCGGCTCAATCTCGACTGCCTTGCGGATCAGCTTGAGAGCTTCCGGCAAGCGGCTTCCCTTGTCGGCCAGCATGTAGCCCAGGTAGTTGAGGGCACCGGCGTTGGAGGGGTCCAGAGCCAGGGCCTGACGGAAGAACTGTTCAGCCGGCTCGTAGTGCTTCTGCCGTTCGGCCAGCGCGCCCTTAAGGAACAGCAGGTAGACGCGGTCGTCGGTCTTGGTGGTCAGTGGATCGGCCTTGACGTATGCGTCCTCGGCATCCTTCCAGCGATGCAACTGGGTATAGTACTGGCCGAGTTTCAGCCATATCAGGCGATCCTGGCCTTGGGCCGGGACAGAGTTCCCGAGCAGCCCTTTGGCCAGTGTCAGGCCGTCGTCGACCTTACCCTGCTCCAGCAGGGCTCCGGCGAGCATCAGCTTGACTTCCAGATTCTTGAGCTTGAGATCCGTATCCTTGGGGTTGGCTTCCACGGCTTTGTTGGAGAACTCCACCGCTTTGCGGGAAACCTCGACGGCGCGATCGTACAACCTGGCTTCGCTCAAGGTATCCACCTGGAATTCGAAGCCGCGGGTGGCGGTTTCGCCGCCCATGTCAATCATCTTCTGGTAAACGGCGATGGCCTGATCCGTCTTGTTCTGCTCGTGGTAGATGGTCCCCAACCGCTCCAGGAAGATGCCGCGATTGTTCTTCTCTTCGGCGGTGTATGCGCCGTTGGCGTGGGAGGTCAGGTCGACCATCTTTTCGTAGACCTGCGCGGCCTCATCGTAGCGGCCCAGAACGTCGAGCAGCAGGCCTTCGTTATAGCCGGCTTCGAGGGATTCGGGAGCCTTTTTGCGCGCCTTGCGAATGGCGACCAGCGCGTCCTCATATTTTCCCTGGCGGCGTAGAATCTCGCCGATGTGGATGAAATTGTCCGCATCCTCCGGATCGGCCTCGGACAGATCCTTGAACTGCTTGAGCGCCTCGTCGAGCTGGTTGTCGTTGAGCAGGGCCTGGGCCAGCGCGGACTGCGTGCGCACGTCCCCTGGCTCCATGTCGGTGGCGCGCTGATAGGCGGCGATGGCGTCCTTGGTCTTCTTTTGCTGGTCATAGGCCGCGCCCAGCGCAGTTTCCATCTTGGCGGTGCGGTCGGCTACCGGAACCGCCTCAATCACCTTGGCGGCATGATCGATGTCGCCGCTCTCGACATAGAGCCGGGCGAGGTTGAGCACCACCTCTTCAGCGTCCGGATCGATGGCCTGTGCAGTCTTGAATTGCTCCTCAGCCTTCTTCTGGTCGTGCTTGACGACGTAGAGCTGGCCCAGGACCATGCGGTCCTCGACGCTTTTGGGCTCGAGGGAGACGATCTTTTCGTACTCGGCGATGGCCTGATCGAGCACGTTGCCCGAGGGCGAGGCGGAGGAGGGAGCGTTCTGGTCCTCGCTGAGCGCGCGCAGGAAGATGCGCCCCAGCAGCTTGTGGGCATCGGCGTCGTTGGGGGAGTTCTTGAGCAGCTCCCGCGCCGTGCTTTCGGCCTCGCGCACGCGGCCGGTGCGGAAGTAGAGGTCGGCGAGACCGTCATTCAATTGCGGCGACGCGGGGTCGGCGTTCAGCGCCAGCTTGTACTCTTCGATGGCCTGCGTCACCAGTTCCGGGCGGCCCTGGGTGACGGCCTCCTCTTCATAGGTGTTGGCCAGCGCCAGGTGATAGTAGGCCTGGGCGCGGTCCTGCGGCGCAGAGGTCGCGGGGGACGCGGCCTCTGCGGCGAGGGCCGGTCTCACCGGGCCAAACTGGATGGGGCTGGCGACGGGTGACTTGGCCGGGGCGGGGCTGCCCTGCGCCGGGGTTTCCGGAGTTTTATTGTCCGGCTTGTTTTGGGCGCGTGCGGTCATGGCCGGGAGCAGCGAGGCTACTGCGGCGGCAGACATGAGCCAAAGGGGCAGCAAACGGGTAATTTTTGTCATCATCCTGGGGATTCCATACCTCTTTACGCCGGCGAGCGAGTGAAAAACTCCACGCCCCGGGGTTGGAAAGGCGGCGCAGGCAGCCGGTGGGTGCAACTCTGCCTACTATACAGACGATTTTAACCGTCATTTGGCTTCGAATGCACGGCAGATTGCGGCATTTTGCGCTGGGTTGGACAATTCGGTGCGCGCCAGGCCGGCCAGCGGAAGCCGTTCGGAGCAGCCGGCGGCTCAGGACCGCGGCGCTCCGGGAAGCCAGCCGTGGTCGCGCAGGGACTTGAGCTGGCGGTACAGGACCGCGGTTTGGCGTTCCAGGCGTTCGAGTTGCCGTTCGCCGGGGTGGTCCTGGCTGGGCATCAGGGTGGGAACGGCGGGTTGCAGTTCCAGGGTGCCGGGCTCCGGCCAGGGGTCGGACGAGGGCCGAGCGCCGGTTTGCGCCTCCAGCCATTGCAGCCGACGGTCGAGCAACTCCAGCCGGCCCTGCACGCGGCCGGACTGCTTCCACTGATATTCGCCATCGAGGGCGGTCAGAGTGGTGACGGACTGGGCGAAGCGGCGCAGGTAGGTGACGAAGGCGGCCACGAACTGCGCAAAGGGCACGCGGCGCGGCCAGCTTTCGGCCAGCAGGCGCTCCAGGGATTCTTCGGTGTCGTTGTGGGCCAGTCCGGCGGCGCGTCGGGCCTGGGCCAGCAGGCGGGATGAGCGGGTGTGTCTTGCCGATTCGGTGAGCCATACCTCGGCCAGTTGCGCCAGGTAAAGGCGGTCGGCTTCAAGGCTGGCGCGCAGGAATTGGGGCGCGCGGTCCCGCTCGTAGGCGGGGAAGAGAAACAGCATAGCCGCGACGGAGATGACGGCGCCGGCAATGGTGTTTCCGGTGCGCACCAGGGCCAGTTGCCAGTCGCCGGAGTAAGGCAGCCAGGCCAGCACAAAGGCCGGCGTGAGGAAAAACGCAAAGGCCGCGTAGCTGACCGGCAATATGGCCAGAGCCATCAGCGCCAGGGGAAACAGCACCGCCGCGGTGGCCAGTTGCGAGTGGAGGACGGCGGCCAGAAATGCGGCCAAAATGCCGCCTCCCACCGTGCCGCCGATGCGCTCCAGGCCGCGGCGCAGGGTTCCGGAAACATGCGGCTGTAGGACGATGAGAGAGGTCAAAAGCAGCCAGTAGCCGTGGTCGATGTGGAAGAGCAGGATGAGCGCCACGTCCAGGCCGCAGACCAGCGCCAGCCGGACCGCGTGACGCAGGGTGAGCGACTTGCGGGTGAAGTTGGCCACTAACCGGTCAAGGTCCAAGCCCTGGCGAAGCTGGCCGAGCCGTTCATAGACGTAGCCGAAATGGCCGACGGAGGCAGCCGGACCGCGTCTGGAATACCCTTCAAGCGGTTTGCCCAGCCGCAGCAGGGCCGCGCTCTCAATGGCTGTCTCCAGCAGCGACGCGGCCTCGGTGACCTGGGCCAGCAGAAAAAGACCGATTGAATCGGTTTGGCCGCTTTCCTCGGCTGGGACCGTTTGGCTCTGGCAGCCTTCGAGATAGCGGGGCAGCCGCTCCATCTCAGAACGCCGGGCGCGGGCGTGGGCCAGGGTCAAGCCGCGGCGGCGCATCAACAGCGACGCCACCCACAGTTCGGCGGAGCGGAGATCGGCCAGGGCGGAAAGGCCACGTTCAAAACACGGCGAACCTTCGACCACGGCCTGGGCTTCAAGGTGCTCTGCCAGCGCGACGGTGCGGGCGATGAGCAGGTCGGCGTTTTCCAGCAGCACGACCAAATGATGGCCCTGGGCGGTCTCGGACTGGTGTTCGGCGCGGATGGCGGCCACCGCCGCCCAACCCTGTTCGACGGCCCGGCGAACGCGGTACTGATGGTGCTGCGCGAGGCGATGCCAGAGGGCTGGGCGCTGCTGGTCGCGGGCTGCCAGCTCCGTCACCGAGCCCAGAAACGAAGCCAGTTCCGCGAAACAGTCGCTGACCGCGGCGCGGGCGGGCCGATAGGCGTCGAGCGGCCACAGAAGCAGTGAGAGCAGCGCCGCCCATGCGCCGCCGGCCAAGACTAGCAGGGCGGGGGCCAGAGCCTCCCGCCAGGAAGCAGCCGGCGCGCCCACGCCGCAGATGTAGATGACCTGGACCAGGATTCCCGCCGAACTGAACGGCTGGCCAAGGACGGCGAGGTAGCTCCACAGAAAGCACCACAGGATGGTAACCGGCAGCGCCCACTGCAGGCTGGCCCCGGCCAGCGACCCCAGAAACAGGCCCGCCGCGCCGCCCAGCGAAAGCGTGGCCAGACTGCTCATGCGCGTGCGGTAGGGGCCGCCGGTGTCGGCCAGAATCGCCTCAAACCCGCCCAGCGCGGCCCATCCCATGTTGGGAAGGCCAGCCAGGTCGCCCAGCACCAGCGGCGCGCAAAGGGCCACGGCCGCGCGCAGGCCGCGGAACCAGTCCATCCGGCGGACCAATGACAGGGTGCGGGCGCGCAGGCTGGGCGAGGAATGAATGGCGGGCGTCATAGGTAAATCATAAGGACATACCCGGGAACCTGAAGTTGCAGGAGCGGGCTTCAAACAGGCTGCGGAAGCGGGTGCTATTCGAGTGAAATGCCCGAAAGGCACACCTCGGGGGCTAAAGCCCGCATCGATTTTGCTGGACAATGTGTGTCAGGGCTAAAGCCCTGCCCTGCCAGCCCTGCCCTGCCAGCCCTGCCCTGCCAGCCCTGACCTACTGCTCGAATCAGATTTCCGAAGCCTGCTTTCCAAGCCTGCTCAACGCCCGTCCCTTCAGTTGGCGCCAGGTTCGGTTGGCGCCAGAGGGTGCGCAGGCTCTCAAGAATCAATGCCGGAAGTGTCGGATGCCGGTGAAGACCATGGCGAGTCCCAGCCGGTCGGCGGCGTCGATGACGTCTTGATCTTTAACGCTGCCGCCGGGCTGGATGACGGCGGTGGCTCCGGCCTGGGCTACGACTTCAAGGCCATCGGGGAAGGGAAAGAATGCGTCGGAGGCGGCGACGCAACCCTTGAGCGGCAGCACGGCTTTCATGGCGCCGAAGCGGGCGGCGTCCACACGGCTCATCTGGCCGGCGCCCACGCCGATGGTCTGGCCGTCGCGGGCATAGACGATGGCGTTCGACTTGACGTGCTTCGAAACGCGCCAGGCGAAGAGCAGGCTGCGCAGTTCCTCGGCGGTGGGCGGACGCCAGGTGACGACTTTCAGGCCGGGTTCGAGGCCGCCGGCGTCGATGCGGCCGGTGTCGGCGTCCTGCAAGAGCAACCCGCCGGATACGTGCTTGACCACCGGACGCGGCGGGGCGGGGTGGACTTCGACCAGGCGCAGGTTCTTTTTGGCGGCGAAGCGCTCGCGAGCTTCAGGGGTGAATCCGGGGGCGGCGATGGCTTCGACAAAGAGCTTGGCGATCTCTGCCGCTGCATCTTCGTCCACCGTGCGGTTGATGCCGATGACGCCGCCGAAAGCGGAGATTGGGTCGGCGGCGAGCGCCTTCTGGTAGGCCTCAAGAACATTGGCTCCGGTGGCCGCGCCGCAGGGGTTGGTGTGCTTGACGATGATCACGGCCGGCTGGTCGAACTCCTGGGCCAACTCCCAGCAGGCGTCCAGATCGACCAGGTTGTTGAAGCTCAGTTCCTTGCCCTGGAGTTGGCGGGCGCCGGCGATGCCCAGGCTGGAGCCGTCGGAATAAAGGGCCGCGCGCTGGTGCGGGTTTTCGCCGTAGCGCAAGGACTGGGCCAGCGGAAAGTTGATGCGCAGGGTGCTGGGGAAGGCCTCGGGGTCGGGTGCGGCGGGACTCTCCGGCGAGGGCGCTGCGTCCGAGTTGGCCGAGATGCGGTCGAGCGTGTTGGCGATAGCGGAGTCATAGGCCGCGGTGAGAGCAAAGGCCTGCCTGGCCAGTCGCCAGCGGGTTTCGCGGCTCAATGCGCCGTGGGCGGCTTTCAACTCTTCAATGAGGGCGGGGTAGTCGGCGACGCGGGTGACGATGGCCACGTCTTCAAAGTTCTTGGCGGCCGAACGCACCATCGACGGACCGCCGATGTCGATGTTTTCAACCAGGTGGCCGAAAGAGACGCCGGGCATGGCTGCGGTTTTCTCAAAGGCGTAGAGGTTGACGACCACCATGTCGATAGGCTCGATGCCATGGGCGGCGACGGCTGCCTCGTGCTCGTGGTTGCCGCGAATGTAAAGCAGGCCACCGTGCACGCGGGGGTGCAGGGTCTTGACGCGGCCGTCCAGCATTTCAGGAAAGCCGGTGAGCTCGCTGATGTCCTGAACGGCGAGGCCGGCTTCGCGCAGCGCCCGCGCTGTTCCGCCGGTCGAGACCAGTTCCACGCCAAAACTGACCAGCGCCGTGGCCAACTCCACCAGGCCGGTCTTGTCGGTGACACTCAGCAACGCCCGTCGAATCCGCTTTTCCGCGCTCAAAGTCGCACTCCTTTTCGATTCCGCTCCAAACCCGCACAGACCCATGCAGCGCCGGACGGGAAAGACCAAACTCCAGAGTACATCGAATTGCGGAGCGCGACCTTGCGCGGGGGTTGAATCACATGCTGGTACGCGGCGTTGCGGTAGGCCCGCTTATCCCTCAGGGGCTAAAGCCCGGCTGACTTTGCTGGACTTATGTACGGGCTAAAGCCCGTACCCTTCCAATCGCTGACTTATTCAGAGCTTCCTTAGGGTTTGCGGAGCAACTCTTGCTGCTGCGGGACTTGATGGTCCTCTGCGGGATGGCCGCGATTCGCCCTGCGTTCATGCGGTGTTGCCCTGAATGCATTAAAGTTGTGTTATGGGAAGTTATTCCTCAACGCCCGAGCCGGAGATCCTGCCACCGGGCGACGGCTACGCTCCGCCGCCGCAACCGGTTCGCCGTCCGCGGCCGTTGTGGTCTACATCCCCGGCCACGTTCATTCTGGTAGGAATCAACTGCCTGGTTTTTCTATACATGCTGGCGCACCACGTCAGCGCGGCCAGCCCCACTACCGATCAACTGATGTTCTTTGGCGCGGACAACGCTGGCGCGGTGCTGATGGGCGGCGAATGGTGGCGCATTGTTACCGCGATGTTTGTGCACGTGGGCATTATCCACCTGGCCACCAACATGTGGTGCCTGTGGAACCTGGGACTGCTGGCCGAACCGCTGCTGGGTTCGGCGGGGCTGATGGCGGTCTACATTCTTACTGGCGCAGCGGGTAATCTGCTCTCCACGCTTGTCAACTGGTTGAAGTTTCACGACCTGGGTGTTTTTCCCGCCGGAGCGGGCGCGTCAGGGGCGGTATTCGGCATTGCCGGAGCATTGATCATCCTGCTGAAATCGCCGCGGCTGCCGGTGCCTCCCGTCGAACTGGCCAAGCTCCGCAAGTCGGTGATTTACTTTGCCGCGATCAACCTGGTGATCGGCTTTTCCATCAGCTTTGGCTCGCGGCTGACCGGAATTAATATCGACAACATGGCCCACCTGGGCGGGTTCAGTTGCGGGCTGCTGTTCGCGCTGCCGATGGTGCCCCGGCTTGGTTCGCCCCGTCCGCTGTTCCTGAGCCGTCTCCGCGGCGCGGTGCTGATGGTGGTTGCGCTGCTGGTGCTGTTCGGGTTTTACCTGGCCCAGTTGCCGGGATAAATCGCATTTCCTGCCGGACCCCGTTTGTGCAAGAATATTTTCGTTAGCTGCCCGTCCAAAATCATTCCCCTGGAGGCAGACCATGGAACGCCGCGCATTCATCAGGCAGGCCGCCATTACGGCGGCAGCCGTCGCATCCACCAGCCAGATCAAAGCCTCAACTCCCACGAACCCCATTGCCCGGCGCACGCTGGGCAAAACCGGCGAACAGCTTTCGATCATAGGATTCGGCGGCATCGTGGTGATGAACGAGGACACCGGCGCGGCTTCGAACATTGTGGCCGAGGCCGTGGACCGGGGCATCAACTACTTCGACGTTGCACCCAGCTACGGGAATGCGCAGGAGCGGCTGGGACCGGCCCTGGCGCCCTATCGCAGCAAGTGCTTTTTGGCCTGCAAGACCGACGGGCGGATGAAGGACGACTCGCGGGCGGACCTCGAGCAGTCCCTCCGGTTGCTGAAGACGGATCATCTTGACCTGTATCAGTTTCACGCGCTCACCAAGATGACCGATCTGGACAGGGTGCTGGGTCCCGGCGGGGCCGTTGAGACCATGGAAGCAGCGAAGAAGGAGGGGAAGATCCGCTACATCGGCTTCTCCGTCCACTCGGCGGAGACGGCGCTCGCGGCGATGGACCGTTACAACTTCGACACGATTCTGTTTCCGGTGAACTGGGTTCTCTTTACCCAGGCCAACTTCGGACCGCAGATTCTGAAACGCGCGCAGGAAAAGAAGATGGGCATCCTGGCGTTGAAGGGGATGGCCAAGACGGTGTGGGCGGCGGACGAGAAGCAGAACCACCCCCAGCCGAAGTGCTGGTACCAGCCGGCAGCTTTTCCAGACGAGGCGTCTCTGGGCCTGCGCTGGACGCTGGGACACCCGATTACCGCGGCCATTCCGCCTGGAGACGAGCGCTACTTCCGCCTGGCCATGGATGTGGCGCAGAACTACAAGCCGTTGGCGGCGCATGAAGAGCAGGCTTTGCTCAGCGGCGGCCACGGAGTCGAGCCGATTTTCCACCTGGGGAACGATGTGTAAGGAATGTCTGAACAGGTTCCTGCGGTAGGCCCGCTTATCCCTCAGGGGCTAAAGCCCGGTTGATTTTGCTGGACTCATGTACGGGCTAAAGCCCGTACCCTTCAAGCTAAAGCCCGTACCTTTCAAATCGCTGACTTGCGCAGAGGTTCCCTAGCGTACCGCCGTGGCGGCGAATTTTTTTACCATGGCGAGCAGCAGCTTGCGGTCGCTTTCGTTCAGGTTCGAGGAGTAGCGGCGAATCTGGGTAAGGAAGCGCAGTTCGTCGTCACTGAGCTTCTGGGTATTGAATTGGCGGCCCAGCGACTCGTCGGCGAAGAACTGGGCGATGGGCATATCGAGCGCCAGCGCGATCTTGGACAGCGTGTCAAGCGAAGGCACCGTGTGACCGTTTTCCACGCGGGAGAGATAGCAGCGCAGTAGGCCCGTCTTCTTTTCGATGTCTCCCTGGGAGAGCCCCTTTTGCAGGCGGTGGGTGCGGATTGTGAGGCCGATCTTGATCACGGGAAATGTCCTGTTCTGTGCCCACCGCAGTTTACTCGGGTGGTAGCGATTAAAAGATTATTGGCTTAAGAGTTAACATGCGCAGGGCGGGAATGCAAGCACCGTCGTCACATATCTTCGGTAACAAAGTGCATGTGACGCGGCAGTTGTTCCACATCCCGGTATGCAACGAAATCCGTACACTCCAGCGGAATCCAGCGCGAGGAAATGGGGCCGTTCCAAGCTCTTATCGAGCGAGGTTCTGGGCAAAGAAGCGGTCCACGCGGGCGAGGGCATCGGCTGCGTCGTCGGCGCGATAGCCGGCCTGGTTGTTGGGGTTCTCGAATGCGTGTCCGGCCTGGGGATAGATCTTGGCGTCCACTGGCTTGCCCAGCGACTGCATAGCCGCTTCGAACGCGTGAACAGATTCGGGTGGAATGCCGTGATCCTGGCCGCCGAAGTTGCCCAGAACAGCCGCATGAATCCGCGCGAGGGCGGCTTTGTCGGTGGCCAGCGAGCCGTAGTTGATGGCCACGGCCTTGAGCGCGGGCGCGGCGATGGCCAACTGGAGCGCATAGCCTCCGCCCATGCACCAGCCGACGGCGCCGATCCGGTCGCGGGCTACGTCCTTGCGGCCTTGCAGATAGGCGAAGGCCGCGGTGAGGTCGCGGACGCCCTGATCTTGAGGGAGGCCGCGGGAGAGCTCATGGGCCAGGTCGGGCGTGTCGGCAATCTTGCCGCGATAGAGGTCGACGGCCAGCGCGACGTAGCCCTTGGCCGCGTAGCCTGCGGCCTCCTGCTTGATCCAGTCATTCAGGCCCCACCACTCGTGAATGACGATGAGGGCCGGATGAGGGCCGGCGCCCTGGGGCAGGTAGAGCAGAGCCCGGGCCGTGGAGTCGCCACTGGGAAAGGTGACCGGCTGCTGACTGTGGGCGCTGACGGCAACGGCGGCGATGAGGAGGGGAAGTGCGCAAAGGCAGGGACGAAGAGACTTCATGGGGAAGACCTCTCTTTTGAGACGATTGTCGAGCCGGGAGGGCGCGGACGGCTACAAATATTTCACGAGGTACTGCAGTCCCTCCACGGGATTGTCATTGTAGGGAGCGCAGGGGGCAAAACCGAGTTCCAGATAGAGGCGGTGCGCGGCGGCCATGGAGGCAGGCGCGGTATCGAGGAAGACGGCCTTGCGGCCAGCCTGGGCGGCGCGGTCGAGGGCGGCTAGCGTCAAGATTCGGCCCAATCCGAGGCCGCGTGCCGAGGGGCGCACCCACAGGCGCTTCAGTTCCCAGGCATCGGGCGCGACGGTGACCGGGAGCGAGCGCCAGGCAATGAAGCCGGCGGGCTCGCCGTGGGCGCGGGCCAGCAGGCAGCCGCCGGCTTGTTCAAGATAGCTGAAGGGCAGGCGGGCGGCTTCTTTCTCAAGCGATCCAAAGCAGAAGCGGGCTGCGCCGGGTTGGGCAATCACAAAACGGCCGTATTCGAGGAGCAAGCCGCACGCCTGCCGGCGGGTCATTTCAGAAGCGGATGCAGTGATTTCTTCGAGTTCGACCGGCTGCGGTTTGGCCTCGGTTGCTGGCATACCTGAGTTTACGATGGCTTCAGCGGGCTTGGCGCCGGGTAAACCTTTGCAGCGCGTGGGCCGTCTGACTGAGTACGAGCAGGAAATGCCTGGGAGAACAGATGCGGCAAGAAGCCTTGCGTTGGGGGATCGTGTTGGGGATATGTGTGGCCGGCGGTTTGGCCGTTCTGGGTCAGACCCCGGCCGCGCCTACGGCCCAGCAAGGCGCTCCCGCGGCCGGTTCTTCAGCTCCACAGGCCAATGCACCGGCGGCGCAGGCTCCCGGTACGCAAACGCAAACCCCGGCGACTGAGGCGCAGGCCACGCCCGTGACGGGGGGTAAACTGCACGGCCAGGTGAAGAGCGGCAACATTCCCCTGCCCGGCGTGACCGTCACCGCGCAGAACACGCTGACGGGCAAGCGCTTCTCGACGACCACCGACATTACCGGCGCCTGGTCGCTGACCATTCCGCAGAATGGGCGCTACGTGGTGCGCACCCAGTTTGCCGCCTTTGCGAACGGTTCGCAGGAGGCGCTGCTGAACGCCGCCAGCCACGACCAGACAGTGAATTTTGAAGTTCTGCTGGCTTCGCGGGCGGCAGAGCAGCAGCAGCGCGATCAGGCCCGGCAGGGAACGGATGGGAATTCAGCGGTAACGCAGGCCATCCGGCAACTGGCCGCGAACGGTGCGCAGAGCCTGAGCCTGATGAACTCGCTGGCCTCGGACACAGAGACCCAGGCCGGGGCGCCAAGTGGAACGGCTGGAGCGGCGCTGCCCTCGATTGCCGGCAACTCTGACTTTGCGGGCGACTCGGTGGCGATCAGCGGGCAGTCGGGCCAGGTGAGTCCGCTGGCCGGGCTGGACATGGACCGCATTCGCGATGCAATGGAGACCATCCGCGCACAAAACGGTGGGCAGGGCGGCGGGAACTTCTCGGGACTTGGCGGCGGGCCCGGTGGCGGGCTGTTTGGCGGCGGCGGCTTTGGCGGACCGGGAGGTTTTGGCGGGGGAGGTTTTGGCGGCGGGCGCGGCAACTTCCGCGGCTTCAACCCCGGCCAGCCGCACGGAGCCATTTTCTGGACGCCGTTTTCGCTGCGCGGACAACCGCAGGAACAGCCGGCTTCCGGAACCAACCGCTTCGGCCTGACCTTCATGAGCGCGCCTTATATCCCGGGGCTGACCAAGCCCAGCGGAAAAGACACCATGTTTCTGACCCTCAGCGGTCAGCGCAGTTCGACGCCTTCAGACCAGTACGCAACCGTGCCTACGGAGTTGGAGCGGGAAGGCAACTTTACCGGCGAACCGACCATTTACGATCCCACGACAGGGCTGCCATTTGCGAGCAACACGATTCCCGCAGACCGGATCGCGAAGCCGGCAAATCTGCTGCTCTGCCCGACAACGAGTGCGGTGACTTGTACCCCCTACTTTCCTTATCCGAACCTGCCCGGGGACGTGCAGAACTACCATCTGCTGACCACGGCGCAGACGAACACCACGCAGGCCGGCGTGCGCTACATGCGCAGCCTGGGCGCGAACGCTACCCAACCCGGCGGGGGACGCGGCGGATTCGGCAGCGGCAGCGGGCGCAGGTCGCAGAACCAGGGACTTCGCCAGAGCATCAACTTCAACTACAACTGGAGCAAGTCGGCTTCGGACGTGGTGAATCTATCTCCGGAGTTGGGCGGCAAGAGCTCTTCGCAGTCCAATTCCCTGCAGGCCGGCTACACGGTGGGCTATCACAAGCTGACCAACATCTTCAACGCCAACTGGAATCGCAGCAACAGCCAGACAACCAATTTCTTTACCAATGGCGCCGACATCGCCACCGAGCTCGGCATCCTGGGACCGGACGGCACATCGCTGAACTCGAGCCCGCTGAACTATGGTGTGCCCGATGTGCAACTCAGCACCATTACCGGGCTGAATGAACAGCAGCCGGTTTTTTCGCTGGCGCAGACGATTTCGGTTTCAGAGACGTTGAGCTGGATTCACGGCAAGCACAACCTGCGCTTTGGGGGCGACTACCGCCGCGTACACCGCGACTTTTTGAATTTTATGAACGGTTCGGGCAGTTCGAATCCAACCGGAAGCTTCACCTTTTCGGGCTTGTTCACTGAGGCTCCCGGGACGACCGCCAGTGGACCTGCCGCGAGCGGTTCGCCGTTGGCGGATTTTCTGCTCGGACTGCCGCAGGAAACCACCATCGACTCGGCGGTGAACAAGAGCTATCTGCGCGACAACGTATTCGACGCCTTCGCCATGGACGACTGGCGGGTGCTGCCGCAGCTGACGCTGAACTACGGCGTACGCTATGAGTTCTTCGCGCCGTACACCGAGAAATATGGGCACCTGGCCGATGTAACGACCAATCCCGACCAGGGATTTACCAGCCAGACGGAGGTGCAGACAGGCGCGGCGGGGCTGCCGGGTTCGCTGATCTTTCCGTTCCGCACGGCCTTTGCGCCGCGGCTTGGCCTGGCGCTGCGGCTTCCCAAGCAGACCGTGGTGCGGGCCGGGTTCGGCATGAACTACACGGTGGGCGAGTACGCTACTTTCGCCACCACCATGGCGCACCAGCCGCCCTTTGCCAACGAACAGACCAACGAAGTGGCCACCGACGCCAGCGGCAATCCGAGCCCGGCGTGTGCCAAGACCGGGACCTGCCTGACACTGGCGCAGGGATTTCCCGCGCCGAACACGACGGGCAACTACGCGCTCGAACCGCATTACCCCATGCCCTACGTGGAGGTGTGGAACCTGGACGTGCAGAAGACGCTGCCTTGGGGAGTGGTCATGAATGTGGGGTATAACGGTTCGAAGGGCAACCACCTGGACATTACCAGCGCGCCGCGCGCCACGCCGAGCAGCCCGCTGACCAATCCCACGGCTCTGGTCTTCGACTATGACCAGGCCATTGCGTTCTCAAAATTCAGCGCGGGAACAGTGCGGGTGAACAAGCGGCTGTCGAAGGGCATTGCCGTGGGCGCCAACTACCAGTACTCGCACTCGATCGACAATGCGGGTTCGGTGAACGGGACTTCGCAGAGGGTGGCGCAGGACTGGCAGAATCTTGACGCGGAGGAAGGCAATTCGAGCTTCGACCAGCGCCACAAGGTGAGCGGAACCTATCTTTACGAGCTGCCATTCGGCAAAGACAAGTTCTGGGTGACCAGCGGCACGGGTGCGCACATTCTGGAGGGATTTTCGGTTTCAGGCAGCTTTACCTTTGCCACCGGCGAGCCGCTGACGCCTTCGTACATGGACTCGATCTCGAACGTCGAGTGCGGTACCGCGGGTTCGGGGCGTCCGAACCGCGTGCCTGGCGTGTCCCTGACGGCGGGCGGAGGGTCGCAGAAGGAATGGTTCAACACCGCGGCCTTTACCACGCCCGCGGCCGTTGCCGGATATCCGTGCGCTGCCTACGGCACAGCATCGCGCAACTCGATTGCCGGACCGGGAACGATTTCGAACAATATGGCGCTTTCGAAGACCATGCAGATGAGCGATACGCGGAGCATGGAAATCCGCGCCACGATCAACAACGCTTTCAATACGGTGCAGTACTCCGGCGTAGACACCAACGTGGCTTCGCCGACCTTTGGACAAGTGACTTCGGTTGGGGCGATGCGGTCGTTCCAGTTCATGGCGAGATTCAGGTTTTAGGGATCCCAGCCGCGCTGCGCGCGGGTTAGCGGAGTTAGCGGAGTTAGCAAGTTAGCGGAGTTGGCGGAGTTAAGACCGGAAGGGGATTGATGACGGGTTGGGCGCAAAGGATCGGAGCGGGGATTGCGGCGGTGGCGCTGGGGCTGCCGGGCGCGCAACCGGCGTTGGCGCAGGACTCGGGCCAGGCACAGGGCACGCAGGTCTCCACTACGCCGCAGAGCGGCTTCACGCTCAAGATGAATGGGGAACTGGTGCTGACGAACGTGGTGGCGCGCGACCAGAAGACCGGCGAGGTGGTGCGCGGGCTCAAGCAGAGCGACTTCAGCATCTACGAAAGCGGCAAGCAGCAGCAGATTGCGACCTTCGACTTTGAAAGCGTGGACATGGCCACGCCGCTGAACGAAGCCACCATCAGCGGACTGGCCGCGGGCGCGACGGGAAGTGGGACCAAGGCCGCAGTGGTGGCCAAACCGGAAGACCTGCGCAATCACCGGTTGATTGTGATGTTCTTCGACCTGACCTCGATGCAGCCCGAGGATCTGGATCGCAGCGTGGAGGCGGCGCAGGCGTTTTTGCGGACCAAGATGCAGCCGGCCGACCTGGTGGCGCTGGTTTCGCTCGGCGATACGCTCAAGGTGGACCAGGACTTTACGGCCGACAAGAAGGCGCTGATTGACGAGGTCGCGGTCTACAACGGCACCGAGGGCGAGGGCTTTGCCGGGGGCGCGAATTCGAACTCGAACCAGGTGGAAGACACCACCGGCTACACGCCCGACGAGAGCGAATACAACGACCTGAACACCGACCGGGAACTGTTTGCGCTGCGCGCCGTCTCCAAGTCGCTTGAGAAGATTACCGAAAAGAAGTCGCTGCTCTATTTTTCCGGAGGGATTTCGCGCGACGGGATCGAAAACCAGGCTTCGCTGCGTGCGGCCATCAACGCGGCGGTGCGCGCCAACCTGGCTATTTATAGCGTGGACACGCGCGGATTGCAGGCCATTTCGCCGCTGGGCGACGCTTCCACGGGCAGCCTGCGCGGGACGGGAGCCTACAACGGCGGCGCGCTGCTCAACAACATGAACGCCAACTTCGCTACGCAGGAAGTGATGGCGACGCTCTCGACCGACACTGGCGGCAAGGCGTTTTTCGATTCCAACGACTTTGCGCCGGCTTTCGCGCAGGTGCAGCGCGACACTTCGGCTTACTACGCCATCGGCTTCCACAGTTCGAATCCGGCGCGCGACGGCAAGTACCGCAAGCTGACCATCAAGATCAACCGGCCCGGCGTGAAGCTTGAATACCGGCCCGGCTATTATGCGCCGGCGGACTTCCGGCACTCCGGCCGCGAGGACCGCGAGCGCGAACTCGAAGAGCAGTTGGCCAGCGATCTGCCGGCTACCGACATGGCCGTCTATCTGGACGCGATGTACTTCCGCCTGGACGAGGACCGCTTCTATGTGCCGGTTTCGCTGATCGTGCCCGGTTCGCAGATTCCGTTTGTGAAGGGCGGCGACAAGGACAAGGCCACGCTGGACATTATTGGCACGGTGATCGACGAGGCGAAGCGGCCCATCGGCCGCGCGCGCGAGACGGTGAAGCTGAACCTGGACTCGTCGCAGCAGGCGCGGCAGAAAAATATCCAATACACCACCAGCTTCAACCTGCCGCCGGGCAAGTACCACCTCAAATTTGTGGTCCGCGAAAACCAGACGGGCCGGATGGGCTCGTTCGAGGCCGACATTACGCTGCCGGAGATGAAGAAGACGCCGCTGAAGATGAGCTCGATTGTGCTGGCGGCGATGCGGCAGCCGAGCAAGAAACAGAGCCCGCTGATCCGTGACGGCGAGGAGTACGTGCCCAACATCAGCCACGTCTTCCGCCAGGATCAGCACCTTTACCTGCTCTACGAAATCTACTCGCCGGCGCACGAAAAGGCGGCGGACAATCAGCCCAAGGGAACCAAGCCGGGGATCAACCTGTTGAGCAGCCTGGAACTGATTCAGGGATCGACGAAGGTGTATGAGACGCCGCTGGTGCAGGCAAAGGCGGTCAACGTCGAGGGCCGGGATGCGGTGGCCATCGAACTGGATGTGCCGCTGGACAAGCTCAAGCCGGGGCAATACCTCTGCCAGTTGAACGTGATTGACGACGCCCAGGGCAGCTTTGCGTTTCCCAGATTCTCCGTACTGGTGCGCGAACCGGTTGCAGCGGCTCAGCCGGCGACTCCGGCGGGCGGGTCATCACAGGGGGCGGGGCAAGGGGCGGCGGGCGCGCCGGCCTCCCTGAATCCATAGGGGCAGTGGCGGCAGCCCGACCCGCAGCAGGAGCCGCGCTTCCAGTGATAGGCCGCTGTGAAGACCATCAGCGGCCCGTCGAAGTAATAATCTTCGGGCGCAAGCGCGGGCAGTGGGGCGTTGGGCTGGTTCCCGTCCATAGGACTATTGTCGCGGATTTCTTTCCGCGGCGGCGCAGGTAAAATCGAAGCATGACACTTACCGCGCAGGATCGCGCACGGCGCATCAAGATTATTCTCTTCGACGTAGACGGCGTTCTGACCGATGGCACCATCTGGCTTGTTCCCGCGCCTGCGGGCGGCAGCTCTTCCATCCAGGGCCAACTGGCCGGGAAAGACGGCGAGGTGGGGTTCGGCGTTCAATCGGCCACCATGATGGAAGCCAAGGGGTACAGCGCGCACGACGGCACTGCGATTTCGCTGGCGCGGCTGGGCGGCATGAAGTGCGGCGTGATTACCAAGCGCATCAGCGAGACCGTGGCCCAGCGCTCCCGCGACCTGAAGCTTGAATTTGTTTACATGGGGCAGGCCTTCAAGATGAAGGCGGTGCGCGAGATCATGGAAAAGGAAGGCGTGACGCTGGACGAGATCGCTTACGTAGGCGACGACGTGATCGACCTGCCGGTGATGCGCGAGTGCGGCTTTGCGGTGGCCGTGGCCGATGCGCGCCAGCAGGTGAAGGCCGAGGCGCATTACGTGACGCCCAACCGGGGCGGCTACGGAGCAGGACGCGACGCGGTCGAGTTTATCCTCGAAGCCAAGGGAGTGCTGAACCAGTGCATCGATGCGTACATCGACGAGGACAACCCCATTCCGGCTTCAATGGACATTGGCAGGGGCGGGGATTTGAAGTAAATGCATTACGGCGGTGATTCGCCCGCCGGCAAAGAATTTGGAGAGATAGAGCAGGCTCATTCATGGAGACAAAACCGAAACGAGCGGTGGTGCTGTTGAGCGGGGGACTGGACTCGTCCACGGTGCTGGCCATTGCCAGGAGCCAGGGGTACGAGCTGTATGCGCTGTCGTTCTCCTATGGCCAGCGGCACGTGATTGAACTGGGAGCCGCGCGGCGGGTGGCCGCCTCGATCGGGGTGAAGGACCACCGCATTGCGACCATCGATTTGCGGGTCTTCGGCGGCTCCGCGCTCACCGCGGACATCGACGTTCCCAAGGGTCGCGGTACGGACGAGATGAGCCACGGCATTCCCATCACCTATGTTCCGGCGCGCAACACGATTTTTCTGTCGTTTGCGCTGGCGTGGGCGGAGGTGCTGGGTTCGAGCGACATTTTTATCGGAGTGAATGCGCTGGATTACTCGGGCTATCCGGACTGCCGGCCGGAGTTCATTGCGGCATTCGAGACGATGGCCAACCTGGCGACCAAGGCCGGAGTGGAGGGGCGGCAGATGCTCACGATTCATACTCCGCTGATTGCCCTTTCCAAAGCGGAGATCGTGCGCAAAGGCATCGAA
>JBEKTB010000118.1:0-12144 GCA_049516495.1 Occallatibacter sp.
TCCCAGGTCCCCAAATGCGAGGGACCTGGGGCACCCATAATTGGTACGTTCACAAGCGGTCAGAGACTTTGTTGCCCCGATGAATTCTATTCGATGGACGCGCGCGGTGGGAAAAAGGAATGGGACCCCTCGGGCGAGGAGTCCCATGGTGTGCAGGTTCCGTCTGGTCTTCGCCGGGCCAAACGAGCCTGCGAGTCTACTTGACTGCGGCCTTCAGGCCGGCCTGCTCGGCCAGGGTGGCGGCCTTGTCGGTGGCTTCCCAGGTGAATTCCGGCTCGGTGCGGCCAAAATGGCCGTACGCTGCGGTCTTCTGGTAGATGGGCCGGCGCAGGTTGAGGCTTTCGATGATGCCCTTGGGCGTCAGCGAGAAGTTCTTGCGGACCAGTTCGGTCAGCCTGGCTTCGCCTACCTTGCCTGTACCGAATGTATCAATGCGCACGCTGACCGGCTCAGCCACGCCGATGGCGTAGGCAAGCTGGACTTCGGCGCGGTCGGCCAAGCCTGCGGCCACAATGTTCTTGGCAATGTAGCGGGCAACGTAAGCCGCGGAACGATCGACCTTCGTCGGGTCCTTGCCCGAAAATGCACCGCCGCCGTGACGGCCCGCGCCACCGTAGGTGTCTACGATGATCTTGCGGCCAGTCAGTCCGGTATCGCCCATGGGTCCGCCGATGACAAAGCGGCCGGTCGGGTTGATGTGGTACTTGGTGTGCTCGTCCAGCCACTCGGCGGGCAGCACGGCCTGGATGACGTACTTGAGGATGTCGGCGTGCAACTCCTCGTTGGAGATGCTCTCGGAGTGCTGGCTGCTGATGACCACCGCGTCGATGCGCGACGGCTTGCCGTTCTCGTCGTATTCCACCGTCACCTGGCTCTTGCCGTCGGGGCGCAGGTAGGGGAGCTTTCCGGACTTGCGGACGGCGGTGAGCTGGCGGGTGAGTTTGTGGGCCAGGGAAATGGGGGCGGGCATCAGCTCCGGGGTTTCGTTCGACGCGTAGCCGAACATCATGCCCTGGTCGCCGGCGCCGCCGGTGTCCACGCCCTGGGCGATGTCGCCCGACTGCTTGTTGATGGTCGAGATCACGGCGCAGGTGTTGGAGTCGAATCCATACAGTGCGTTGTCGTAACCGATGGAGGCGACCACGCCGCGCACCAGGCTCTGGAAATCGACGTAGGCTTTGGTGGTGATTTCACCGGCAATGACCACCAGGCCGGTAGCCGTCAGGGTTTCGGCGGCAACGCGGCTATAGGGGTCCTGCTCCAGGCAGGCGTCCAGGATCGCGTCGGAAACCTGGTCGGCAATCTTGTCCGGATGGCCTTCGGTGACGGACTCGGAGGTAAACAAGAAACGGTCGCTCAACTTTGCATTCCTCCCCATTGAAGGGATTTTCAGTTGGTGGCCTGCCGCGATGACTGGTTCTCTCTGGATGAGCCTGCGCGGAGAGCCAAATCTCTCTCCTGCATCGGGGAGACACGCCTGCACCGGGAGGCCTGCGCCTGAGGGTGCATCCTTCTAATGTAATCGTCCCCGGCGGCCGGGAGCAAAGACTCGCAGTGAACGGGGACCAGTGCGGGTTCAAAGGGGTTGTACCGAGGTCGAACCGCAACGCGTCCACGATTGGAATTCGGAGACAGCGGTTTGTGATCGAGGCGGGAATTTAGTGATCGAACCACGCGGTCAGGCGTGCAAATTGAGCCTGGAACCAGCCGAGCACGTGATGGAGGGTGCCCGAGGCGTCGCGCATGGGAAGCAGTGTGGGCCACCAGCCGGCGCGCAGGCCAAAGTAGCGCACCGTCAGATAGCCGGCACCGGAAACCAAGAGCAGAAGCAGCATGGCGCCGGCCCAGCGCAGGCGAATCTCGATGGCGTCGCGGCGCTGGATGCGCGCCTTGCCTACGTTCTTCGCAAAGGCCGCCCATCCGCGGTCGTCGTCGCTTGCCTGTCCGGCTGCCTTTGAGGCCTTGAGAAACCGCTCTGTCCAGTCGTGCTCGTCCAGGCCGACCGCTCCCGCATAGCCGCGCACGATGCCCTTGCTCAGGATGCCGCCGGGAAGGAGGCGAAACCTCTCCTGCTCCAGCGCCAGCAAATGCCGTTGGCTGATTTTTGTTACCGACGTAATGTGTTCCAGCGCGATGCCGCGGGACAACCGCTCCATGCGCAGGTCTTCTCCAAAGTTGCCCATTACCGCCTACTAAACGGACCAGAACCCCAAGGGATTTCCACATTCACAATAAACCGGGTGCCGCTTTCAGTCAAAGGAATAGATCGGTTTACCCCTTCATTTCAAAAGGCTGGGAGCCCCTGTGGGACGGCGAGTGATTGGGCGTTCGGTTTTGGGATTGACTCCGATTGGCCTTAAAGCGGGGCGGTGCGGGATTCCCCGGCGAACGTTTTATTGAACCGCATCGCACGCCGGTTTCGCCGGTCCGAGGCTGTTAACCTGAAAGTGGAGGATTTTCTTCTGTCCTTCGCCTGCGGAGCTGTGCCCACGTATGAATAAGCTGATCTTCGCCAATCTACTTCACCGGCCGGTGCGCTCCATCATCAGCGTGCTGGCGGTGGCCATTGAAGTGGTTATGATCCTGTCGATCGTCGCCATCTTCATGGGTATGCTGGACGACCAGAAAACCCGTGTCAACGGCATTGGCGCGGACCTTGTCGTCAGCCCGTCGAACGCCAGCTTCATGAACGGCGTGAGCGGTGCGCCCATGTCAGCCAAACTGGCTGTTTTCTTGCGCGGCTTGCCCCATGTGGCCGTGGCCTCACCGGTGATCTCCAATTTCTCCATGACCAACTCGGTGGAGATTCTCTATGGCATCGACTACGCCAGCTACAACGCGTTGAAGCCCTTCACCTGGGTTGCGGGCGGGCCCTTCCAGGGGCCCTACGACGTGATTGTGGACGATGTTTTTGCGCGCACCGGCGCGGGGCACCATGTCGGGGATACCATCGAGATTCTGAAACACCCGTTCCGCATCTGCGGCATCGTGGAGGCCGGCAAGGGCGGGCGCAAGCTCATGCCCATCGACACATTTGGCGGACTGATCGGCTCGGACGGCAAGGCCTCTTTGATTTATCTGAAGAGCGACAGCCCGGCCAATGAGGACGCAATCCGCCGGGAGATCGCCGCGACCAAGGGCCTGGAGGGCTACAAAGTGCAGCCCATGTCCGAGCTGATTTCCCTCTACACGCCGTCGAAGTTTCCCGGCTTCGATCTGGCGCTCAACGTGGTCATCACCATCGCCGTCGTCGTGGGCTTTCTGGTGATTTTTCAAACCATGTACACAGCCGTGCTGGAGCGGACACGGGAAATCGGAATTCTGAAGTCGATGGGCGCTTCCAAGCTGGCCATTGTGGGCATGGTGCTGCGCGAGTGCGCGGTGCTGGCCGTTGCCGGCGTGCTGGTGGGCATCGCGGCTACATACGGGGTCCGCACGCTGCTGAACGTGAGGTTTGCCTCCTTCAGCTTTGAATTGACCGGCGCGTGGATGGCGAGAGGAGCGGCGATCGCCTTTCTGGGAGCATGGTGCGGGGCGCTCTACCCAGCCTGGCTGGCCGCCCGCAAAGACCCCATCGACGCGCTGGCGTACGAATAGATCGGCAGGGAACAGGGACTAGGGAACAGGGACTAGGGAACAGGCGCTGCCGAGAACTCGGCGGCGCCTTTCTTGTCTGCGAGCAGGCGGTGGTTGGGGCTACATCTGTTCGGGATTATTTTTTGTCAAGCGCATATTCCATGGACCAGATTGCGCCCGGACGCATGTACATGCTGGCGCGGTAGAGGCCGCGAATGTCGTAGGCTTCGGGTGTGCGGAAGAAGTAGCCGCGGTCGCGCCACACCACGTTGTAAACCCCCTTGGCAGTGGCAAAGCCCTGGTCGCGCAGGCCCTCGGCGATCATGTGGCTGGCCACGCCGAACGTCGTTCCCGTCCACACCTCGTTGATTTGATCGTTGGAGTGTAGCAGGTTGCCCTCAGGGCCGATTCCGTTGACGGCGCCCATTTCGCCCCTGGCGAATTTGCGCACGTTGGTGTCGTATACCTTGTGCAGCGCTGACTTGCGCATATCTTTCGGCACAAGGTCTCCCAACCCGGTCAGGTCCGCGTACCATTGTCCGGCCAACTGCTCGGCCATCACCGCATCAGTGTCCTGGCCCTTCACGGCGTAGCGGAAGTACTGGCCCGTCCAGAGTTTCTTTATGTAGGCGTTTGCAGCTCGTTTTTCCAGAGCGTCGTATGCATCGGCCATGTCGGGCTCGCCCATCTTCTCCGCCATGCGCGCGGTCGCCACCAACGCGGCCAGGTAAAGCCCGCCGGTGTAAGCGCTCTCACCTTCGGCGATCCAATCGTCGTAGGTCTGGTCGGGAAAACCGCCGTTCTCGATCAGCCCGTCGCCGTCGGTGTCGTACTGCTTGAGGTGCTCCATGGCCTGCTTCACCGCGTTCCAGTTGTAGCGCAGGAAGGCGTCATCGGTGGCCCCGGTCAGCACGTAGTCGCGCCAGACCATGAGCACATATTTCGAGTTCAGGTCGCGCCAGTTGGAAACGTCCTGATAGTTGTACTGGTTGGTGTTGACGAAGGGATCTTCCCCGGGTGCACCCAGGTCGTGGGGCACAGCGCCCGGAACCTTGCGCGTGAATTCGACCAGTTGATGATCGCGTGCGCTCTTCCAGCCCCAGATATATTGCTGCGGATTCGACTCGGGAATCGTGTCGGTGTACTCCCGCATCTCCTGCTTCTCGATCTCCGGCCAGAAGCGCAGCAGTGGAAATGACCCGTAGAAGCGCACATCCGAAGTGCCGTAGTAGGGATAGTCGAAGCATTCCAGGTAACTGAAGCTTTCGTCTTTGGCCGAGGGGTGAGCGGGGTTGGCGTTTCCGTCGCGTTCGTGGCCCCAGACTGTGCCGCCGTCGGCCAGGTCATAGAGTTCGTTGAACAGTTCGCCGCGATACCAGAGCGGCTTTTGCTCGTCTTTGGCGATGGGCTTTTGCCAGGCGTCGATGGCCTTGCTCCACTCTTCCTGGTGTTCGAGGGCGGTGCGGGCGATCTCGAAGGCATGCGTCCCTTCCGTGCCGAAGAACTGCGTGTAATGGCGGTTCCACTTGCGCCCGCCGCCGAATTGGACCACCGGCAAATCCCAACTGAGGGCCATCGGCACCATCCGCGTCTCATGGGGCCCCAGCGTAAACCGCACTGCAAACGCGCCAGCCACGGGATCGCCGCTCGAAGCGACGGGCGGGGCCTGATTGGGCAGTCTGCCGTCCCTTGCGAAGGGCCGCCAGACCTCCGAGCCGTCGCCGTTGACCGGATACGTCGCCAGGTAGGTCACCTCGGCGCCGTCGCCGGGGAGCGTGGCGATGGCGAACTGCCCGTCCCACTCCTCGGTGACCGGTCCCTCGCGCAGGCGATCGAAAACGATTCCGCTGATCGCGCCGGAGACTTGATTGGGGGCTTGGCCGCCCTCGATTTTCTCGTTCACAAAGCGGTCGATGTTCTGCTGGTTCAGCACGCTGTCGAAGTTGCGTGACTGGTCGCGGAACCAGCCCACCATGTTGGTCCACGAAAAAAGGATCGACACCGTCACCGGCCTTGCGGACGGGTTTTCCGCCGTCCAGCGATAGACGGCCACCGGGTAGCTGGTCTCCTTATAGTTGTTGGGCAAGATGGGCGAGAACTGCTCGACGGTCAGCTTGACCGGCAGTGCAAAGGTTCCGTATTCGAACCAGCTCTTGGGATAGAGCGCGGCATATTCGCCGTCGCCAGCCGGGTAGCTCCAGTTCCAGCCGGTCATTTGCCAGCCCTGCGGCTTGCCCACGGCCAGCGCCATGGCCACTGCGGCGCCGCCCTCGGGTTGGGCAAAGACCGCGAACTGGTTGTTGGGCACGTCTTGATATTTGTGGGTTCCGGCTTTCACATGCCAGCGCTCGAAGTGGCCGCGGTAGCTGCGGGAAAACGTACCCGCTCCGAATCCGCCCACCGGCGCGCCCTGCCAGTAGCCGTCGTCGATGTTCGACGCGCCCAGTTCAGGCTTGTGGCCGCCAGGGTTTGAGGGAGGAGTGCCGAGGGGAATGCGCCACGCGGCAGCCGGAATCGGACTCTGGCCGTGAACGGCTGCGCATGCTGCAAACAGCAATAGTATCGAAGTAAACCGATTTATTTGCAATTAGAGCGACTCCTGCCCGGGAAAGATAATCATACACAGAGCTCTCAAAGCCGCGCAAAACGCCTATGACGCCCGTCCGGCTTCGCCTTGCTCATTCGTCACAGTATCGAAGGGCCGGCGCGAGGAGCCGCGAAGGCGGCGCGATATACTCGGATGAACTCCTCCGAGGCGATTTTCCTCCCAGGTGCAGCAAATTTTTGCCTTGGCAGGGAACTTGCCCTGGTGGGAAATTTTTCTGCAGCCTACCCATAGAGGTGTCTTTTTCTTGCGGAGAAACAGCGATTGACAGTGTCGTTCAAGCGTTTGCTTTACACTCTTTGGCTGGTCCTTATTGTCAGCTTTGCCCTTCTGCATGCCCTTCATTTGCGCGCCGACTTTCCCAACCATTCGCCCTGGTACTTTGACTGGGCCAAGTACACCGACGAGGGATGGTATGGCAACGCTGCCATTCGCGCTCATCTGTTCGGCAACTGGTACGTGCCGGGGGATTTCAACCCCGCGCCGGCCGTTCCCGTGTGGCCGTTTCTGGAGTGGGTTCTATTCTTTTTCACTGGAGTCACCATTCAGGCCGCTCGCGGGCTGGTTGTCGCTTTCTTTTTTGCGAACCTGCTGTTGAGCTACCTGCTGCTCCGGGCGAAGGGGCAGCGCTGGATGGCTCTCGTGGCCCTGACCCTCATCGTCACCAGTCCGTTCCTTTACTGCTTCAGCCGGCTGGCCATCCTGGAGCCCATGCTGACGACATTCACGCTGGCGGCTTTGAACCTTGCCGTACGGCTGCCCCGGATGCGCCGGCCTGTGGCTGCATCGATTCTCATCGGCTTGCTCTTCACCTTGATGATGCTGACCAAAACTACCGCGGTTTTCCTGCTGCCGGCGGTGGGCTGGGCGCTGCTGCTGCCCCTGCGGCATAATCGCGGGCTGGCTCTGCGGGCGGCCATGGCTGCCGCGGGAGCGTTCGCCGTCAGCTTCACAACGTGGATGGCACTGGTGGTGCACTCTGGCCTGTTCGCGGACTACAAGTACCTGTTTTTTGTGAACAAATATGACAAGCCAAGGGAGTTCTACTGGCCCTTGTTGAGTTTGTGGTGGTCCTTCCACGGCGGCTTGTGGGTCGATCACATTCTTATCCCGCTTGCCGGGGTTCTGGTTCTGGGCGCGATCCTTGGAGGCACGAAACTAGCAGGCAGTGCGCTGGCGCGGCGCAACTCCGGGGCGGGGGCTTTGTCGGTGGGGCTGCATGCCCGGGCTCGCAACCTGCTGCTGGATCCGGTTTTCGGCGCGTCCATCCTGGCCGTCGCGGGCTACATCCTGTTCATGACCTACCAGAACCATCCCCAACCCCGCTACTTCGCCGTGGTGGCTTTTTTCAGCTTCTTCGTCGTGGCGCAAGGAATTGGAGCGCTGCTGGGTCAGCCGGGCTCGGGAAACACAACATCAACGAACGGAACCGGAGCGGGCAGAGCCGCTTCAAGCGGAATCTGGCTGCGCGGCGCGGGCTCGGTTGCCCTGGCGGTGGCCGCGGTGGCCGCGGGCGCCAATGCTTACTCGACCGTGTACTACGCAACCCATCCCGAGTACACCTTTGTCGATGCGGCCCAGCGTCTCACCCGCTACATCGATGGTCATCCCAATGGCAAGCGGCTGCTGGTTTCCATCAGCGGCGACCAGATCACCTTGATGACCCACTTGCCTTCGATTTGCGACGACTTCGGGACACAGGAACTGGTCAGCAAGCTGGGCATTTACCAACCCGGCTGGTTTGCCACCTGGAACGATCTCGACCCCGGCACCCTGGAAGACCTGCACAATCGCTATTCGCTCGAACAGGTGGCCAGCTTCCGCGCTCTCGACGATTCGGATCGCGATGTCCTGGTGCTGTTCAAGCTGCATCCGCTGCCCGGCGGCCAGGTTCGCGAGCCGGGCGAACAAAATCTGCAAATCCCGCTCCCCGACGACAAGATCGACATCGACGTTGAGTAGGGGCAATTCGGCGCTCCGGCCCTCCGGGAAACGAGTTTCCCAATCGATTCCCGGAGCCGGAACTGCAGCGAGCCGCAAAGGTCGAGGGGCGGCCGGAATGCCCCTCGCCTCCACTCAGATCAGTCCCCACAAAGGCAGCCTTTTGTTGCGTGAAGCTCCCCGGGCCGGAAACCTGTGATTGCAGTCACTCGACAGTGTCCCATGCGGATGCTACGCTTCCGGTGACTTTTTTCACGGGAATTCGCTGTCGCGATATTCAGGAAATGATCGGGATGGCGATCCAAACTTCAGCTTGGGGGGATTTGTGACTGCACAGTATTGGGTGTGTTTCTTTATGGCCGCGAGCGCTCTGTCGCTTGTTGCGGCCTTCTTTTTTGCGCGCCAGGTCAGCGGCGCAGGCACCGGAACGTCCGAGATGCAGAAAATCGCCGCAGCCATCAAGGACGGCGCCGGGACGTTCCTGAAGCGCAAGTATATGACCGTGGCGGTTCTCCTGGGACTGCTGGTTCCCACATTCGCCGGCGCGCAGGAACAAGCTGGCGGAGGCGAGGCCAACCTGGTATTGCCGGATTTGCGGAGCGTGAATTTTTTCGGCATCACCGGACATAACCTTCTGATGATCGGATTGCTCTTCTGCGCCGCCGGCCTGTTGTTCGGCCTGGTGATCTTCGAGCAGTTGAAGAACATGCCCGTTCATCGCTCGATGCGCGAAATGTCCGAGCTGATCTACGAGACCTGCAAAACCTATCTGGTCACGCAGGGCAAGTTCATCATGTTGCTCTGGGCTTTCATCGCGGTCATCATCGCGCTCTACTTCGGCTGGCTGGCGCCGGTGCCAAATAAACCCATCGCGGTTACGCTGCCGATCATTTTGTTGTTTTCGCTGATCGGCATCGCGGGCAGCTACGGGGTGGCGTGGTTTGGAATTCGCGTCAACACCTTTGCCAACTCCCGCGTGGCATTTGCCGGATTGAAGGGCAAGCCATACCCGCTGTTTGCGATTCCTCTGAAGGCCGGCATGAGCGTCGGCATGATGCTGATCTCGGTTGAGCTGCTCATCATGCTCTTCATTCTTCTGTTCGTCCCCCGAGATTTTGCCGGCCCCTGCTTCATCGGCTTCGCCATTGGCGAGTCGTTGGGCGCTGCGGCTCTTCGCATCGCCGGCGGCATCTTCACCAAGATCGCCGACATCGGCTCCGATCTGATGAAGATTGTCTTCAAGATCAAGGAAGACGACGCGCGCAACCCAGGCGTCATCGCCGACTGCACGGGCGACAACGCAGGCGACTCGGTTGGACCCTCGGCCGACGGCTTTGAGACCTACGGCGTCACCGGCGTAGCCCTGATCACCTTCATCCTGCTAGCGGTCAAGACTCCCGACACGCAAGCGCAACTGCTGGTGTGGATCTTCGTGATGCGCGTGGCCATGCTGATCTCCAGTTCGGGCGCTTACTTCCTCAACGGCATCATTGCCAAGGCAAAATACGGCAGTTCCGACGAGATGGACTTCGAGGCGCCCTTGACCTCGCTGGTCTGGATCACCTCCGTCGTTTCCATCGCCCTGACCTATGTCGTCACGTACGCGATGCTCCCCAATCTCGGCGGCGACCCGACGCTCTGGTGGAAGCTGGCATCGATCATCTCCTGCGGAACCCTGGCGGGCGCGCTGATCCCGGAGTTAGTGAAGGTCTTCACTTCAACCAACTCGGCCCATGTGCAGGAAGTGGTCACCTCCGCCAAGGAAGGCGGAGCTTCGCTGGGCATCTTGTCCGGTCTCGTGGCCGGCAACATGTCGGCGTACTGGCTGGGACTGAGTATGGTCGCTCTTATGGGACTGGGCTATTTCTTCAGTCAAGGCCCGGGCATGGCTGCCATGATGCTGGCTCCGGCCGTTTTCGCGTTTGGCCTGGTAGCCTTCGGCTTCCTGGGCATGGGACCGGTGACGATTGCCGTCGATTCCTACGGCCCGGTCACCGACAATGCACAATCCGTCTATGAGTTGTCGCTGATCGAAACCATTCCCGGCATCGAATCCGAGTTGAAGAAGGACTACGGCATCGATGCGAAGTTCGAGCGCGCCAAGTACCTGCTGGAAGCCAATGATGGAGCCGGCAACACCTTCAAGGCTACGGCCAAGCCGGTGCTGATCGGCACAGCCGTGGTGGGCGCAACCACCATGACCTTCTCGATCATCATGGCCCTGACCCACGGACTGACCACCAACGTCGAAAAGCTCTCTCTGCTGCACGCGCCCTTCATGCTGGGGCTGATCTGCGGTGGCGCGGTCATCTTCTGGTTCGCCGGCGCTTCCATGCAGGCCGTCACCACCGGCGCATACCGCGCGGTCGAATTCATCAAGGCGAACATCCATCTGGAGGGCGCGGAGAAGGCTTCGGTCACGGACAGCAAGAAGGTCGTCGAGATCTGCACCAAGTACGCGCAGAAGGGGATGTTCAACATCTTCCTCGCCGTCTTCTTCGCCACACTCTCGTTTGCCTTCATGGAGCCGTTCCTGTTCGTCGGCTATCTGTTCTCGATTGCGATCTTCGGCCTCTACGAGGCGATCTTCATGGCCAATGCCGGCGGCGCTTGGGACAATGCGAAGAAGGTTGTTGAGGTTGACCTGAAGCAGAAGGGGACAGCTTTGCACGACGCAACCGTGATCGGAGACACCGTCGGCGACCCGTTCAAGGACACTTCGTCGGTGGCGATGAACCCGATTATCAAGTTCACGACCTTGTTCGGCCTGCTTGCGGTCGAGCTTGCTGTGACGCTCACTGCGAGCAATGCGATGCTCACACACGTGCTGACAGTCGCATTCTTCCTGGTGTCGATGTTCTTCGTGCGCAGATCGTTCTACGGCATGAGGATTGAAACCAAGGAAAGCATCTGATTCCTGTCTCTTCAACCAGCGAAAACGCCGCCTGCAATTGGGCGGCGTTTTCTTTGTGCGGAAGTGTGCGGCCAGGGGACCGACAAAACGCCACGTGAGCCTGCGGAACGAGGCTTGGGGTCGACTGGCTTCGAGGCCCGTTCCCTGCGGATTGCCCCGGCCGCATGGTCCTCGCATCTTTGCGGCGTTCCCACGCAGGCAGCCTTTTTACTTGACTTCGCCCCGACGCTCAAGGTAATTTCCGCTCATCCCCAATTCACCGGGTGCGCTTTTCCCCAATCGCAGCGCAGAATCCTGCGCGCAGTGTGCCGCCCAGGTCGGACCGCGGTCCGCGAACACAACCAGCCCACGATGCTGGACACTTACTCGGTTTTCTGAACCGGTTGAGAAACCCGGCATTTGCGCCTCGCGAGGTATTCCAATGTCCAACGAGAAAAGTAATGACCCAGTAAAGCCGCCGCAGCCAGAGCAGTTGGGCGTCGCTCCGCCGGCCGGTCCTCCACACAACAGCGTCGACATTATTCAGAGGTGGGCGAACCTGGGCAGCGGTCCGACGGGAGATGAAATCCTCGGGGAGTTGTGGCTGCAATCCAAAGACCCGAGCGCCGGGGTCTGGGCGGTCGGGGCTCAAACTCTGGCCGCCGATCTGCGCCCCTACGCTCTTCCCGGTCAAAACATCACCACGACCTACATCTCGGCATTCCAGAAAAAGACGGTCAACGACTTGACCGAAGATCTTGGCTGGTAACGGTCGGAACCGATCATCTACAGCTGGAAAGAGGGGACTCGAATGGGGAGAACTCTGCGTTTGTTCATGCTGCACCTTGTCGCTGCCGGCTTTGTCGTCGGCGCCGTGAGCGCCCGGGGGGACGACGCGAAGGCGGATTCAAATCGCGCGGTGGTCGTCAGTTCGACTCGGATTCTTGTCCGAGTCAATCCGGGTTCGGTGATGACAATATCCGTCAAGGAGGGTGATCAGGACACCGTTGCGTCGGCGACGTTCACACCGGTTGAACCGCGATCGCAATGGATACTGGCAACGGTCGGCAATGGTGTGAAGTTCGAACCGAAAAAGCAATACGTTGTTATCGTGACCATGCGCGACGAC
>JBEKTB010000119.1:0-12097 GCA_049516495.1 Occallatibacter sp.
CCGAGTTCATAGGAGATGAACGCGCGCTTGCCATTGAGCAACGGAGAAGGCACAGGCGCGGCAAGCGTGTTGATGCCCTTGGCCGCCGAGCTTCTCTGGGCCGGGGCCAGGGTTGTGCAGCACATTGAGAGAACACCAAGGACGGCAAATCGCTTCAAAGCGAGAAACATGATTCCTCCACATCGCGGGGCACACAGCCCCCAGTCGAGCGGCCGTTGATTCAGCCGCGACAGCGCGCAAATGAAACGCGAGAATCAGGGACTCTTATCCGGTATCAACCCGGCTCCCGGCAGAAAGATGCGTTCCCACTTGAGAGTAGTCGAAGCAGCTCGCGCCGCAATGCAGGTTGACTTCCTTCCGCCACGCTCGATGGACGACCCGGCCCAGGGTGCTCCACCTTCGGCGCGTCTCAAGTTTTTGCGCCTAAGGTGGGATATCTACAACGACAGTCTTTTGCAACTACGGTTTTATAACCGGCTGCCTCAGGTCTCGCCTCTGAGACCTGGAATTCGCGCAGACCCGTCCGGAAGCGCACACAAACTCCCGCAACCGGACAACCAGCAATCATCTCCGGCCACAACGTCCGCGCCCTATCGCCTTTCCCCTCCGCGACTTGAAGCGTTCGCCGACAACCGCAACCCTGGCAATCAAATTGCATGTAAATTGTCTGCACGGGCGGTCAGCGGAGGCTCTCAATGGCGTATTTTGAGCGTGTGCGCGATGTGGTTTCGGGGCCCTTCAGCCCCGAGATTATCCGGCAGAGGACACAAGCCGGATGGCAGATGGTTTCCATTGAATGGCGGCGCGAGCTGCCCGACGCGGAAGCCCCCACCGAGGGCGCATTCAACGAAGACATTCCCTACGGGCTGCGCATCTCCGACGACTGCCTGCGGCTCGAACCGCATCCCGCCGAGCACCAGGTGCTGATGACCATGATGGAACTGCTGGTGCAGGACTTCAGCTATTCCGCCATTGTCAGCGATCTGAACGAGAAGGGTTTCCGCATGCGCGATGGCCGCCCCTGGAGCCGGGTCGCGGTCTTCAACATGATTCCCCGCCTCATCGAAGTGGGCCCGCGCTTCTTCACCTCCGAGGAGTGGGAAAAGCGCCGTCAGCGGTTCGCGCGGGTAAAAGCGCCGGACGCTGGTCTCTAACCGCTTGTTCTTGTACCAATTGCGGGTGCCCCAGGTCTCGCTTTTGAGACCTGGGGTATCATGCACTCAAAGTTCGAAATTGCGCGGTCAGAGGGTTGGCGCATCTCCCAACGTCATCGCTGATCTGCTAACTCGCCGCCTCGCTACTTCAAAATCGGCCCCAGCGACCCCGGATTATCCCCCAGCGTCGGGTCCACGCGAAAGTCCCATACCGACTGGTTGATATCGGAACTGGAGATGATTTCCACAAGCGCGTACTCGCCGATGGCCAGCGGCTGTTCCGGCGTGATCTTGAGCCAGTGCTTTCCGGTCAGCACCTCCACCTTGGCTGGAATCACATTCTCGTCCTGGGTCACCGTGCCGGAAGGGCTCATGTGAATGGCGCCTACAATGCGCACCGCCTTGCGCTCGTCCGCCCGCACAAGGGCGAATCCCGAGGTGGGCGAGTGCGCCCCGTGCTTGCGGTTTGCCACCTCTTTCGCTCCGCCCGTCTCCACCGTCAATGCGTGCGAAAGCACCTTCTCGGCGTCGTCGCGCGCGTTCAGTGAAAGATAGATCGACGGGTCGTTGACGTGCAAATGCACCTTGGCGTGCGTACCGTCCAACTCAAGGTTGGCCTTGGCGCCGGCCATCGGATTCAGCGTGTTCAGTCCGTGTTTGCTCTTGGCGTTGATGGCCAGGTCCACCGGCAGCAGTTCGACCAGTTCCGGCGTGCCCTCATACGTGTCCAGCGCAAAAACCCCATCCTCGTCCGGCAACTCGAGTCCTTTCACCACCTCCGGCCGGCGCGCTTTCGCCTCGTTACGCTCGGCGGCCTCTTCCTTGTCGATGTCCTCGGCCTCTTTCATGGCCGGCGAAGCCTCTTCTTCCGGCTGGTTGGCATGGTCCCGCTCCCACTTGCGCGTCGCGTCCCAGTCCACCAGGTCCAAGGGCAGCTCTTCCCAGTCGCCGCCCCGCTCCACGGAGATGTAGCGCACCCGGTCGCCCACAATCTCGTACTTGCGCACGATCTGGTAGGTTCCGTCTTTCAGGATCAGGCGATGGTTCGTGGCCAGGCCGGGCAGGTCGGGCTTCAGCGGCAGCGGCTTCTGCTGATCCGATTGCTGGCCCTGCTGATCGGATTGCGCAGAGGCGCCCGCAGCCACTGCCAGCAGCACCGCGAGGGCAGTCTTCAGCACCAGCCGCAGAGGACGGGAATAGAACATAGCTCAACAGTTTAGACGAACCGGCGTGTCGACGGTATGCGGCGATGCAGAAGCGAATCCCGCTCCAGGGCGCAACCCCCTGCCGCACGTGTGCGTCCAATTCTGTGTATCCTTGAACAAGGGGATGGTTCGTTGACAGGATTCCAGCCACATTTCAGCGGAGACAGCCGCCGGAAGCCGCGTGCTTTCGGGGTCGCCGCGCTGCTGTGTCTGGCCCTGCTGGCGCTGCTGGCCGTGGCCCAGGTGGCGCACATGCATCCGCTCGAGAGCGATGCAGACCATTGCCCGCTGTGCATCGTCCTACATTCGGCCGCGCCGGTCGCCGTCATGGCGCCCGCGGTGGTCCTGGTCGCTGTCGGAACCCCCGCGCCGGTCTTCGAGCCGCGCACCGTCATCCGCCATTGGAGTCCCAAGCTCTTCACCCGTCCTCCTCCCACCGGCTGCTAAGGCACTTTTCCGATCTTACGTTTCAGTCCGATCCCGGTTGCCCGCCGCACCTCTCGCGGGCTCATCTCCGGCGTCTCACCTCAGGCTGACTCCCGATTCGGAAAGCTGCCTCTTATGCACTGAAAACGCCATGGCTCATCGGGCCATGGCCCGCTTTCTCGCATCATGCAGCCATTTTCAGGAGGTTCAAAATGCCGATCCATCGAGACGCAACTCTTCGCATTCTCCCGCTGCTGTTTCTTTTCCTCGCAGCCCTCTATTCGCCTGCCCAAAGTGGCAACGCGGGCATTGTCCGCGGCACCGTCACCGATCCATCCAGCGCCGTGATTCCCAACGCCACCGTCCACCTGACCAACCAGGTCAGCGGACTGGACCGGACCGCGACCACCGATGCGCTCGGCCAGTTCGTCTTCGACAACGTCCCCTTCAATCCCTACCGGCTCGGTGTCTCGGCTAACGGCTTTGCTCCCCTGAGTCGGAGTTTCGAAATCCGCTCCGTCGTGGGAACCAGCCTCAAAATCGTTCTCCAGGTTGCCGGAACCTCCCAGACCGTGACCGTCGAAGCCTCGGGCGACCTGGTCGAGACCGATCCCACCTTCCACACCGACGTGGATCGCGACCTGTTCATCAAGGTGCCTATGGAGAGCGAGTCTTCTACTCTCAGCTCCCTGGTCACCGCCACCACCCCCGGTGTTGCAGCCGACTCGAACGGCCTCTTCCACGGCCTTGGCGACCACGCGTCCAACTCCTTCTCGGTCGACGGCCAGTCCATCACCGACCAGCAGAGCAAGGTCTTCTCCAACCAGATTCCCTCCAACTCCATTCAGTCGATTGAAGTGATCAGCGGTGCGCCCCCGGCCGAGTACGGCGGCAAAACCAGCCTGGTCATCGTGGCCACCACCCGCTCCGGCCAGGGCGTCACCAAACCCACCGGCAGCATCACCAGCTCCTATGGCGCATTCGGTTCCGCGTCCGGTGGCTTCGATCTGTCCTATGGCGGCAAAAAGTGGGGCAACTTCGTCGAGGCTGACGGCTTGAACTCCGGCCGCTTCCTCGATCCCCCCGAGTTCACCGTCTTCCACGACAAGGGCAACGAGCAAAACGTTTTTGACCGCATCGACTATAACCTCAGTGCTGTCGATTCCATTCACCTCGACCTGAATTACTCCCGCTCCTGGTTTCAGACGCCCAACTCCTTTGACAATCTCAACGTCCAGAACGTCGCGACCAGCGGCGCCAACAACGGCTCCAGTTCCAGCCCGGTCTTCGTCAACGTGGGCAACACCGACCAGCACTCCAAAATCGGAACGTATAACATCTCGCCGACCTATACGCGCATCATTGGCAATAACTCGGTGTGGAACCTGGGCGCCTTTGTCCGCCGCGACGACTATAACTACTATCCCAGCGGCAACCCCCTGGCGGATCTGGGTCCGTCGAACCTGCAAACCTCGTCCATCGCGCAGAGCCGTACCTTGACCAACGCCGCCGTCCACACGGACTTCTCCTACGCCAAAGGAATCCAGAACATCAAGGCGGGTGCGCAGTACGGCCAGACCTTCCTGCGCGAAAACGACAGCCTGGGAGTGGTGGAAGCAACCTATGACTCGCCCTGCGTCGACGCGGTTACGGGAATTTCCCTCCCCGGGTACCTCTCCACCACTGGCTGCGGCGGCGTGGATTCGAGCGGCAACGCAGTGATTGCAAATGCCAACTATCTCCCCGTCCTCGCCCCCTACGACCTTACCCGCGGTGGCAGCCTTTACAGCTACTTCGGCCACACCGACGTGAAGGAGTTAGGCCTCTACATTGAGGACCAGATCAAGGCCGGCAACTGGCTCTTCAATCTGGGCTTGCGCGGCGACATCTACAACGGCCTCACCGCGGCCACCCAGACCGAGCCGCGTGTGGGCATTGCCTATAACATCAAGCCTTCCTCTACCGTGCTGCGCGTCTCCTATGCGCGTACCCTGGAAACGCCCTTCAATGAGAACCTGGTGCTGTCCAGCAGCGGCTGCGGCAATGCCGTGCTTTCGCCGCTGCTGAACTGCACTTCAGGAGTCGCGGGAACGCTCGACCCCGGCTTCCGCAACGAGTTCCATGCCGGCCTGCAGCAGGCCTTCGGCAAGCGAGTCGTCGTCAGCGGCGAGTACATCTGGAAGTACACCCACAACGCCTTCGACTTCAGCGTCCTGGGCAATACGCCCATCACCTTCCCCATCGACTGGCATAGCTCCAAGATCCCCGGCTACGCGTTGAATGTGGAAGTCCCGCAATTCCATAACATCAGCGCCTATGTCGTCATGTCTTCCGTGGCCGCGCGCTTCTATCCGCCGCAGGTGGCCGGAGCCGGAGCCACCGTCGGCCAGACCGGCCTGCCCTTCCGCATCGACCACGACGAGAAGTTCAACCAGACCTCGCACCTGCAATACACGCTCTCGCGAGGCAAGCTGCTGAACGGCCTGTGGGGCGGATTCAACTGGCGTTATGACTCGGGCCTGGTCGCCGGTTCCACTCCGTGTTATGGAGTGACCGACCCCAACACGCCCTGCGGCAACAGTTCAACCACGCTCAACGGTCAACCGGCCATTGCCATGGTGGACACCAACATTCCTCCCACCATCAACCCAGTCACCGGCGCCAGCGTTGCCCTGCCCCTCACGGCGGACGAGGAGTTTCAAGCGGGTTTCGCCTGCAATGGAGTGAAAGCCACGCCGACCCGGGCATTGCCCTCGGTCTGCCCCGCTTCGCAGTTCACGTCGAGCCTGATCAATATTCCCGCCCCCAACATGGGCGACAACGATCACAATCCGCAGCGCATTCAACCGCGCAATCTCTTCGACGCCTCCCTCGGCAAGGACAATCTCTTCCATGCCGACCGCTACAAAGTGAACCTCGACGTGACCGCCATCAACGTCACCGACAAGTACGCCCTGTATAACTTCCTCTCCACCTTCAGCGGCACGCACTATGTAACTCCCCGCGCCCTGACGGCGAAGATTACTTTGAATTTCTAGCAGAGAACCTTGCGGGCAGGACGCGACTACAACAACATGCTCTCATGCGTCTTGCCCGCTTAGAACTTCTGGTTCATCTTCCCTTTGTCCCCGTGCCTGCGCTATATTCTCCGGTGCAGAGGCCGCGGAGACATCTATTAGACAACTGCATTCCTATTTGCTAAGCTGGCCAGTTCGGCTCCCCAAGCACGTTTCCAATCCAAGAATGGCTGCCGCGTTTGGGGCGGCGGATCGACGTTATCTCGCGAGGCACGGCCGAAAAATCAAGAGGCAAAAGGGCACCGGACCTGCGGCGCTCCCTGGGCATTGCGCAAGGGGCCTTTGACCGCAGGTGGAGTGGTCGCCGCTGCCCAATGCAAGCTGGACATTTTGGCTTAAGCATGTCTTCAATAGGACTCACCACATGGCGAGCGCCGTCACCTCCAGGGCGTCGGGCCAATCACGGCCTTTAGCGGAAGTCACGCGTGCGGCTGCGCTCTTGGCTATCCGGCCTGCCGATTCGCCGGATAGTAGTGGAATTTGACACATTTCTGAAGCGATGGAGGAAATCTTTGATGCGATTCAGTAAATCTCCACCATCAGGGAAGACGTTCGCGGAGGGCGCTCATTTGTGGGTAGCGCTTGTGATCGGGTTGGGGACTATCCTGTACGCACTGTGGGTTACTACCTGGAAAGTAGCTGATTGGGCGCACAGGCTCAATGAGGTAGAGAAGAGCAACTCACGGCTCAAGGAAGAAAACGAGCAGGTCAAAGAGGTTATTTCGCGGCTTTTAGAAGTAGACTTCGCTGCCAACCGAGGCGCCAGCTTTAACTCGCCAAAAGGCAATCTGGAAAAATCAGACAATCAAGCAAACCATCAAATTCCGCTGAGTGTCAACGAACTGGCCGGGACGTGGGAGTTGAGATTCCGCAAAGGGAATCGGGCGAGAGTTGGCCTGATGGCGAAGTCCCAGTGGGAGGGGGCATTTCACGGGGAAATTCCGCAGCGAGAGGGCGTTTCGCCTTTAAAGTTGGAGGGGAGCGTAAAGCTGGTTGCGGGAGTCATTAAGGCTTTGTTTATGACAATGAGCGACGACGGCAAAACGTGGCATGGCGAGGGCACCTTCAAGATTGAAACCAGAGATTCACTGCACGGCTGGTATGTTGATCAGGACGGAAAATTCGACACTATTGACGTAAGGAGGATTCCGTAACGAGAGACAGCAGACGATCAGTCGGTAGAATCCGCAAAACTGTTGAACATTTCTGGCGATATTTGGTGAAATGCGGCGCTGGCTTCGGTCCGGCAACTCACCCTCCGCACCCGCACGTCCGCGCCAGCACCTCCGCGAAATGCAGCGCCCGCCGGTGTCCTAACTGCGCAATCTGCTCCCGGCAACTGAACCCATCCGCAACCACAATCGTCATCGGCCCCGCTGACTCCACCGCCGGCAGTAATCCCAGATTCGCGATCTTCTTCGAAACCTCGAATTTGTCCGCCTCGAATCCAAACGGTCCCGCCATACCGCAGCAAGTGGAATCGATCATCTCCACCTGTGCCCCGGCCTTGCGCAACAACGCGATCTCGCTGCCCGGCCCGCCGAACACTGCCTTATGGTGGCAGTGGCCGTGGATCAAAACCTGCGCGCCCTTGAGCCGCCCGATCACCCACTCCGGAGCCTTGGCGGCCAGCCAGTCGGCCAAGAGCCACACCTGACGGCTCAACTTTTGCGCACGCGGGTCGTTGGGAAACAACTCCAGCGCCTCGTCCTTGAAAACGCTGGCGCAGCTTGGTTCGAGAAAGATGAACGGCAGCCCCGCCTCAATCTCCGTCGCCACGTGATCCAGAACCTTTGCCAGATAACTGCGCGCCGTCGGCAGCAGCCCAAAGTCATAAAGCGCCCGCCCGCAGCAGATGTGCCCTTTGGGAACGCGCACTGCAAACCCAGCCTGCGTAAGAACCCACTCCGCCGCAGCCAGCGTTTGCGGATGATAGTAGTTGTTCCACGTATCCGCCCACAGCACCACCTGCGGTGGGGCCAACCGCCCTTCGGGCTTTGAAGAATCCCGGTTGCGAGCCATCCGCGGGACATTGGTCGTCTCATCGGCAGCGGCCTCCCCTGCGGTGAAATCAGCCGTCGCAGAACTCTTCGGAGCGCCCGACCGGGACCGGTAGGTCGGGGCTTCAGCCCCGACATCTAGGCCAGCAAATTCAGCCGGGGCTTCAGCCCCTGAGGTGAGCTTTGCCGCGAATTCGCTGCGCTCTGCCGTGTAGCTCTTCTCCGCCAGTCGCGGAAGCTGCCGTTCTTGCGCCACCCCCACAATTCGCTTGATCAACGGGCTGGTCACTGGTCCCGTGAGCAGTGCATTGGCCAGCGCCGGCGTCAGCGCACCCCACCGTGCAAGCCGGTCGGCAAATCCGAAAACATAGTGGTGCAGCGGGTGCAGGCGCCCTTTATACCGCTGCGCCAGGAATTCCGATTTATAGGCCGTCATGTCCACCGCGACCGGACATTCGGTCTTGCACGCCTTGCAACTCAGGCACAAATCCAGAGCCTCGTGAACGGCCTTGCTCTGAAATCCCTCTTTCTGCAACGCTCCGGCCAGCATCTCCCACAGCAGCCGCGCCCGTCCGCGCGTCGAGTGCTGTTCCTCACCGGTTGCGCGATAGCTGGGACACATCACGCCGCCTTCCATCTTGCGGCACGCGCCCACCCCCACGCAGCGTTCAGAGGCCCGTTCCAGCGAGCCCCCGTCCGCGGCAAAAACAAAATGCGTTTCCAGACCGGCACCGCGTTCCCCGACTCCACCTTCCGTCTCAGATGGTTCTCGAACAGTCCCCAACTCCGCGCCTTTTTCCTGGCGCGGACCAGCCGAAGGCGATTGGCCCCACCGCAGGTGGCGCAAATTCTCCACCGGGTCGTAGACCCGCACCGCATCCACCAGCTTGCCCGGATTCATGCGGTTGTCCGGATCCCAGATCGCTTTGAACTCGCGAAAAGCCTCCATCAACTCCGCCCCGAACATCTTGGGCAGCAGGGCCGCGCGCGACTGGCCGTCGCCGTGCTCTCCTGAGAGTGACCCGCCGAAGCTCAACACCAGATCCGCTGCCCTCTCGATGAACTCACGGAACTTGCGTAAACCATCCTCCGTCCGGAAGTCGAAGTTGATGCGCAAATGTGCGCAGCCCTGCCCATAGTGCCCGTAAAGCGGGCTGCGGTAGCCGTATTCGTTCATCAGAGCCGTAAGCTTGCGCAGGTAAGCACCCAGGTGCGCAGGTGGAATCCCGGCGTCTTCCCAGCCCTCCCAGCCCTCCGGCTCCCCCGGGACAAACACCGTTGCGCCCAGCGCCGATTCGCGCACATGCCACACGTGGGCCGCCTCGTCACTGCTGTAGATGCGCGCATGGGAAGCCTGCGGCCAGCCTTGCGCATCATGCACCAGCGCCTCGGCCTTCATTTGCGCCTCTTCGGCTGTCCACGCGCCCATCTCCACAAGCAGAAACCCGCCGCCCTCCGGCAGCAGCGAAACGTCTTCCACCGCCAGCTTCTTGCGTCGCATAAAGTCCAGCAGCAGACGGTCGAATCCTTCCAATCCGATGGGACCGTGTTCGAGCGCTCGCGGCACCGCGTCGGCAGCCAGAAAAGCGTCGGCAAATGCCAGCGCCGTGAGCACGCGGTAGGGCGGGCTGGCGCTCAGGTTCAGCGTGGCGGAAACCACCGTGGCGCAGGTCCCCTCCGACCCCACCAGCGCGCGCGCCACGTGGAAGCCGTTCTCGTCCAGCAGTTCATCCAGGTTGTAGCCGGAAACGCGCCGCGGTATGCGCGGAAACTTCTCGCGAATCAGCCCGGCGTAACGGTCGCGCAGTCGCGCCAGCCGCGCGTGAATCTCGCCCACCCGCCCGCCGCCGCGAATCAGCGCTTCCAACTCGGCTGCGCTGGTGCGGCCCACGGTCAATCGAGTCCCGTCATAGAGCACCAGGTCCAGCGATTTCACGTTGTCCACGACCTTGCCGCCCAGCAGGCCATGCACGCCGCAACTGTTGTTGCCGATCATCCCGCCCAGCGTGCAGCGGGAGTGCGTGGCCGGGTCCGGCGCGTAGGTCAGGTGGTGCACTTCCGCGGCCTCGCGCAGCCGGTCCAGCACCAGGCCAGGCTCGACCGTTGCCAGCCTGGCCTCGGGGTCGATCGAATTCAGCCCGCGCATATACCGGGAAAAGTCGAAGACCACGGCCACATTGGTGCACTGCCCGGCCAGGCTGGTTCCCGCTCCGCGCGGCAACACCGCGGCTCCGGTTGCCCGGCAGGCAGCCAATGCCGCTTCCACGTCGGCCGCATCGCGGGGCAGAATCACGCCCACCGGCAGTTGCCGGTAATTCGACGAGTCGGCCGCGTAAAGCGCCCGGGAGCCGAGGTCGAAGCGCACGTCGCCGCGCAGGCTCTTCGTGAGCCGGGCTTCCAACTCACGGTGCGCTTGAAAGCTCTCGTGGTCCAGCGGAGGCTGGTTCGACAAGACGGAAAACGGGGAGTCGCTCACGCTGGAATGTTAGCGCGCTCCGGCGATTTGTGCGGCCAGGGTAACGGCGGCAAGCGAAGGGTCCGGCCTTCAAAGGGTCGAAGCGAAGCGGTTGCTCCGTCCTTGCCGCAATGACTCATTCAGAGGATCATCCGGCTGCAATCCAAACGCGGCCAGCCGCGGAAGCTCTAGCCCGCTTCCGGCAGATTGGCCGGAAACTCGATCGACACCAGCGTACCCCGCCCCGGATTGCTCACCACGCTGAACGTCATCTGGTTGCCGTAGAGCACCTCCAGCCGCTCCTGCACGTTCTTCATCCCGATGCCCGCGCCCGTGCGCCGCAGCGCCGATGCCGGCCGGTTGCCCATGCCCACTCCGTCGTCGGCCACCTCGATCAGGACGCGGTCACCCTCCAGTCGGCTGCGCAAGGTCACAGTTCCGCCGTGGATGCGCGGCTCCAGTCCGTGCTTGATGCTGTTTTCAATCAGCGGCTGCAGCAGGATGCTGGGCACCAGCACGTCCAGCGTCCGCGGGTCGATCTCCTTTTCCACCCTCAGCTTGTCGGCGCCAAAGCGCACCACTTCAATGTCCAGGTAGTCGTCGGTAAAACTCAGTTCCTCGCGCAGCGGCACGTAGCTGTCGTGGTCCTTCAGCAGCGCGCGCAGAATGTTGGCCAGTTTCACCGTCATTTGCCGCGCCAGCTCCGGCTTCAGTCGCACCAGCGAAGCGATGGAATTGAGCGTGTTGAAGAGGAAATGCGGATTGATCTGCCGCTGCAGCGCGTCCAGCCGGGCTTCCAGCAGCAGCCGCTTCTGTTCTTCCAGTTTGAGCTCGATGCGCAGCGCATTCCACACTTTCAGCGCAATGCCCACCACCATCGGCGCGCACAGCCACACCAGCGGCTGCAAAACCGGACTGCCGGTGTTGAGCGCAAACAGCCAGCGCGGACGCGGCGCAGGCGGATAGGTGCGCGCCACCCACTCGCGCACAATCTCCAGCACGGCGATCAGGAATAGCATCAGGATCTGGCGGTCGATGCGCGGCTTGCGCAGGTTGCGCCGCACCCAGCGGTAAAGGCTCAGATCGACAAGCGGCGTAAACGACCAGATCTCCTCCATCTCCACGAACCGGCCCAGCGTGCCCGCCGCCAGGCCGAGCGCGGCGTTGAACGGCAGCGCCAGGAACTCGTGATGGTAGACCGCCGGCCCCGCCAGCACTGCCCCGCCCAGCATGGCCCATCCCGGCCCCAGCAGCAGGCCCAGCAGGATCACCGTTTCAAAGGAAATGTCGGCGGCCAGAAAATTGGGCACCACCGTCCGCACCCACACGCCCAGCGTCAACGGCACCAGGAAAAACGCGAGCAGGGCCGCCGTCTGGCGGTGTTGCCGATGCTCGGCAAAAAGCAGCCGCTGGAAGGTGCGCGAGCGAGCCAGCGCGCTGGCGACCGCCGCCGCCACGCCCAGCTTGACCAGCAGCGTGATAATGATGAGCTTGTTATCCGGCACGTTCTCACTCTATCGCACAGGTGCAGGGGTCAGGGGTCAGGGGTCAGGGGTCAGGGAACAGTGGACAGGGGACAGCGAACACGGATTCGTTTATTTCAAGCTGGCCGTCAAACACGGGGATGGCAAAGCTGCAGCGGCCACTGTTCCCTGACCCCTGATCCCTGTCCCCTGTAAAATGAATCCATGGGATTCGAAAGCGTGAAGAAGGTCGCCGAGGCGGATTTCCCCACACGCTGGGGAGCCTTCCGCATCCTGGGTTTCGAAGGGCGGCTGGC
>JBEKTB010000120.1:0-11963 GCA_049516495.1 Occallatibacter sp.
GCGGTGGAGCAGGCCATTCATGGGATCGATTCGCGGCTGCCGGTTTTCGATGTGCGCTCCATGAGGGAGAGTACCCAGTTGGCGAGCACTTTCGCCGTCATCGAGAGCTCTCTGGCGGGAATGTTCGCGCTGATCGGGCTGGTTCTTGCGATAACCGGAATCTACGGAGTCGTGGCCTATCGAACCCAATTGCGGACCCACGAGTTCGGAATACGAATGGCTTTAGGTGCTTCCCGTGTCGATGTGCTGCGGCTCGTGCTGGTGCAGGGATTATGGCTCGCAGGCACTGGCCTGGCGCTGGGACTGGCGTTTGCGTTGGGACTCACACGTCTTATCGCTCGGCTCTTGTACGGAATCAGCGGCAACGATCCGGTCACCGTAGTTTCCGTCGTCATGCTCCTGGGAGGAATGTCTTTGCTGGCATGCTACCTTCCCGCACATCGAGCGATGCGCCGGAACCCCGTGACTGCGATTCGCGAACTGTAAACCGCAGCTCGGACTCGACGCGAATCGGACGGATTCGGGGTATTCGTGACGCTCCACCTGGTTGGCAAGAAGGGTAACCGGATTCCACCGGTCACAAACCAATCTCAGCAAGGTGGATCTTCGTTGTGCGTTGACGTGAACAGGTCAACTCACTTATCCAGCGTGGTTTACATGTAAATTTGAGAATCGGTCCTGAAACGCCCATGTCGTACGGATGGATTTTCGAAGGCAATAATATACTTGACTAATGATTGATTCTTCGATATTCTTTTCTTGTCATGGAGAACGAACTTAAAACCCTTGCAGATGCAATCAGATACTTCTCTGACGAGCAAGTGTGCATCGATACTGTAGCCGCAATGCGCTGGGCCGATGGCCCTCAGTGCGCCATATGTCTGTCTCCCGAGCCTCGCCAACACTGGCTCAAGACTCAGCGCCGCTGGCAGTGCCGGAATTGCGGTAAACAGTATTCCGTCAAGGTGAACACCATCTTTGAGGATTCGGCCATCAAGCTGGACAAATGGCTGACCGCGATGTGGATGCTGGCCAACTGCAAAAACGGGGTTTCGAGCTATGAGATTCACCGCTCCATCGGGGTCACTCAAAAATCAGCGTGGTTCATGTTGCAACGGATTCGACTGGCCATGAAGAACGAGTCTCTTCTCAAGTTGGGCTTCGATGATGGACCTGTCGAAATGGACGAAACCTTCGTGGGCGGCAAGCTGAAGAACATGCACAAGGCAAAGAAGCCCAAAGGCCCCGGCGTGAGTGGCAAGGCAGTATCTGGCACGGCAAAGACTATCGTCGTGGGCATGTTGGAGCGGGGCGGACGAGTTAAGGCCGAAGTGGTCATGGAGCGCACTCATGCTGCCTTGCGATCCGTCGTGAACCGGAACATCCACCCTGGAGCTACCCTCATGACCGATGAATGGGGCGGATACAAGGGCACCAATCTCCAGCACGAAATCATCAATCACGCCGTGGAGTACGTGAATGGGCAGATTCACACGCAGGGAATCGAAAACTTCTGGTCCCTGCTCAAGCGGTCCCTCGGTGGAACCTACATTAGCGTCGAACCCTTCCATCTGGATCGTTATGTAGACGAACAGGCATTCCGTTACAACAATCGCGCTACCAAAGACAATCCATTGACCGATAAAGACCGCTTCGCGCTGGTCCTTTCGCAGATTTCAGGGAAGAGACTGACCTATGCAGAACTAACCGGCAAGGTGGGTGATCCGCAGGTCTAATTTGGCTTGGATGGGACGGCAGAAACGCGGGAAGCGCGGCCTCTAGGCTTACTCTTCTCGCGTTTTTCTTGCTCAATGCGCTTGTCAAGCTCCGCCTTCGATACGGTTAGGACGCTCCCTAGAAGCGCCTCGAAAGCCTTATACTCTTCGGATTGCGGTTTCGGCTTCATGGAGTACATTCTATGCCAATTGTTTACTTCACTGGGAGAGTATTGCCATCGGCCGGGGCAATAAAGATAACCATCCGTGATCTACCGACCGCGCATTGGGAGGAGACCAGTATCGGACTGATTATGGACTTCACTGTCCGGATTGAAGACTCCAAGGTTGCGGTAGAGTGTCAAGTAAATCGCTATCAAGATGACGATCTTCCCCACCTCCATATGCGGGCGATTGATTTAGCAAGGGCGGCCATCGATATTTTCTGCTTCGCCAATGGATGGGGATTAACCGTCTGGATTGATACATTCATTAAGCCCGATGGAGCGGAACAATTCCTGTTGGCTCAAATGCCTCAACTCGCACCTTTGTGCACTGCATTTAATCTCGCCCCTTCTGGTGGAAAAATTGAAGATGTGTGGAGGATCGTTGTTGGCGAACCAGCAATATTCATGGCATTGAACGATCTCATAGCGGGGATTACTTGGCCCCACTATGCCCCAGTGAATTGCGCCAGAGCGATAGAGGGGATTCGTAATATGATTACGCCGCTGGGAACTGACAGGAAACAGGGATGGCCGCTAATGCGAGCTAATCTGAATATCGAGCAAGGCTACCTATCTTTCATCACGGATCAATCTACAGGTCCACGCCACGGTGATAGAGCTTTTATCCCAGGGACCGAAGTGAATAAGACAGTCGAAAGGTCTTGGATTGTGATGGACAGATTTTTGGAGTTCAGAAAGCGAGGAAACCAGCCGTTACCCCTCGTGGAGTTTCCCATGCTTACCGGCTGATTCCCAAGCCTCAAGCATGGACTTCCATACACCCCCCCGCATCTTCTGCTAGCGCATCGGCCCATGCGGCATCAAGCATCTCCTTAGTAGGGATGCGTGGCACTAAAACACACTCCACTTCCTGCTGCCCTGTCACGGCCATTTCAGTTTCGCCTACCTTTCGTAGTTAGTCAAGTATATTATTGCCTTTTCGAATAACTGGCAACCCCCGGTCATTCATTGAAAGCCGCTCGGCACACCCCTCCGAGTTTCTCCTCCCAAATCACAAACGACAGCGACCACCCCAGCCTTCCCGCCGAAACCCCGCCTTCACCGAGCCGAAGGCGTCTGCCCCACCGCAGGTGGCGGCAAGTGGTTGCACAAAATTACCCTCCCCCGCCGCACAATGAAGAAAAGCGTCTGAAACCCAGCCACCGAGGGAGTTATCGTAATGACTGAAATCACGCAGCCGGCGCCCGAAGCCCCCAGCCCAGCTTTCGCGAACCCCGCCGTCGCCCGTTGCTGTGCAGCCTCAGCACGCGCTTACAAAGCGGCCGTCGCCAATGGTAAAGGAAAAGTCTTTTCCGACCTCAACGCTGAACAGGCCTACCGCAACAACCTGCCCCCACTCTCCGGGCCCGAAAACATCCGCGACTTCATCGCCTGCGTCGCGCACGGCATGTTGATCGGCGCTATCGAAGGCCCTGCCGGCGCCCGCCTCCTCTACGCCGCCCAGGTCGCCGCCACCACCGTCCGCAGCCAGCCCTCCCCACCGAAATCCGCCTGAGAGCCCCTCCCCCCCCGGGTCTCGTTCTCCGTTTGTTCGCCGAGTGCCACAGACCTCGATTTTGAGACCCGGGCTTCTGCGGCGATGGTCCCCGGACCGCCTCTTCTGCCCTCTCCTCCTGTCACCCTTCTCTTTTCCCCATCAACGTAAAGAGGCCCACGGTCACCCGTGGGCCTCTTTACGTTGGGAGCAGGAGTCTGCTCCGAGTGGATTTATTTGTCGTCGCTCTTCGGCTTCTCGTCGCTCTTCGGCTTGGGCTTCTCGCCAGGCTTGGGAGCGGGCTTCGCCGCCGGTTTGGCTGCGGGCTCAGTTGCAGGCTTGCCCGCGGGCTTGGCTGCAGGTTCAGGAGCAGCCTTGGCTGCGGGTTTAGCCGCGGGTTCCGGTGCAGGTTTGGCCGCGGGCGCAGCCGCCTTGGCCGGTGGCACTGGAGCAGGCTTCATTGCGGGTACAGCCGCAGCCTTGGCCGGTGGCGCGGTTGCCGGTTTTGCTGCCGGTTCAGGCGCTGGCTTGGCCGCGGGCGCCGCTGCAGCCTTGGCCGGCGGCACGGGTGCAGGCTTGGCTGCGGGCGCCGCTACAGGCTTGGCCGCGGGAGCAGGTGCCGGTTTGGCCGCGGGTGCGGGTGCAGCCTTGGCGACCGTCGCCGTCTTCGCCGTTGCCGTCTTGGCCGCTGCGATCACGGTGGGTGATGCCTGGGCCCTCGCCAACTCGGCGACTGGCTTGGCTGGCGCAGGCTTGAAGCCCGCCGGCGGTGCATGCGTTTCGGCGGCCAGCGGTTTGGCCACGGCCAGGTTGGTCGGATGCCCGCCGTTGCTTGAGGCAAGATTGCTCTTGTCCGCGGCGGCCGCTGTTATGTGCTGCCGCTGGAACGTGGTCGGCGGCGTGTGCTGCTCGTGCGCGGCCACCTGCTCGTCGGGTGTGGGCTGGTGCTGCACGCCGTTGGGCCCGCCGTTATAGGAAACGTTGGTGGTGTTGATGATCGTCGTCTGTTCGACGATCGTCCGGTTGATGTAGACATTGGTCACCGCAACGGTGTTCACCCGGACGACCGCGGTGTTATAGGCGAAGACGCCGCCATTCCACGTGCCGCCGGCAAAGCCGATACCCATGTAGCCGCCGCCGTAGTTCACGCCGCCATAGAACCCGATGTGCGGTCCCCAGTAGCCTGCATGGAAGCCGAAACTGCCACCGGCAAATCCCCAGTAGCCGGGCGTCCAGAGCGCACCGATGTACGGCGCCGGAACCCATGCGCCGGGAACCCAGTAATAGCCAAGGAAGCCATGGTGCCAGTAGCCGGGCGTCCAGATCAGGTTCGGCTCAGGGCAGGGCGGCTGTTCGTACACCGGCAGCGGCGGCGGCGCCTCATTGACCGTGATTTCCACCGCTTCAGCGACAACAGGAGCGGCAACAGGAGCGGGCGGCGGAGCTTCCTCAGCCGGTATCCACCGTTCGCCGTCCCAGACAAACGTTCCGGTTCTGGTCGTGCCCACGGGAATTTGAGCACTTGCCTGTTGAGCGGCGATTCCGAAAACAAGCAGTGCCAGCAGAACCCAGCGCGCAGATCGCAAGAATTTCATAAGAAATACCTCCTGACCTTTCGTGTCCACCGAAGCAGCTTCAACTCTCGCTTCCAACGGAGAAACGACGGCCCCGTAAGAATACTGCATGTTGCTCCTGATTTACTGGGAAAAGAGCCGGTTGAGTGGACATTCGGGAGCATTGTCGGTAAGTCATCTCTATTTCGAAGAGTCTGACCACGCACCATGCAAGACTGCCCCAGGATCTCAATCCTGAAATCCGGAAACCAGAAGGCTACCCCGCTGACTAGCTGACTTGCTCACTAGCTGACCCGCTCTTTATCCTTCTCACGTGCCCACCACTCTCGTTGAATGCGTTCCCAATTTTTCCGAAGGCCGCGACGCGGCCAAAGTCGATGCCATTGTTGAAGCCATGAAGATTCCCGGCGTGTATCTCCTCGACCGGGAGATGGACTCCGACCACAACCGGTGCGTCATCACCCTGGTTGGCGATCGCGAAGCCGTTCAGGAAGCTGCCATTCGCGGCGCAGGCAAGGCCGCCGAGTTGATCGACCTCACCCGGCACCAGGGTGCGCACCCGCGCATGGGCGCCACCGACGTCATTCCCTTTATCCCCATCGACGGCGTCACCCTGGAAGACTGCGTAGCCATGGCCCGCCACGTCGGCGCTGAAATCTCCCGCCGCTTTGCGATTCCGGTCTATCTCTACGAAGCCGCCGCGACCACCCCGGAGCGCCAGAATCTCGAAAACATTCGCCGCGGCCAGTTCGAAGGCATTCGCGACGAGATCGCCACCAACCCTGCCCGCAAGCCCGATTTCGGCGAGCCGCGCGTGCATCCCACCGCCGGAGCCACCGTGGTGGGCGCGCGCAAGCCTCTCATCGCCTACAACATCTTTCTGAACACCACCGACGTGAACCTCGCCAAGAAAATCGCCAAGGCCGTGCGCTTCTCGTCCGGCGGCCTGCGCTACGTCAAGGGAGCGGGTTTCCTGGTGCGCGGATTGGCCCAGGTCTCCATGAACCTGACTGATTTTGAACAAACTCCGATCCATCGCGTGTTTGAGTTCGTGAAGCGAGAAGCCGCGCGCTACGGCATCGTTCCGGTTTCGAGCGAAATCGTCGGACTGATTCCCAAGCTGGCCTTGGAGCAGGCTGCCGAGTGGTTCCTGCAGGTGGAGAACTTCGATTCCTCGCTGATTCTCGAAAGCCGCCTGGCCGCGGTGATGAGCGGCAAAATGGCCGTGGGCGGCCTGCGCGCTGGAGTGGAGCCCTTCATCGAGCAGCTCGCCGCCCCGACGGCAACTCCCGGAGGAGGCAGCGCAGCGGCCGCAGCCGGCGCAATGGCCGCCGCCCTGGCCGGCATGGTTGCCTCCATGTCCCGCGGCAAGAAGGCCTACCTGCAATACGAAACCGAGCTCAGCAACGCCATCGCCCGGCTCACGCCGCTACGCGAGGAACTCAAGTCCGCCATCGATGCCGACGCCGAATCCTACAACGCCGTCATGAAGGCCTACAAGGCGGCCAGGGAATCCTCCGACGGCGGCCGGGGGATCAATGCCGCGCTCCAGCACGCGACCAGCGTGCCTCTGGGCGTGGCGGAACGAGCCGCAGAAGTGGCGCAGATCGCCGCCAGCCTCAAGCCTGTAACCAACCCCAACATGAACTCCGATCTGACTACTGCAATCGCGCTGGCGAAAGCCGCTCTCGAAGGGGCGCTTTCCAACGTCGCCATTAACCTGGATTCGATCAAGCCGGACTCACCTGAGTGCGAGGCTTTCTTGACCGGGACGCGGCAGCGCGAGGCGGAACTGAAGGCCGGACTCTAACAGACGGCGGAAGGAGCATTTCGCAAGTGGAATGCCCGAGAGACAAACCTCAGGGGCTAAACAGGCTGCGGAAAAACCCTGAATGAATGGCGAAAAGCCCGAAGAAGGTGCCGCAGGGCCTGAAGACCGCGCTGATTCTATGGCATTTATGGTACGAATAAAGTCGTGCCCTGACACTTTTCGGGCGAAAAACGAGTTTTTCCGCAGCCTGTAAAGCCCGAGTTGATTTTGCCGGCTACTATGTCAGGGCTAAATCCCTGACCTACCAGCCCTGACCTACCAGCTCTGATCTACCAATCCCGGCCTGCCATGCCCGGAAATCTGCTTACTGTTGAGCCGAGAACTAAACCTGGGGAGCGGCGAACAGCTCGGCCGGTTCCAGGGTCGAAGACGTCTCAAACTCTGGCTGAACCTGGGCGCGCCGCGTCGTAGAGTCCGAAGAGGCGTGCAGCGCGGGCGCGCTGCAAGATCCGGCGAAAGCCGACGCACCACATTGCGGCTGCCGCCAGGGAGCCAACAGTGCAAAGGCCGTCTTCGCCAGCACACCCAGGTCGCTCCAAACCGTAGCCTCTCGTGCGTAGGCCTGGGAAATGCCCAACTTGTCCGGCACCACGACCGTCTTGAAGAACTCCAGAGGATCAGGGACCAGGGCCAGAATCTGCTCTTCGCGGCAATACTTGATGGTAGCCGGGTCGGTCAGGCCGGGGCGCACCTCGAGCAGCCGGCAATAGGCTGGCTTGAACTCCACGGTCAGCTCCGGAATGACCGGGCGCGGACCGACCAGGCTCATATCCCCGTTAAGAACGTTCCAAAGCTGCGGTAATTCGTCCAGCTTGAAGCGGCGCAGCCACCTGCCGACCCGCGTAATGCGCGGATCGGCGCCCAGCGTGATCGGCGAACCATCCCCGCCCGCATCCATGGTCCGCAATTTCAGGAGAGTGAAGCGCCGAAATCCCCGGCCCATCCGCGACTGGCAAAAAATGACGGGGCCGGAGGACTCCAACTTGATGAGAACGGCTGCCAGCAGAATGACTGGAAGCGAGACCGCGAGCAGCACCCCCGCCAATGCAAAATCCACGCTGCGCTTCAGCACGTGTCCCTCCGCGAAAAAAGGAACCGGGTCCTGATGCGAGATTCGCACTCAGGACACATGGAGGAAACGCACGTAACGGTGCCGGGAGTTCCTGCTTGCGGACGCTTTTTACCGGGAAAACCTTTCCTTCCGGCGCGTCCATTCCCGCTTTCCGCTTCAGCCGCTTCCCTTCGTGACAGCGCAGACGGATAGTCGCATACTGAGCTTTCCGCTGGGGATAGGCAGAATCAATAGTGTCAGGAAACATCTTCAGGGGTAATAATGTCAAGCAGTTAAATCGTCTCAGGAAAACATTCGCGGACCCGGTATCTACCCGGTCAATGAAAGTTTTCAGAATTCATGACGGAATTTCTTGGCGCCGGCGTATTCGCCGGCTTGCATCTTCATGAAATGGTTGACAATAGAAACCGATGAGCGAGTCTGGAACCAACCCGCCAGAGAATCCTTCACGATCCTGCCGAGGCGCCAGCCGGCGCGCGTTTCTGCGGGGCGCGACGCTGGCCGCCGGAGCTGTGTTGTCTCGGAATGCGGTACAACGGAACAGTTGGGCGCAAATCGCGCCGTCGCCTGCTCTGCCTGGCAGCCTCGCCGGTCCCGATTACCGCGTTGAGATTGCGGAGGTTGAATGGGAGCTATCGCCGAAAAAGAAGATTCGCACCGCCGCCTACGACGGCCAAATTCCCGGCCGCCTGCTGCGCCTCACCGAGGGCCGTCCCGTCGCTATCGAAATTGTCAACCACCTGAACCATCCTGAGATCGTCCATTGGCACGGTCAATGGATCCCTCCCGATGTGGACGGTTCGATGGAAGAAGGCTCTCCGATGATTGCGCCCGGTAACCAGACGCGCATCGCCTTCACTCCCCGGCCCTCGGGACTTCACTGGTATCACACCCATGCGATGGCCAACCGCGACCTCAAACACGGCCTCTACAGCGGCCAGTTTGGCATGATCTACGTCGAGCCTCGAGTCAATCCCGGCGCCTGCGATCAGGAGCAGTTTCTGGCGCTGCACGACTGGGAGCCCTACTACTCCCCAAGCGACGACGGCTCGTTGATGGTCCGCTACGTCTCCGGCTCCGTCAACGGCCGTTTACTAGGGCACGATACTCCCATCCAGGTGCGTGAAAGGCAGCGGGTGCTCTTTCACATTCTCAACGCCAGCGCCACGGAAGTTCATTGGATTGCGCTCGCCGGCCACCAGTTTCAGGTCCTCGCTCTCGATGGGCGTCCCGTGGCGACCGAGGCCAGAGTGGACACCCTGCGCCTTGGCCCCGCCGAACGTGTCAGCGCCGTGGTCACCATGAATGCACCCGGCGTGTGGGTCCTGGGCGAACCGCGCACCCGTTTCCTCGAGGCCGGGATGGGCACGATTATCGAGTACGCCGGCAGCTCAGGAAAACCGCAGAACCCTAGACCGGCAAGCCTCGTGTGGAATTACCGAACCTTTGCCGACCCGGTTCCGGTGGTCCGCAAGCCCGATTTGACCGTTCCGCTGGTCTTCACCTCGCGCTTCAGGGGTCATGGCGCACTCGACCAGTGGATGATCAACGGCAAATCCTATCCCGACACTGAGCCTCTGCTGCTGCGCGAAGGCCTGCGCCACCGCCTGGTCTTCGACAACCGCAGCGTGGACGACCATCCGGTCCACCTGCATCGCCACGCATTCGAACTGGTCTCCATCCGCGGCGCAACTCTCAGCGGAGTTCACAAGGATGTGGTTGTCGTTGAGGCGGAAACCACAGTCGAGGCTGACCTGGTCGCGACCAACCCCGGCAACACGCTCTTTCATTGCCATCAGCAGGATCACATGGACTCCGGCTTCATGGCCCTGTTTCGCTATGCCTGACCTTCTATACCGTATTCACCGTTTGTAACTGATCCCGGTTTATAACGAGCTCAAGGAGCGCACTTGAAGTACTTTCTTTCAGCACTCATCCTGCTCGGTGCGGCGGCGGCACACGCCCAGGGCAACTACGAGATTCAGGTCTACGGCGCAGACACCGTGGCTCCCCGCAGCACCATGGTCGAATTGCACTCCAACTTCACCGCCGACGGCCAGCCCAGAACCATTGGCGGTGTTGCCCCCACCGACCATGCCGAGCACGAGACCATCGAAATCACACAGGGCATCAACGACTGGTCCGAAGTGGGCTTTTACATTTTCACCAGCGAGCAGAGCGGTCTGGGACTTCAGTGGGTAGGCGACCACATCCGTCCGAGGGTGCGCGTCCCGGAGAAATGGCGCTGGCCCGTCGGCGTCAGCCTCTCCACTGAAGTCGGTTACCAGCGCGCCCTCTTCTCGCCCGACACCTGGACCTGGGAGATTCGCCCTATCGTCGATAAACAGACCGGCCGCTGGTATTTCGCCGTCAACCCGGCCCTGGAGCGCACCTGGCATGGGCCTGACGTTAGCCTGGGCGTCGGATTCTCGCCCGCGGCCAAAATCAGCTACGACTTCACGAAGAAGGTCACCGGCGGCCTGGAGTATTACGCCGACTACGGCAGCATCACCAACATCGCCAGCCTGCACAATCAGCAGCAGCAGTTCTTCCCCGCCGTCGACCTGAACGTCTCACCGGACTGGGAGATCAACTTCGGCGTGGGCATTGGACCCACCGCCGCCACCGATCACTGGATCGTCAAAGCAATCGTCGGCCGCAGATTCGACTGGGGACGAAAGCAAAAAGGACAATGAACGGGCTGCGGAAAAACACGGGACCTTGGGTAAGGTCGGCGCAAGGGTTCTGCCGGGGCTAAAGCCCACCATGATTCTGTTAACTTTATGCGGGGATTGAAACCCCCGCCTCCCTCCGGGTCGGGTTTTTCCGCAGCGTGACGGCGTGCGGACCCTCTACCCCACCAGTTCCATCGCCCGAATCGTTTCTTTGCGCACCGTAAGTCGCTCGACTAACTCTGTTCTAACTTCATAACCACGCCCTGGCGTGTCCGGAATGGCGATTTCGCCCGCCGAAGAAACCGTAATTTCCGGCTCGACAATGTCTTCAGCCCAGTAGCGCGCCGATGCCGAAACATCGCCCGGCAGCGTGAAGTTTTCGAGCGTCGAGAGCGCGATGTTGTGCGACCGTCCGACACCGGATTCCAGCATGCCGCCGCACCACACCGGAATTCCCCGCTCCTGCGCCGCGTTGTGCACGGCGATGGCCTCGGAGAATCCGCCCACGCGACCAAGTTTCAGGTTGATGATCTTGCACGACTCCATCTCGATCGATGCCAGCGCATCGCGCCGGTTGCGAATCGATTCGTCCAGGCAGATGGGCGTCTCCAACCGCTTTTGCAGCATCGAGTGGTAATAGAAGTCGTCGTGCCACAGCGGCTGCTCGATCATCAGCAGATCAAAGGCGTCGAAGGTGACCAGGTGATCCGCGTCCCGCAGCCTGTAGGCTGAGTTGGCGTCACAACTGAGCATGATCTCCGGCCACCGGCTGCGCACCTTGTCAAAGACCTCCACGTCCCAGCCCGGCTTGCACTTGAGCTTGATGCGCTGGTATCCGGCCGCCAGCTCCCTCTCGACCACCGACAGCAGTTCCGGGATCGACGACTGGATCCCCAGCGAAACGCCGCAGGCAATCGTCTCCCGTACGCCGCCGATCAACCGCGAAAGCGAAACTCCCTCGCGCTGCGCTTCCAGGTCCCAGATGGCGTTCTCCAGGGCGGCTTTGGCCATGCGATTGCCGCGGACCAGGCGAAAGATCCGCGGACAGTCGCCGCCGTGGATCGGCGTCTCCGCCGCCAGCATCGGCCCCAGTTCCTGCACGATCACCGGCCAGGCGGTCTCGGTCGACTCCGCTGAAAAAAACGGCCGCTCGCCCGCCGTGCACTCGCCCCAGCCGGTCAGCCCCTCCGACTTGATCTCGGCCAGCAGAATCCTCCGCTTGCGGGTCACGCCAAAGCTGGTTTCAAAAGGGCGCACCAGAGGCAGGTGCAGTTCACGCAGGATGATTGCATCGATTCTCATAGATTTTTTCGTTCCTTGGAATTCAGCGCTGCTGCCGATTCAGGTAGAAGGCCCAACTCGAAGATTCCATTC
>JBEKTB010000121.1:0-11818 GCA_049516495.1 Occallatibacter sp.
CGGTCCCCATCGTCAGCAATGCAACGGCGCGAACGGCATAGTCCTTGTTCTCATTCGACGCGGCATATTCGCCGCTGGGAATGCCCTTGAACAGCCCCGCTTCGCAGAGCCCCAGGAAAGCCCCGCGCGGGCTGTTCTTCAGCCGCGCCACCGGACTGGTAGGGTATAACTTCTTGAGCGCGCTCTCCCATCCGGCGACAGGATTCATGCCGGAAACCCCTTCGCGCGCCGCCAGAATCGCCGCTTCACCGTATCGATTTGCCATCGAGGACCCCCATCTTGCACAGACTGCGATTTTACTAGGTCTGTGACCGCTTGCTCCTGCCTTGCGGGATCGGGCCGGAAGCCTCCCGTTCTTCCCCTCGTTTGTCCCTCCGGACGCAAGCCATTTAGCATCCGGAGTGTGGCAAGCCTCGATACTCCAGTGATGTATGTGCGCGGCGTGGGTCCGCGGGTGGCGGAAATGCTCGCTGCCAGGAACATCCAAACGGCCGAGGACCTGCTTTACCATCTGCCCTTCCGCTACGAGGACCGCCAGAATCCACGCAGCCTGGACGAATTGCAGCCCGGCGAAACGGCCAGCGTGATCGCCGAAGTGCGCGGCTCGGCCCTCTTGCGCACGCGACGCATGCCCATCTTTGAACTCGCCGTGGGCCAGGGCAGGTTGGCCCTGAAGTGCATATGGTTCAACGGAAGCTACCTGGAGGGGAAGTTTCACGCCGGACAGACTGTCGCCGTCTACGGTAAAGTCGAGCCATCGCGGTCCAGCAACAATTTAAAGATGATTCAGCCGCAGTTCGAGATTCTGCCCGACTCGACCGACGACGCGGTGACGCAGATGCTCGAAGTGGGGCGCATCACGCCGGTTTACGAGTCGCTGGGCGGCGCGCGGCTGGCCTCACGCTGGCAGCGGAAGACGATCTTCAATTTTCTTGAAACCCTGCGCGGCGCGGTGCCGGAATGTCTGCCGCAAGCGATGCTCACCCGTCTCGGGCTTCCCGACCGCGAGACGTCGCTGCGCGAAGTGCATTTCCCTCCTGAAGGCACGCCCTTTGCGCAGTTGCAAAGCTCGGCAACGCCCGCCCATCGCCGGCTCATCTTCGAAGAGCTTTTCTTCCTTGAGCTGGGCCTGGAACTGAAGCGGCGGCGCATGCGGGAGCGCGTGGGCATCGGCTTCGCCACCAACGACAAGGTGCGGGAGGCCATTCGCGAAGTGCTGCCCTTCCATCCCACGGCGGCGCAGAAGCGGGCGCTGGGCGAAATTGTGGCCGACATGCGCCAGCCCAGTCCCATGCGCCGGTTGCTACAGGGTGATGTGGGCTCAGGCAAGACCATCGTGGCGCTTCAGGCCATGCTGGTGGCCATGGAAAACGGCTACCAGGCGGCGTTGATGGCCCCCACCGAGATCCTGGCTACTCAGCATTTTCTCAGCCTTCGCAAGCTGCTGGAAAAGTCTTCGCGCAAGCCGCGCATTGTGCTGTTGACGGGTTCGCTCGATGAGGCTCGCAAGCGCTCCACACGGGGCCAGATCAACCGCGGCGAGGCGCAACTGGTGATTGGGACACACGCGCTGATCGAAGAAAAGGTCGAGTTCGATCGCCTGGGCCTGGTGGTGGTCGACGAGCAGCATCGCTTCGGCGTGTTGCAGCGCTTCCGGCTGATGAAAAAGCCAAGGCCTGATGGGACAGAGGGGGCCGAGCCGGACATGCTGGTGATGACCGCGACCCCGATTCCGCGCACCCTGGCGCTCTCGCTCTATGGCGATCTCGACATCAGCATTCTCGATGAGCTGCCGCCGGGGCGCACCCCCATCGTCACCCGCCGCGTGCCCGGCGAGAGGGCGGACGAAGTGTGGGATTTTGTCCGCAAGCAGGTGGCCAAGGGCCGCCAGGCGTATATCGTTTACCCGGTCATCGAGGGCAGCAAGGACGACCAGCCGGAGCTGGATTTCTCGCACGACGACAGCGAGTCGGGATCTGAGGAGGCAGCCGCATCCCAGGTCTCAAAAGCGAGACCTGGGGCACCCGCCCGAAAAGTGGCTGCCAGGAAGGGCGGCAAAGGCAAGACAGCGGAGCTGTTCCCTGGCGCTCAACGGGAGGCCAATCCGGCAGCGAAATCCGGTCTGAAATCGGCCGTCGAAATGCACGAAAAGCTGCGCACCGGCCCGCTTGCCGGCCTGCGGTTGGGCCTCTTGCACGGGCGGCTGGACGCAGACGAGAAAGAAATCATCATGCGCCGATTTCAGCGCGGCGAAATCGATGTGCTGGTAGCCACTACGGTCATCGAAGTGGGCGTCGACGTGCCCAACGCAACCGTCATGGTGGTCGAGCATGCGGAACGGTTTGGCCTGGCCCAGTTGCACCAGTTGCGCGGCCGGGTTGGCCGTGGTGCAGCCAAGAGCTATTGCATTCTCATCACCGGCCCGCGGGTTTCCCCTCTCGGCGAGGAGCGGCTGAACGCCATGGTCCGCACGCAGGACGGGTTCGAACTGGCGGAGTTGGACCTGAGTCTGCGCGGCCCCGGCGAATTCTTCGGAACCCGGCAGGCCGGACTGCCCGACTTCCGCGTGGCGAACCTGGTGCGCGACCGGCAGTTGCTGGAGCTGGCCAAGATGGAAGCCACCCGCTTTGCGAATGTCTCCGGTGCGGGAATCGAAGCGACCGAGGACGAACGGAAGATGGTGTGGGCGCGACTCAAGGATTCCTGGCAGCGCCGCTATGGATTGGTTGAGGCGGGTTAAGCAATCCGGGGCTAAGCCGCTTCGGCCGGCCGTGCACCGCGCGTGTTCTCGACGGGAAAGGTCTGGATCTCGAGGTCGACGCTGGCGATCTCGGCGCCACATTCCTGCGGATGGCTGCGCGTGCAGCGGCAGAGTTCGGTAAGACGGATGTGCCCGCTCTGGCTCAGTTCCAGGCCGGCGGCGATCAACACGCTGTAAACGTCGACGCAGGCCCGGCGCTCAAACTCGAACAGCATGTTCACCATCCCGGTATCGTTTGCGCCGCGGCTCAGGACCCACCCGCCACAGCCCAGAATCGCCCCGGTGAGGGTTTGGACCAGGCGCGAGGGCTCCTCGATGGAGATGGCCTTCATCTCCATCGCCCAAGGAATGCTCATCGTTTGCCCTGCGTCGTGACTTGGCACCGTTAGCCTCACATCCGCCTTATCGGAGACAAGCGGGCGAGCTTAACCAATGTGCCGGAGTCGAACGGCGTCTGACCGGCTTTGAGACAACCACGCCCCCGGATGACCTGAAGACCCCTGCGCTGGTAATTGGACCGGCCTCCGTTTTGCCCGGCCACGATCACGCGCCCCCCGGGAGAGAACGGCGCGAGCCGTTGCAAACCGCAAGAAACCAAAATGATGTAGTTTCATAGACAGCATGATCGTCGGCACCGGAATCGACCTGACGGAAATCGGGCGCATCCAACAATCGGTGGAGCGCTATGGGCAGCGGTTTCTCAATCGCGTCTACACCGCCCAGGAACAGGCCTATTGCCTGCGCAAACGCAAGTCCGCGGAAAGCTTTGCCGCCCGCTTCGCCGCCAAGGAAGCGGGAGCCAAGGCGCTGGGGACGGGCATCAGCTACGGGGTCAACTGGCTGGAGATTGAGGTAGTGCGCGAACCCAGCGGAAGACCCACTTTACGGTTTCACGGGCGTGCGGCCGAGTTTGCCGCCCGCCTGGGCGCCGCCCGCGCCGCCCTTTCCCTTACCCACACCGACAACCTGGCCATGGCCAGCGTGGTGCTCGAGGATGGGAATTGATCCCGCCGCTTCTGGTATCCTCAAGGCGGTAACCGGCTCATTTTCAACAAGGGGAATGCCTTGCCAAGCCGCAAAGAGATTCAGTGGTCGCAACTGAGGGTGGGAGCATTGGTGATGGCGGCCATGGCCGTCCTGGTTGGGCTGATTATTCTCATGTCCAGCTCCTCTGGCGGATTGTTTGCGCGCAAGCTGGTGCTCCGCTCCTATTTTGAGAACGCAGCCGGACTGAAGAACGGTGCCCCGGTCACCCTTGAGGGTGTAACCATAGGCAACGTGATTCGCGTCCGCGTGGTCCCGGATCGCAATCCCACGCCTGTCGAGGTCACCATGCGGGTGGGCTATGAATACCTCCGAAGCCTGCACACCGATTCCACCGCCGGGATTGCCCAGGCCGGCGTGCTGGGCGACAGCTACATCGATATCAGTTCAGCCCACGCCACCGGCCCCGCCCCGGCCGAAAATGCCGAACTGAAGGCCTCCGGCTCGCCCACCATCCAGGACGTGATCCGAACCAGCCAGGTCTCCATCGAAGAAGTTCAGTCGATGATGCGCAAGATTGAGACTCTGGTTGACACGCTCAACTCCAAGCGCGGCACCGTCGGCACGCTCATCAACGACCCCGAACTAGCGAGAAAAATCACCAAGATTGCTACCGATCTTGAGACCGTCACCGGCGCCATCGCCCAGGGCAAGGGCTCGATCGGCAAGCTGATCAACGACGATACGCTTTACACTCGCGCCAATTCGGCCATCGACCGCCTGGACAAAATCACCACCGCCCTCGACGAGGGCAAGGGCACCGCCGGCAAACTGCTCAGGGACGATTCGCTCTATAACAATCTTGACGCCGCCGTCGCCAATACCAATCAACTGGTGGCCGACATCAACGCCGGCAAGGGCGCAATGGGTAAAATCGCCAAGGATCAGGCGTTCGCGGCCAAGCTCGACGACACGGTCACCCGCCTCGACAACATCCTCAAAGGCGTAGACGAAGGCAAAGGTACGATTGGCCAACTGGTCCAGAACCGCAGCCTTTACGACCACGCCGACCAGACCCTGGACCAGGCCCAGTTGCTCGTGAAAAGCATCCGCGAAGATCCGAAGAAGTATCTGGTCATTCGGCTCAAGCTGTTTTAAGCAACGGATTGGATCACATCCCGGGTGTCCCAGGTCTCGGCGTCCCCAGCGACAGGTCTTCGTCGCTGGGGTGAGGATTCGCTTTTGAAACCTGGGACTCAGCCAGCCTGCCGGCTCCCAACCTCGATGCCGCGAAACATCTTCCAGAACTCCACAAAACCCTTCAGTCGCACCACCTGGAAGTAATCGCTGGCAACGAGATAAAACACCGTAGCAACGACCCACACCACGTGCATCGCGTCCGGACCCAGTTCGTCGCTGAACGGCAGCGGAGCAGCGGATAGCACCATGGCCACTACCACGAGCGCCAGCTTGACTATGCCCATTACCAAATTGATTTCGACCAGCTTGCCCGTGAACGCCTTCCCCAGCCTCAGGCTCTGACCAAGCGAGGAAAGCGCCGAGCGCCGTTCGAGCAGCATCACCAGCGGCGCAATCGACAACGCCCAGTTGATCAGCGCCCACGCCGTGAAGAACCCCAGTGTGAGGAAGATGACCCACATCGAGTAGCCCACCAGGTCGGGCTCGCCCGCGACCGTGATGTGGGTGTCGGCCGCCCAACCGATGGAGCGAAACCAGCCCCAGAAGGTAAAGGCCAGAAGAGCCAGCCAGGCCGCCTGGAGCGCGATGATCTCCAGCATGCGAAGACTGAAGCAGCGGAAGGCAAGGCCGGGTTCCAGCCGTTTCAGAACCAGGCTGCGCCCAATGCCGGAAATGACCACCCAGGCCAGTGCGGCCACAGGCAGCAGCCAGCGCAGAACGGTTGCCACGTGCGGCTGGTAGAGCGCCCAGGCCTCGCTGAATTGCACCGCCGCCACCCACGGATTCTGCGGGTCGATGTTGGTCACCCCGGACGACTCCAGCGGAAGCGCGGCCAGGATCCGCTGAGCCTCGACCGAGCAAACAACCAGCAGCGGCGCGCCAAACAGCCACCGCCACGCCACCTCAATCAGCGTGAGCGAAGGCCGTTCGAAAACCCAGCCCATCTGTCCCACCAGCGACTGGGTTCCCCGCAGAGGCGCGGCCACAGTTACTTAACCACCAGGTTGACGAGCTTGCGCGGCACCACGATCACCTTGACCACCGTCTTCCCGGCAATGCGCGACTGCACCTTTTCGTCAGCAAGCGCCGCCGCTTCCATGGCCTTGGGCACTGCATCGACAGGCACCCGCACCACCGTCACCAGCTTGCCGTTGACCTGCACGGGGATTTCCAGTTCGTCTTCCCTCGCCAACTCAGGATCGCTCTGGGGCCAGGGCGCGCGCAGCACGGAACCCTCTTCGCCAAGCGCTTCCCACAGTTCGGCCGCAATATAAGGCGCCAACGGCGCCAGCAGCAGCACCAGCGAGCGCAGTAACTCGCGCACCGCCGGCGCAGGCACCTCGCCCGCCGCCAGCTGCGCGTCTGCCGCCTGAATGTCGTTCACCAGTTCCATGATCGCCGCCACGCAGGTGTTGAAGTGCCAACGGCCCTCAAAATCCAGCGTGATCTTGGCAATAGTCTGATGCAGCTTGCGCAGCAGCTTGAGCGAAATGCCCCCAGGTGCGGCTATCGGTTCGCCTTTGGCAGCGCGGGCTTGCGGGGCGTATTTCGTCACCAGCCGCCACACGCGGGCCAGGAAGCGGCTCACCCCAGCCACACCATCCTCCTGCCAGTCCAGGTCGCGATCCGGCGGCGCGGCAAACAGCGCGTACATCCTCGTCGCGTCGGCGCCGTAGCGCGCCACCATGTCGTCGGGCGAAACCACGTTGCCCTTCGACTTCGACATCTTGGCCCCGTCCTTGATGACCATGCCCTGCGTGAACAGCCGCCGCGCCGGCTCGTCGTTCACAATCAGCCCCAGGTCGCGCATCACCTTGGTCCAGAAGCGCGAGTAGATCAGGTGCAGAATCGCGTGCTCCACGCCGCCGATGTACTGGTCGATGGGAAACCAGTACTGCGCCGTCTTGGGATCGAAGGGCGCGTTCGCATTTTTCGCATCCGTATAGCGGTAGAAGTACCAGCTCGAATCGACAAACGTATCCATCGTGTCGGTCTCGCGCCTGGCCGGGCCGCCGCACTTGGGGCAGGTCACGTTCACAAACTCCGGCACGCGGCTCAACGGCGATCCGCCCTGCTGCGTAATCTCAATCTGCGAGGGCAGCACCACCGGCAACTGGTCGTCCGGTACCTGGACCAGCCCGTCCTTCTCGCAGTGAATCATGGGGATCGGCGTGCCCCAGTAACGCTGCCGGCTCACGCCCCAGTCCTTCAGGCGGAAGACGACCTTGGCTTCGCCGAACTCCCCGCGCTCTGCAATCTCCTGGAGCTTTTTCTGCGCTTCGGCGCAGCCGAGCCCGTCGTACTCTCCGGAATTCACCAAAATCCCGTCTTCTGAAACAAACGGCAGCACCACGGCGAGACTGGCATCCTCCGGCCGGATCACCTGCACAATCGGCAGTTCGTATTTCGTGGCGAACTCGAAATCGCGCTCGTCGTGCCCCGGAACGCTCATGATGGCGCCGGTGCCGTAGTCGGCCAGGATGTAGTTGGCCACCCAGATGGGCACGCGCTCGCCATTATAGGGATTGACGGCGAAGTGCCCGGTGGCGACACCGTGCTTTTCGATCGCGCCCAGGTCGCCCGCCTCGCGCGCCTTTTTCTGCTGCTCGATCAGCTCGTCCACCTGCGCCTTCAGCGCCGGGTCGGCGGCCGTGAACTGGGCCACCAGCGCGTGCTGCGGAGCAAGCTGCACACTGGTCGCGCCAAAGATCGTATCCACGCGCGTAGTAAACACCCGAATCCGCGTCTTTTCTGACCCCTGAACCCTATTCCCTGATCCCTGTTCTGCCAGGAAGAAATCGACTTCCGTCCCCTCGCTGCGCCCGATCCAGTTGCGCTGCATGGTGCGGACTTTTTCCGGCCACCCGTCCAGCTTGTCCAGGCCGTCGAGCAGTTCCTGGGCGTAGGCCGTGATGCGGAAGAACCACTGCACCAGGTCGCGCTGCTCCACCAGCGTGGTCTCATGCCGCCAGCAGCAGCCGTCCACCACCTGCTCGTTGGCCAGCACTGTGGCGCACTCCGGGCACCAGTTCACCTTGCTCTTCTTGCGGTAAACCAGCCCCTTCTCGTACATGCGCAGAAAGAACCACTGGTTCCAGCGGTAGTACTCGGGCAGACAGGTGGTCACTTCCGTAGCCCAGTCGTAGCCCAGGCCCAGACGCTCCATCTGCCGCTTCATGGCGGCGATATTGGCCTGCGTCCATTCGCGCGGAGGAGTATTGTTCTTGAGCGCGGCGTTCTCTGCCGGCAGGCCGAAGGCGTCCCACCCCATGGGATGCAGCACGTTGTAGCCGCGCATCCACATGTGCCGCGCCAGCGCGTCGCCGATGGAGTAGTTGCGAACGTGCCCCATGTGCAACTGCCCGCTCGGGTAGGGCAGCATCTCCAGCACGTAATATTTGGGCTTGCCGCAGGACGCGGGTTCGGCCGCATACAAAGTGGGGTCCGAGGCCCACCGTGCCTGCCATTTGGGTTCAATCGCCGCCGGGTCGTAACGCAGTTCGTTCTCTTCCGCCATAAGACTTTAGTTTAACCGGGGCGGGCGGCTGCTAAGCCAGTCCAGACGGTCACTGGGCTGGTGCGTGCTAGGGTTGAACACCCGCGCACTGCGGTACAGGCATTTCCCTGGTTACGATTTCGTACCCCTCGGGCGGTTGAAAGGTAGACAGCGGCGGATCGCCCAGGGTCAGGCTGGTCAGTTCCCGGGTCGTCCTGCCCGACTGGGGATCGTCCCTGATCTCGCGAACAACCAGGCCGGATGGCCCGATCCCATTCGCCACCCAAACCTCAAGGGTCTCCACCAGCGGCTCATCGTTCCCGACCATGCCCGCGGGAGTTGTGATGGTGGTCTTGTGTCCGCGCGCCTCCACCCCCTGAATGGTTTCGGTTCCCAGGTCTTCCGTTGTACTGCTTCTCTTGAGCGCAGTCTGCGTGCCCTGAGCCGGATGGGCCGGTGCAATCGCACCACAGGCGGGCTGCATCGCTCCAGGGGAAGGCATTTGCGTGACCGTCGCCTGCTTGCGTGTCAGGTCCCAGTTTGCCCGTGTTCGCGCCACGGGATCGTAAACGTTCACCAGGGTTCGTTCGTCGCCGGAGGGGGTGATGCTGGTCGTCGAATCCATCGTCCGGCCCTCGGAGTCGATGGCGCGCACCACCGTCGATTCCCTCGAAATGGTCGTGCCGTTGGCCAGCGTCCTGATGCTGCTCACCTTCAACTCTGCGGTAAAAGGCGTCTGCTGCCGGGGCGCAGGTGCGGTCCATGTCTGGGTAGCCCTGGGCGTGCGCGTCTGGCTCAGCAGGGGCAGGGCGATACATGCAATCGCCACAATCGTTGCAAGAATCCTGGTCCTCATAAGGTCTCCTGAACGGGACACTCCGCTAGCGTACCCAGTCTGACGCCGTGCGGGCCGGGAAGCAAGCAAAGATTTCAGGAATTTAATCCACCAAACTCTTCAGCACCCGCACATTCCGCTCCTCGTCCCCCGGCTCATCCACCGGGGTTTCGGCAACAAAAGCGGCGTGGGCAAAGCGATCGTCGTTCAACAGCCGCCGGAACGGCTCCACGCCCATGGTTCCCTGCCCGATGTGCTCATGCCGGTCGAGCTTGGAGCCGCGCGCTGCCTTTGCATCGTTCATGTGCCAGACGCGCACGGCATCGAACTTCACCGTGGCCTCAACCTGCTTCATCGTCTCCGCATACCCCTCGGCGGTCACCATGTCGTAGCCGGCCACGTGCGTGTGGCAAGTGTCCAGGCACACGCCCACAGGCGCACTCACCTTCAACCGCTCCACCAGTTCGGCCACCTGCTCGAAGCTGCCGCCCAGCGAAAATTCCGCACCCGCCGTGTTTTCAATGAGGATGTGAAACCCGGTCCCCTGCCACGCCAGTCCGTCGATGGCGCGGGTAATCGAATCCGCAGCCAGTTTGAGTCCCTCGTCCCGCGTGAGTCCCTTCCACGAGCCGGGATGCAGCACCAGGTATTCTGCGCCCAGTTCCAGCGCCCGCTCGATCTCGCCGCGAAACGCCGCCACGCTCTTCTCGCGCACCTCGTCCGACTGGCTGCACACATTGACCAGATAACTCGTATGGATCACCAGTGGCCCCACATCCATCGCCGCGCGAAGTTCCTTCATGCGAGCAGCTTGTTTGGGATCCACCTTGGGCGCGCGCCACATGCGCGGGCTCGACGAAAAAATCTGCAAGGTGTTGGCGCCAATCTCCCGCGCCCGCTCAATGGCATTCGATGCCCCGCCCGCTGTGCCTAAATGCACTCCTATCCGCTTGGTCATGCGGATAGTCTAAACGGCTGAATCCCTGATCGAAATTGTTTTGACCTCGGGCTCCTGACCCAGCCCGATCGTAGTAGAAATGACAGATGGAGCCTCAACGGCAATTCTGGAAGGTTCGCCACAGAAATCGCTTCCTGCTGACCATCATGAAAGAGCTCGCGGGAAACGCGCACATTTCATTCGAAGGGGATCAAAAGGTCCTCGGCCTGGCAGCTATTCAGGGCGCGACACAGGTGGAGGATTCGGTCCTCAAGCGAAATACTCTGCTGCCGCGCCAGGAATTCGTAAGTGTTCCGTTGGAACCTTCAACGCTCTCTCCGATCTTCTCGAAGATTGGGGGAACAATTCCGAAGAGCGTTCGCCACATCCTGATTGAGAAGAATGGCCAACTTGAATTCGCGGCCTACGACAATTTCCATCCTGAGTGCATTTTCTTCGGGGATGCAGTTTCAAATGCGTTTCTCGACGTCCTCATTTCAGAAGGCGTTCTGAAGCGCCTCGATAGCTAACATCCCTCTACAAGATAGCCATCAATTCGCACGGCCGCGCTTAATCGTCGTCATCCTTGGCCGTCTTCTTGCTGCGCACTTTGATCATCGCCGGAACCGGCTTGTCGCCCATCGCGTCCTTCCACAGAATCACGTTCAGCTTCTGCGCATCAGCATGATCGGCGTGGCGAAAATCCATCTTCATGCTTTCTTTCGCGCCGGGCGTGGTTTTTGCATTGGCCGTGTAAATGAGTCCGTTGTCGCGGTTGGCATAGTCGGCCGCATACGCAGGCTGATCGCCGGGCCCGGTGAACAGCGTCGCAATCAGCGAGCTGAACGCGTCGTTGTTATTCATCGGCGGCAGCCCGAGCAGCGATTCCATGGTGCGGATCACGCTCACCGTCGAGTAGAAGCGGTCATCAACGAACGCCGAACCATCCGGCCCGTGGGGCGCATATTTGCTGACGACCACGGCCAGACTGCGGTGAGCGTCCACGTGGTCTCCGCCGTTCTGCGCATCGTCTTCGAGAATGAAGAAAGCCGTATCGTCCCAGAAAGGCGAGTGCGAGATGGCCTCGACCGCGCGACCCACCGCCAGATCGTTATCGGCCACCGAGGATTTCGGCGTCGGTCCGCCGGGTCGCGTGCCCGCCGTGTGGTCGTTGCCCAGCCGCAGCATTACAAAGTTCGGCATGGTGTCTTTGCCCTGTTCCTTGTCGGCTACCCAGTCCTTCAGATGACGCAGAAAAATTTCCACCCTTATCTGGTCGGGCACCGCCAAATTGAAGTCCGGCGCCTCCCTGGCAAAGTGACCCACCAGTTCGGGCTTGGTTGCAACGTTGGCGGCGATCAGCGGAATCGCCCACGGCCACTTGTTCGTGCCGCCGCCCCATTCTGCCGGAAGTGCCTCACCCGGTTCGATGGCTTTGTGCGCGCAGTCCCGCCCTTCCAGCAGCGGCCCCATCTGCGGGTCGGCGACACGCTTTTCGTTGCAGAAAGTGGTCGATATGAATTCGCCGAAGTGGTAATAGCTCTTGCCGTGCGCCGCCAGGTTGCCCCACAGGTAGCCCGAGGCCGGCTCGTTCACGTCCGGAAT
>JBEKTB010000122.1:0-11671 GCA_049516495.1 Occallatibacter sp.
ACAACCAGGACGCCTCGGTGAAGCAATCGCTGTCGCTCGTGAAACCGCGCAATCCCGTAACCATCCTCGTCGCAAAAATAAAGTGGGTTGATCCTCCTGCCCTGTGCTTTGAGCGTCTCAGCTGCACGGTTCTCGCACTTCATCATGAATTCAGTCAATTTCTTGATGACTATGTTATGCAACAACATTAGTGCCGCAGAGCCGAAGGTGATGGCAGTAACGGCAGCGGTGAAAAATGGCGCCATCGGAGCTCTTTCGCCGGGGCTTTTCGCGAAATAGTAACCATAGACCACCCCCGCAGCCGCCAGATACATCTGAAGCACCGATTGTCGTTGCGCAATGCGCGTGGAGTGTTCACTCCAGGCGGCCGCGTACTGGGTAGACATGGGAAGCGGGTCGGGGACTGCTGCGGCTGGTGGCAGCTTCAGTGGCGAATTCGCCGGTTTCGAGTCGTGTTGCATGTGCGACATGATACAGGGAATCCGCTTGGCTCCAGCCGATAAAGCGTCGAGAAAGCCCCGTGCGCGGCGGCCTCTCTATGCCTGCTCTGCGGAGTCAGACTCGAAGGTGGGCTGAAAGCCGAGCCTCTGCCAGAAATCGCGTACCAGGGCTGCGCTCTCGGGAGCGGTGCGGGAGGTGGTGCGGAGGAGGATCTTCGCCCCGCTGCCGCTTGGCGGTTCTGCGCTGGAAATTCCGGCGGGGTTCCCAGTCAGCGAACTGGCTTCGGCGGCGATCGCGATGCACTTTTCGGGGCGATAGGTGCAGTTGGCCAGGTCGGCGATCGACAGACGTGTCGTGGGGGTGGCAAAGACCGTGCGCGGCGGAGCCATGCGATCCAGCAGCCACAGGATTTCGAGCTTGGACTCCAACTCGTCCGGCACGCAGTCGACGACCAGGTCGGCCTCGTGCACTGCGTCCTCGATGGTGGAGACAAAAGCCACTGCGGCCAGGGCCTGCGCGTCGGCAGCGTGAGGGCCGGATTCCTGACGGAGGAGTGCCGGACTCAACTCCTGCCGGAGATATTCCTGCGCGTGATGCAGGTTGTTGGGCATCACGTCTTCAAGCAGGACGCGGAATCCGGCGCGGGCAGCCGCAAGGGCCAGCCAGCGGCCCAGCGGGCCGGCTCCGATGATGGCGACAGTTGTGGACAAGGGTCTTTACTTGGCGGCCAGCGCCTGGGCCACGTCCTCTGCGTTGGGCTTGGCCTGGAGCAGGTGCTCGGCCACGCGGGCGCGCTCTTCGGTGGTGAGCGTGGGGATGGTCGCCAGCACCCGGCGCAGGGTCACGGCAACATCGTCAATGTAGTTCATAAGGCGGATGGCTTCTCCGGACAGCGGCATGGGTTCCCTCGAGGTTTGAAGTTCCGTATTCATTGTAGGGGGTTGGGTTGGGGTCGGGAAAGGCGAGGGGGCCGGACCGCTCGCGGTGAACCAGGGCCCAGGTCGCATTCATGGTTAATCCAGCCTTGGCCGAGGGCGAGGCGACTTGCAGCAAAGCGAGATCCGGCAGGCCGGATGCGGCTTTGCGTCGATTGGGGCTATAGGAATCTGCACCGGCGATGCGTCACGCCTCAAAGACCGTTGCGCCCCGTGATTACAATACCGGCATGAACAATTCGGCGGAGGGTGTGGCGCGGGCGTTTGTGCGGGCGATCAACCGGCAGGATCTGGAAGGACTGGCGGCCTTGATGGCGCCAGAGCACCGGTTTGTCGACTCGCTGGGCGCGGTTGTCGAAGGCCGCGAGGCAGTGCTGGCGGCGTGGGCCGGGTACTTCCGGATGGTTCCGGACTACTCGATTGCCGTCGAAGAAACACTGTGCGATGGGGCCATCGTCGTGATGCTGGGGGTGGCGCAAGGGACGTATGCGCTGGCAGGGGAGTTGAAGGTTGAGAACCGCTGGGAGACCCCGGCGGCATTTCGTGCGTTTGTCGAGGATGGGCTGGTGGCGGAGTGGCGGGTGTATGCCGATAATGAGCCGATCCGGCAAAAAATGAGAAAACCCTGACGCAGCCAGGCGGTCCACCCTCCCACAAGGGATAGACCGCCTGCTTGCATTCCGGAGTTGCTTACGTGCGCTCGCGGAAATCTGTTGTAATTTCAACGCGGCCGGTACGCTTTCGGCCGAGCGGGCCTTATTCGGCAGCGAGTCTTAGCGCAAGATGGCTGGAGGCGGCGACGGTTACGCGACGCCAGTCGGGTTGGGGCGCGGATTTGGACTCGCCGGCCTTCTTCGACAATTCGATCCAGTCCAGCGCAGCTTCGCAGGCCTTCTCCGGTCCGTACATTTCCGCGACGGCTGCGTAGAAAGATGCCAGTTCCCGCTCCGCGGTGCGATGAAACTCGGCCTCGAGAGAGGCGGACAATTGCTGCGGAGATTGAATCGGTTTCGACCGCCCGCTGCACATGGGGTTCGACAGGCCCTTGCTGGCATGGGGCGAGTGCCAGGGGTAAGGCCGCGGCTCGTCGTTCTTCGCCTGGCCGCCCCAGCGGTGAGAAAGGAAAGAGATCAGGCAGCGGTGAGAAGATTCGAAGTTACAGAGCTTGTGTTTGGATCCATGCATGGCAAGACTCCTATCGGTCCAGAAAAGGCTTGTGAAATCGCGGAGCGATCTACAGGGTTCTCTTAAAAAGAGGCGTGGCGACGAAAAGCGTGGCCATGCCGAATGTGAAAAGAAAGAAAAGGTCGAACTGGATGGCCTGGAAGCCGCCGTCTTTTAACAGGATGGCTTTGAAGCCGTGGATGCTGTAGGTGAAGGGATCGACGACGGCCAGTGCGCGGAGCCATGCGGGAAATGCGGCGATGGGATACATGGCGCCGGATGGGTAGAAGAGAAGCGTGTTGAGGACGCCAAACATGGCGCGGGGAACGAGCGGGTCGTCGACGCGGACCATGAGGAGAAACATCATGCCGTTGAAGGCGATGGAGGTGACCAGGATGAGGCAGAAGAGTTCGAGCAGGGCTTCGGGATGGAAGATGACTCCCAGGCCGGCCATGAGGGAGCCGATCACAGTGAGCGATATTCCGGCAAGCGTGGCCTTGATGGCCCCGGCCATGTTCAATCCCATGACTAACTCGAGCTTGGTGATCGGAGTTACAAGATAGCCCTCGTGCACCCCGCGCGCCTTGTCGTCGATGTATAACATGCCGCCGCCGATCATGACGGAGATATACATGGCCAGGGCGATGGTGGCGGGGAGAAGGAACTTCATGTAATTGACGTAGGGATAGAGCTCGACGATTTCGAGGGCGATGGTGTTGGCCAGGCGGGGCTGGACAACGGGGGTAGTGAGCGCGGTGACGACCAACTGCATTTCGGCTTCGAGCGAGCCGGAGGTGAACTGGTCGGAGTTATCGGTGACGAAGCCGATGACCGGGGCGTCCTGCGCATACACGCGCCGGGAATATTGGGCGGGGATGATGACGGCGCCGTCGATCTTGCCGGTGCGCACGTCTTCGCGGGCCTGGTTCTCGTCCGTGTAGTCGACGGTCGTGAAGGTCTTGATGTTGACGGCGATGGCCTGGAACGCTTCACGGATTTTGACGGCTTGCGGCCCGTGATCGTAGTCAACGACGGCGACACGCGCGCCGACGATCTTGCCGCCGAAAGCGTTGCCCATAATGACCAGCTGCATGAGCGGCAGCATCAGCGACATGATCATGAGGGTAGGGGAGCGGAAGAACTTGCGCATCTCGCGCTCGACGATGGCGAACATTCTGTTCATGGCTGAGCTCCGGGGCGCGGCGGCATTGTGAAAGCGGGAGGTTTGACCTGCTCGTCGCGGAGCTGGCGGCCGGTGTAATGGACAAAAACGTCGTCAAGAGAGGTGTTCTGGACGCTGAGAGAAGTAAGAGTTTCACTCAGGGAGGAGGCTAATTCGACTAACTGCATGGTGGTACGGGAGCCGGAGGACGTGAGCACGCGATAGAAGCCGGCGGACTCGGCCTGGACGCTGGTGACTCCTGCAAGACCTTCCAGGCGCGACTGCCACTCGGGAGTCTCGCGGTCAAAGTGGACTTCAACAACGTTGGCGCCGGGAACGCTGTGCTTGAGTTCGATAGGCGTGCCCAGGGCCACGAGGGTGCCGTGATCGACAATGGCGATGCGATCGCAGAGCTTGTCGGCCTCCTCCATGTAATGAGTGGTGATGAGCATCGTGAGGTTGCGAGTTCTGCGCAGATTGTCGAGCATCTCCCACACCGCGATGCGGGAGACGGGATCGAGGCCGGTGGTGGGCTCGTCGAGGAAAAAGATGCTGGGGTTGTGGACCAGCCCGCGAGCGATTTCAAGCCGTCGGCGCATTCCGCCGGACAGCGTCTTGGTTTGCGCGCCCCGCCACTTGCTCAGGTCGACGGCTTCAAGGACTTCGGCGATGTTCTTTTCGCGCTCGGCTTTGGGAACGCTGTAAAGCTTGGCGTAGATGCTGAGGTTTTCCTCGACGGTGAGGTCGGGGTCGCTGGTGAGGGCCTGGGGGATAACGCCGATCAGGCGGCGAACGGCGTCAGAATCCTTGACCACGTCATGACCGGCGACGATAGCGCGGCCGGAGGTAATCGGGACCAGGGTGGTCATCATGCGGATCAGCGTGCTCTTGCCGGCGCCGTTGGGGCCCAGGAGGCCGAAGATTTCGCCCTCCGCGACGGAGAAGCTAACGCCCTTGACGGCTTCGAAATCGCCATAGCGCTTGACGATGTTGGCGACTTCAATGGCCGCGGGGGCCTGTGGCCCTGCCTGCGCATTGATCGAATTGGAGGCGGTAGCCGTCACTGCTTCACCAGCTTGTTTTTCGGGATGGGCCTTGGGCCGTTTTGCGTTTTGGCGGAGTTATGGGTGGTAGCAGTCACTGCTTCACCAATTTGTTTTTGGGGATGTAGACTTCGGCGGTCATGCCGGGGACGAAGCGGTTGCCTGGGTTGTCAATCAGCAGCTTGAGCTGGATGGTCTTGATGTCGCGCTTGCGGGCGCTCACGTCGCGCTGGGTTGCGAAGTCGGCTTCGGCGGATTTGTTGATAATCTTGCCCTGGATGGTTGTGCCGGAGGGCATGACGACGCGCAGCGAATCGCCGAGTTGCACCGTGTCGGCCTGGGTCTCCGGCAGCGGCGCATAGATCCAGGTTTCAGCGAGGTCCATGATGGTGACGATGGGGGCGCCCGCGGCGACGACCTCGCCCTGGCGCGCGGCGCGGACATTGACCTTGCCGCTGACGGGAGCGAAGACCTGTGCGTAGCCCAACTCAACTTTGGCCTGGTCGGCGAGAGCGCGGGCGTTTTCGACCTGGTTGCGCGTCTCGTCCACGGTGCGCGCGGCCACGTTGGTCAGGAGTTCGTGGGCGCGGGCCTGGCGCAGCGAGGCCTCAGCGGCGGCCACGTTTTCACGGGCGGTCTCGACGGCTGCCTTGGCGGCCTGGAGACTTGTGGCTGCATCATCGCTGGACTGGGTGCTCATGATGCCTTGCTTGGCCAGTGCGACGATGCGGCTGGTGTCGGCCTGTTGGTGGTCGAAGTTGGCCTGGGCCTGAACGAGCGAGGCCTTGGCGGCGCGCACCTGGGCTTCAGCGTTGATGGTGGCGCTGCCGGTTTCGCCGCGGTCCTGGCGCTCGGTTTCAACCGTCTCGCCCAGCTTCCATTTCTGGCCGGCGGCGGTGGCCTCGGCGGCCTTGCGGGCGGCGGCCAGATCGTCGCTTTCGATGATGGCGATCAGCTGGCCGGCCTTCACGTCCTGGCCCTCGTCGACAGTCAAGGTCTGGATGCGGCCCGGAATCTTGGCGCTGACCATCACCTCGTTGGCGTCCACGGTGCCGATCAGCTGCAGGTCGCCGGAAGGGCGCACGGTGACCAGGTACCAGATCAGCGATCCGATGGTCAACAGGCCCAGGATCAGGAAAACTCGGTTGCGTGCGTTCACAAATTCCTCGCTTTTTCAGTCTTGATGGCGCGGCATTCCTTGATGAAGTGCGGGAAAAGTCCGCTGATTTCGGGCATGGGCGAAGCGGCCAGCACACGCGCGGCAACGCGCGCTCCGTGCTCCCGATCCACAAAAACGGTCTGGCCCAGGTATTCGATTGCGGATTTGCGGCGGCGCTCGAGCGCGCTGCGCTCCAGTGGGTCAAAACCCTCGATTAGCCGCATGAACGGTGAAGAAAGAAAATAGAAAACATTGGCGCCCATCGAGGCAAGGCGCATTTGAGACGGGTCGGCCGGGATCAACTCACCCAAGGAGATTCCCTCTTCCAGCACTTGCTGCATGCGCACAGTCAGCGGCCTGAAAAACGTGTCGATCAGCGGCGTGAGGGCATTGGCTTCGCCGCGGTGCAGGCGGATCATCTCCTGCTGCATCAGGCTCTGGAATCCCGGGTTTGTATGGATGCGGTCAAAATGGTTGAGCGTCGAGCGGAGAAAGCGCTCGCCCGCCGAAGCGTCGCTGTCGAAAACCGCTAGGCTGGAATCCCGCACGCCTTGAGCAACCAACTCCAGGGTGGCGGCATAAAGAGCCTCTTTGCCTTTGAAGTAGTAGTAGAGCAGCGCCTTGTTGACGCCGGCCTCCTCGGCAATCAGTTCGGTGCGGGCGCCGGCAAGGCCGTTTTCGCTGAATTGGCGGACAGCGGCTTCGAGAATGCGGGCGCGGGTCAGGTCGGCGCGTTCGGCTTGGGTGCGAGTTGGAGTGGTGTCTGACATATTGACTAACCAGTTAGTAAGTTAAAACAAAGAGACACCTTTTGCAAGTACTCTCTACGATCAATCGTGCAGATAGGTTCCATACCCTTTGCAATGAAGGCGATGAGGGCCATGATTTGGAAGGAGTCGGGCGGGCCGGTCAGAGCCCCGGGATCTCAGGTCTTGCCGGAAGTCGGCTCATTCTTGACCGGAATGGACCAGGCTGACTGGCCGTCGGGCATTGAGACTATCGCGCACGGACCGCGCAACATCGGGTGCCTCCTGCACGAGTCGCAGGCGAGGCGCCAGAGGGCAGGATGGGGTTCAGTTGAGTCTATGCGCGCTTATGGACGTACCGGAAGTAAGCCCAGGTCCCGAAGAAAGAGCCCACGCACCCGCTCAACAGGTGGAGAACTTCATGGATGTAATGCACCTGAAACAGTTGATGAAGCGTACTTTGGATCATTCCGTGCCCCCTGGTCCACGGACCGATTGTATGGGAGATCGCATGCCCGCTTCACTCCAATAGATCGTTTTAGGATTCAAAAGGCGCACATTAGCGGACCTCTGCGAAGAGCGCGGCCCAGTTTCTCTTTTGGTTGGGTTGGGTGAACAGGACAATATCCCGTGGCTGGACTGCAGACTGTCAGGGGCTTGTGGACGTGTGAGGCAGCGCACAGACCGGGGTTCAGTCGGGAAAGGATAGTTTCCGGCGGCCAGACGAAGGCGAATGCGGAGCGGCCAATTTTTTGCGGCCGATCGAGGTTCAAGGTTCGTCTGTCCAAATCGTTGATTCGATGACGATTGTGAAAGGAATCTTCATGCTTCATCTCGACACGGGCAATACCGGGTTCATGCTTTTGTGCACCAGCCTTGTGATGCTGATGACCCCCGGTCTCGCTTTCTTCTATGGCGGTCTTGTTGGCCGCAAAAATGTACTGGCAATCATGATTCAGAGCTTCGTATCGATGGGCTGGACCACGGTAATCTGGTACGCATACGGCTACTCGCTCTGCTTCAGCGGCGACTGGCACGGGGTGATTGGCGATCTGCATTACGCATTTCTGCGCAACATCACGCTGGCCACTCCTTCGCCGGCAAACGACAGCATTCCGCTCTTTGTGTTCGTCGCCTACCAGATGATGTTTGCCATCATCACGCCGGCGCTCATCTCCGGTGCGTTTGCGAACCGGGTTGCGTTCAAGGCCTACATGCTTTTCCTCACCGGATGGCTGACCTTCGTATACTTCCCGTTCGTCCACATGATCTGGGGCGGCGGATTCCTGCAACAGTGGGGCGTATTGGATTTCGCGGGCGGGATCGTGGTGCACAACATTGCCGGCGTGGCGGCGCTGGCCAGCGTTCTTTACGTCGGCCGGCGGCGGGTGCTCGATCGCGGACCGCACAGCGTTCCCCTGGTTGCGCTTGGCACAGGCCTGTTGTGGTTCGGATGGTACGGGTTCAACTCCGGCAGCGAGTTCCGGGTGGACGCAGTGACCGCGACCGCGTTTCTGAACACCGACGTGGCAGCCTCATTTGCCGCCGTAACCTGGCTGATCGTGGCATGGCTCAATGAGAAGAAGCCCACGTTCCTGGGTTTGCTGACGGGCGCGGTTGCCGGCCTGGCCACGGTAACGCCGGCGGCGGGATATGTCTCGCCCACTACCGCCGTGATTATCGGCGTCATCTCCGGGGTGGTCTGCTATTACGCCGTGGCGCTGAAAAACAAACTGCACTGGGACGATGCCCTGGATGTGTGGGGTGTACACGGTGTGGGCGGCTTCCTGGGCATTGTTTTGCTGGGCGTGTTCGCCGACAAGGCGTTTAACCCGGCGGGCGCAAATGGGCTGCTGCTGGGCAATCATGCATTCTTCTTCAAGCAACTGGCCGCGACGGTCTTTTCGTCGGTGTGGGCGTTTGTCTTCACGTTCGGCATGTTGAAGGTCATCGACCTGTTCACTCCGGTCAAGGTTACGCAGTCGGAAGAGCAGACCGGTCTCGATACCTTCGAATTTGGCGAACAGGCGTATGAAGATACTCTTGAAGATGTGCTGGAACCCGTGGGTCCCAGGGACTAAGGAGTCGTGAAATGTTCGATCGGCGGGCCTGTGTTGGAGCGGCGATTGGCTTGCCCCAATGCAGGTTCGCCTATTCTCGATCACTCTTTTTCGGGGAGAGCCGGGCGCGTCGATAAAGAGCCGTGCCCTGCGGGGAGGGACCTCAGGCGAAGTAGCTGACGGGGCCGTCCTGGCCGCGACTGGAGGCCTGCACCTTGGGCTTGGGTTCTTCATCGTCTTCGAGATGCTCGTAGACGTCTTCTTCGTCCTCGTCCTCGTCGTCTTCGTAGCCGCTGGCGGCCTTTGCGCTGCTCGGCGAGTAGGTCTCGTCGCCGGTCCTGGAGGAGTACTCGACCTCGAAGATACCCGGCAGCCCAAGAAAGGTTTCTTTGGGCCTGAGCGTAGGCTCATTGCGAATGCCGGGTATGGGGCCAATCTCCATCTTCGCCTGATTCCTGTCCGAGTGTTCCCGCTCCTTGACGATTGCTTCCTGCCAGCACCTATCGGCATAGGGGCGGGGAACTTTAATCTTTCCGACCGAGATATGTCCGGATTTTGGACAGTGTCGTTGGCTTCCTCCGCAGGCGAAGAGATCGGCTCCACGGACGCCGCAGCCGGAGTTGTTACACTGGCGCTATGTTGGACGAACAGGTTTTTCGCCGCGTGGCTGAAGCCGCTCTCAACTCTCTGATGCAGCACCTGATTGTGCGCGAGGAAGAGGCGGGGGCTGGTTTTGAGGTTGAGGAACAGGGCGGGGCAGTGCATGTGCTGTTCGAGGAGCCGGAGGGGAAGTTCGTGATCACACCCAACGCGCCCATGCGGCAGATCTGGATTTCGGCGCTCTCCACCAGCTTCAAGCTGGATTGGGATGAGACGGCCTCAGCCTTTGTGCTGCCGCGGACAGGCGAACACCTGGCTGCACTCGTCGACCGGCTCGTCGGGGAACATCTGGAAGGCTGAGCCCGGCTCGGTCGGTTGATCTGGGAAGCCTGACGTTTAAGAATTCAGGGCAACCAAGGCCCAAAGACAGGAATGCCCACCTTCAACGCAAGGAGCCTGCGCTGAAGGTGGGGCATTCTGCTGGAGTCCGGCTACTGCAGCGCGTAGATGGTCTTCAGTTCCTTTTCCGCCACGTTCTTCGGCAGCGGAGCATAGGACAGAGTGGAGACTTCGCCCTCGCCGTAGTTGACGATCCAACTGAGCAGGTCGCGAATCACCTTGCCCTTGGCCGGGTCGGCTGACTTGAGCGGCACCAGCAGCCAGGTGAAGCTGGAGATGGGGTAGGCCTCCTTGCCAGGCGCGTTGGTAATGGAGACGCGGTAGTCGGCGGGCATTTGCTTGATGGACGCGCCGGCTTCGGTGACCCCTTCGATAGAGGCCTTGATGAAGTTCCCCGACGGGTTCTTGACCGAGCCAAAGCTGATCTTGTTTTGCAGCGCGTAAATCAGTTCGACGTAGCCGAGGGCTCCGGGAAGCTGGCGGACCAGTCCGGCCACGCCTTCGTTGCCCTTGCCGCCAACGCCAACCGGCCAACTGGGCGAAGCGCCCTTGCCGGGGCCATTGTTCCACTCGGGACTGACCTTGCAGAGGAAGTCGGTAAAGATGTAGGTGGTGCCGGAGCCTTCGGAGCGGTGAACGACAATGATCTTCTGGTTGGGCAGGTGGACGCCGGGATTGTCTTTGGCGATGCGTCCGTCGCTCCAGTTGGAGATTTTGCCCAGGTAAATGTCGGCCAGCACATCGGAGCTGAACTTGATGTCATTGACGCCAGGGACGTTGAAGATCGGCACAACGGCGCCGAGGACGGTAGGCAGGAGGGTCAGCTTGGTCTTGGACTGCGCCAGTTGCTCGTCGGTGGGGGGCATGTCGGAGGCGCCAAAGTCCACCAGGCCGGCCGTCATCTGCTTGACTCCGCCGCCGGAGCCGATGGATTGGTAGTTGATCTGAACGCCTGGATGGGCTGCGGCGTACTCACTAAACCATTTGGAATAAATCGGATAAGGAAAGGTAGCGCCGGCCCCAGTCAACTTCTGGGCATCAGCGGCGCTCAAGGCAAATAGGAACAAGCCAACGGCAACCAACAGTCTTTTCACAGAGTTCTCCCTTGTGGTGTTTCTGCCGTACTCGATTGTCCATCTTGATTGTTACGGGCGTTTGAATAGAACCGGTGTTTCGCAGCTTTTTAAGTCCGCGAGGCAGGCATTTCCGGGGTTCCTTACGCGATCCCGCAGCGGAACGACAGCTCGGGTGGGGTCGGCCAGTTGAGTTGTCTGAAAGAGCCAGGATTCGGATGGATGGACAGGACAATTACAGCAACAGCGTGAGGCGTGCAGGAAGCGGTTCACAGGGTGGGATGAAGGGAGGAAAAATGCCTGTGGGCGGAGCCGGAGGGGTACTTCCGCTTAGCCAAAACATGCCTTGAACTGCTACGTTGTTTCAGAAGGATTCTATTTTCGAAGATGGCCTCAAATCCCTATTTTTCTCTGGCAGTTTTGTTCGCGGGGGCGCTGGGCTTCGGACTGGCTCCGCTGGGGCTGGCGTGGGTCTGGGCGCATGTCTTTTCGCCGCCCAAGCCGAATGCCGTCAAGAACGCCATTTACGAATGCGGACTGGTGTCCAAGGGCGATGCCTGGATGCAGTTCCGCTCAGCCTATTACCTGTATGCGATCATTTTTCTTATCTTCGACGTGGAGGCGGTGTTTCTGCTGCCCTTTGCGGTCGCCTTCACGGGTTTGGGAATTGCCGCCTGCGGGGCCATGCTGGTGTTTGTGCTGTTGCTGATCGAGGGGCTGGCGTGGGCCTGGGCCAAGGGCGTGCTGACTTGGGCGTGAAAAAGGCAGGGATTAGGGAACAGGGATCAGGGGTCAGTTTCCGCGGCGACTGGTCGCTGGATGTTTTATGGATTCCTACAGGACAAAGCGACTGAGTGCCGACAGCTGTCCACTGTTCACTGTTCACTGA
>JBEKTB010000123.1:0-11532 GCA_049516495.1 Occallatibacter sp.
GACGCGTCCAGGTTCGATGATCGTTGAGCCCCAGAAGAGACCGCCTTCCGTTCCTTGTGCAACAGGCTCGGTCCACTGGACGCGGTATAGGACCGTGCTTTGATCCATGGCGCGCAGCGAGTCGGCGTCGTGAAACATCCCGGCCATCTCGCCCAGTGTCTTCGCAGCCTGTTGGACCGAGGCGCCTCGCATCAATCCGGTCAGCCAATCGAGCTGAGTTTGATGGGGCGCGGATTCTTCGTGAGCGATCATGGCCGGCGCCTTCCAATGCACACGCTGCGCCTCGGTGGCAAATGTCGAAACAGTTTCCATCGACAGCCAAAGCGGCAATAATATATTCATATCACGTTCCTGTCTTTGCGTTCGTATAGGCGCAGGAATGCGATGATAGGCACACGAGGCAATAGAAAGTGTCCAAGCAAAACTCATCCGCAGCTTCCCAGGTTTTTGGAGCGAACGCGGCCAGGTCCACGCAGCCGGATAAGCAATCCATGCGCCTCACCACGATTCTCGAGATTCTTCAGGGAGCGGGCTCGGTGTCTGTGGATGAACTGAGTTCCCGATTCGAAGTTTCCGTGGTTACAATCCGGCGGGACCTCGATGTCCTCGAGAAAGATGGCCGGCTGCGCCGAACGCACGGCGGCGCTGTCTCCATCGAGCCCTTGTTTTACGAGCCCTTCCGCAACGACCGCTCCTTCCAGGCGCAGCTTGAGAAGTTCGCTGATGAGAAGCGCCGCATCGGCAGAGCAGCCGCCGCACTGGTCGGCCCCGGCGAGACCATCGCACTCACCCCGGGAACTACAACCACTGAGGTGGTCCGAAGCCTGCCTCTCAATCGCAACATCACCGTGGTCACCAATACCGTCAACATCGCCATGGAACTGTCCAAGCGCAAAGACCTGAAAGTCTTTGTTACCGGAGGTCATTTGCACGGCGACTGGTTTTCCCTGGTCGGACCCACGGCGATTCAGAGTTTGAAGCAAATACTGATTCATACCCTTTTTATCGGGGCAGACGGTCTCGATCCGGAGTGGGGCGCCACCTGTTTCAGCTCCGATGAGGCCGATCTCAATTCAGCGCTGGTCAGTGTTTCGCGCCGCAGGATCGCGGTCGTCGATCACAGCAAATTCGCGGTGACCGCAGGTTGGCGCATCTGCCCAACTTCCGATATTCACACGCTGATTACCGACACTGGCGCGACGGACGAAACGGTGGAAGCCTTCGAACGAAACGGCGTCCACGTCGTGCGCGTTTGAGACCGTTCCAGCGATGGGTGACAAGGGCCATAAACGATTAAGAGTACTGCTTTTATAAAATACCTATTTTACAAATAGGTATTTTAGTGCTAAATTTTCTCCCATGGCAAAGAATCCCGAGCATCGCGACCTCTTCCCCGGCGCTCTCGAAATCATGATCCTGCAATCGCTCCGCCTGCGGCCGATGCATGGATATGCCCTGGTCAAACACATCAAGCAGGTTTCGGACAACTTGCTCCAGGTTGAAGAGGGATCGCTGTACCCCGCTCTGCAGCGCATGCTGCGGGAGGGTTGGCTGAAGTCGGAAGTCGGCACCTCCGCGAAGGGGCGTCCCACCAGGATTTACCGGCTCACCGATGCGGGCATTCGCCACCTGGAGCAGGAAGTCGTCAGCCTGGAAAAAATGTTCACTGGAATCACGCGGGTGCTGGCCATCGCCAAAGCGTAGGAGGTCGACCATGCAGGGTCTGAGCAAACTTTTCAGTCGCCGTCGCCGCTACGACGACATCTCGGTCTCCATCCGGGAGCACATTGAAGAGCGAACCGAGGAGTTGATGGCCGAAGGAATGTCGCCGGATCAGGCCGGGCAAACTGCGCGGCGCGAGTTCGGCAACGTGGCGCTGATTGAAGAGCGCAGCCGCGAAGCGTGGCAATGGCCTGTTCTCGAATCCATTCTTGCCGATCTGAAACTCACCATGCGCCGGTTGAGAAAGTCGCCTGGATTTGCGGTCACCGTTCTACTGACACTGGCCGTCGGGATCGGCGCAAACACGACCGTCTTCAGCGTGATCAACAGTGTGCTGCTGAAACCGCTGCCCTATCCGCAGTCCGGGCAACTGGTGGCTCTCACGCTGAACGCTCCCGGCGCCGATGGAATGGCCGACTTTACCAACGGGTTGCAGCTTTCAATTTCGATGTATTTCACGTTCGCGGACCACAACCGGAGCTTTCAATCGCTGGGCATTTGGAGAGCGGGTACGGCAAACGTGACGGGGCTGGCGCAGCCGGAGGAAGTCCGCACCGCCTTGATCGGCGACGGAGTGCTCCAAACGCTCGATGTTCCCGCCGTCGCGGGCCGATGGTTCTCGCAAGCAGATTATGATCCGCGTGGCGCAAAGACGGTGATGCTGAGCTACGGCTACTGGCAGCGGCGTTTCGGCGGCGACCGCAATGCGATTGGCCGCAGCATTCAGGTGGGTGCGCAAACCCGGGAGATTGCCGGGGTGATGCCGCAGGGATTCCGGCTTGTGGATCGTGAGTTCGATCTTCTAACTCCCATGACGTTGGACCGGGACAATCAAAAGTTGGCTGGCTTTGGCTTCGAAGGAATCGCGCGCCTGAAACCCGGAGTTTCGCTGGCCCAAGCCGACGCGGATATCGCGCGGCTGATTCCGGTTTGGATGGATTCCTGGTCCAACGGTCCCGGCACCAATCCGCACTACTACGAGAGGTGGAGAATTGCGCCTGATTTTCTTCCCCTCAAGCAACGTGTCATTGGGAATGTGGGCAGCGTGCTGTGGGTGGTGATGGCAACGCTCGGGCTGGTGATGCTGATCGTATGCGCCAATGTCGCGAATCTGCTATTGGTGCGGGCGGATGCACGGCAGCAGGAGCTATCGATCAGGGCTGCACTGGGAGCGGGCCGTGCGCGCATTGCCCGCGAGTTGCTGGTGGAGAGCGTGTCGCTGGGGCTGGCGGGCGGCGTACTTGCCGTAGGGGCGGCGTATGCCGCTCTTCGGCTACTCACTGCCATCGGTCCCGCCGAGTTGCCACGCCTGAGTGAAATTTCGCTCGACGGCTGCTCGCTCAGCTTCGCGCTGTTACTTTCCGCCTTATCCGGGCTGTTTTTTGGCTCCATCCCGGCGCTCAAATACGCGCGGGCAGGTGCTCCTACAACGCTAATGGCGGTGAATCGGACAGCCAGCGCAAGCCGTGCGCGTCATCGCTCGCGCAACGCGTTAGTGGTGGCGCAGGTGGCCATGGCAATGGTGTTGCTGATCAGTTCCCTGCTTATGATTCGCACCTTTTCGGCATTGCGCACCGTTGAACCGGGCTTCGCGGACGCTACGCACCTGCAGACCATGCGCATCACTATACCGAGGGATCTAATTGCGGATCCGCGCACGGTCACGCGCATGCAGAACAATATGGCCGATAGGCTCGCGGCGATCCCAGGTGTGCGTTCGGTGGGCTTCGCAGCGGCGGTGCCCATGGACGGAAACGATCCCAACTGGGACCAGATTCTTGTCGAAGATAAGAACTATCAAGGCGGCGAACCACCGCTGCTGCTCTACAACTATATCTCGCCGGGGGTTTTCAAGGCCATGGGAACACGCCTCCTTGCCGGCCGCGATCTCGCATGGGACGACATCTACGCCCTCAGACCGATGGTGATCGTTTCAGAGAAGTTCGCCCGTGAAGCGTGGGGCTCGCCCTCGGCCGCCATCGGCAAACGGATCCGCCAGTTTACCAAGACGCCCTGGCAGCAAGTGATTGGCGTTGTCGAGGATGTCCGCTTCCACGGCGTAGACCAGGACGCTCCCCCTGTCATCTACTGGCCGGCCATGCTCAACGATCCTTATACGCAGCAGCCCGCGATTGACGCTCTGCATTCGGTCACCTTTGCCATCCGCACAGAACGCGCGGGCAACGAGAGCTTCCTCACTGAGATGCAGCAGGCGGTCTGGTCGGTGAATTCAAATCTGCCATTAGCGTCGGTGCAGACCATGCAGGAGATTTACAGCCAATCCATGGCGCGCACTTCGTTCACGCTTGTCATGCTCGCGATCGCGGGATCGATGGCTCTTGCCCTCGGTATCATCGGCATCTACGGCGTGATCTCTTACGCTGTTTCGCAGCGCACGCGCGAGATTGGAATTCGCCTGGCGCTGGGCGCGCAGAAGAGCGAGCTGAAGTGGATGTTCGTCCGCTCCGCGCTGCTGCTGACGGCGGCAGGCGTTGTGATTGGTCTGGGCACCGCAGCCGCGCTGATGCAATTGATGAAGTCGCTGCTCTTTGCCATCAGCCCGCTCGATCCAGTTACCTACATCACGGTGCCGTTGGTTCTGGCGATCTTTGCAGCGCTCGCAAGTTATCTGCCGGCTCGTCGTGCGGCTGCGGTCGATCCCGTTGAGGCGTTGAGAGCCGAGTAGTGCTGCAGGGTTCGGCCGGCCCGTTTCGCTCAAACGATCAACTTCTGCGTGGCCGACTGCCAGAATTGTAAGAGCTCTATTTGACGCAACCGGAACATGGCAACTTCGATTCCGCCCTCAGGTCCGGTGCGTCGGTTCAACCTTGCCCACCGTGTCTTTGTGCGGCGTCGACCATCCCTCATAACTGTTGAAGATAAGCTGGCCGCCCAGAATCAACAGCCAGACCCAAAGCGCAAGCCGCAGCGGACGCCGCGGAATTCGATGAGCGAAGAGTGTACCGCCAACGGCCCCCACGAGCCCGCCAGCCGTCAGTTGCAGCAGTAATGGATTGCTCAGTGGATGAGAAAACCAATGCGCTCCGCTGCCGATCAGGGAGAGGATGAATCCGAACATGATATCCGTGCCGACCACCTGCACCGGGATCAAGGAGGTGAAGCTGAGAAGCGCGGCGCTGCCCAGGGCCCCTGCCCCAGCCGAGGAAAAACCAACTTCGGCGCCCACGGGAAGCATCAACCACGGCAGCAGGAAGCCGCGCTGCGGCGTGCTGGATTTCTCTCTCATCGGGCGAAAGGAAAAGAGGATTTGCCAGCTAGCCGTGCTGACCAGGATTGCACCGAGGAGCCCATTCATCAGGTTCTGCGATCCGGCGGTGACCAGTTGCTTCAGGAAGAGCGATCCGATCAAAACGCCAGGGATACCTCCGAGCAGCATCAGTCCAAGTGTTGGCCAGGCAACATTGCGGCGCAGAATCTGCGACGGCACCAGAATCAGCTTCACCACCGCCGAAAACGTCAGGCCGATTCCCACCGCGACTGGCGCCGGTACATCCAGGAACAGCACCAGAACGGGCACAGTGATAGTGCCCGCACCGACTCCGGTGAGCGCGATGAACGACGCGATGACAAATCCAATCAGGTAAGGCATTTATTCCTTCGGTGGTTCGCTGGCTCTGCTCAATGCGCCGCCGTCTTCGCAACTGCTGAAACTGGCGACTCTATCGCGCGGGCGCTGCTTCGATGTGAATGCCGCACTCAACCTTGCGGCCCGCCCAACGTCCGGAACGCGGATCGTCCGGATTCAAAGGCAGCGTCGTACAAGGCTCGCAACCGATCGACGAGTATCCACGCTCATAGAGCGGCAGCAGCGGAATGGAGAGTTGCTCGCAGGCATACCAGACGTCTCGCGTGCTCCACGCCGCCAGGGGCGCGAGTTTCAGCACTTGCTTGCCGCCGGGTAGCGTGAATGGGGCAGACTCTTCAAGAGCTGTGCGGCTCTTGGCCTGTTCGCGCCGCAGGCCGGTAATCCACACGCGATACGCGGCAACCGCTTTGAACAGTGGCTCAACTTTGCGCAGTTTGCAGCATTGATCCGGCGCGGACTGATAGAGCAGGCCGTGTTCGGCCTCCTGCTCTGAGACCGACCGTTCAGGCAGCAGATTGATCAGATTGAGTTGCCATTCCTGAGTAATGCGATCCCGATAGTCATAAGTCTCCTGAAAGTGGTAGCCCGTATCCAGAAACAGAATCGGAATGTTGGCATCAAACTCGATGGCCAATTTGGCCAACAACACATCCTCGGCCTGGAAACTGCAGGTCAGGCAAACGTCGTGCACGCCGCTGATTTCGCGTTCCAGAGCAGTGCGCACCAGGTCCAGCCTGGCATTGACTTCCGCTTTGATCTCAACAGTGCTCATGCTGCGCCCGCCTTTCCAGAATTGACGAGAACTCCGGCCTGGGCCAGCAGTTGACGCACGGCCGGCACTGCCTCTGAAGTGTTGTTTGCGTCGAGGGTGATGTGGCGATTCTCCGCGCTGACGGTCAGTGAGTCGCCTTCTGTCGGAGTAACAACGAGCGCCAGCAGGCCCGACTGGACGGTACGCTCGACCAATGCATCCAGCAAGCCGGGTTCCGCAGAGAATCCGAAATCGCCTGTATCCACGCGCATGGTAATCACTCCATCCAGAAACAGGGCGCGCTCGATGGCGTCGATTAGTCCTGCCGGTCCATTCAACTCCAGCACGCCGCCGCGATGTCCCCAGCGCGCTGCTCGCTCGTCTGCCGTGACAATTCCTGAACTGCCGGCGAAGGCGATTTCGCTGCCACGGCGCTGGTCCGCAGCCGCGGTGATCATGCCCGCGGCTACAGTGCTGTTGGTTTCCGCATCAACCAGGATGAATGCGCCGGTGCTGCGATTTGCTGCGTACACGTCCAGTGCGATGGGCCGCAGCAGATGCACCGTGGCAACCCCAATCCCATTCATCTCCAGCGTTTCGGCGGCTTCGTGCACCAGCGTTCCGATGTCGGTGCGGTGCTCGAGGGCGGAAACAAATGCGGGCACGGTCTGGCTTGTATGCTTGAGCAGATAACGCCGGTTCAGTTCAAGCGGACGTTGATCCATCCACACCAGCGCGGCTCTCACACTGCGGGCCACAACCGCTTCAGAGTTCGCGGCAACAATCAGATCGCCGCGGCTGATGTCGAGTTCGTGATCCAGCACCAGTGAGACTGAAAGCGGCGCATGAGCCTCGGAAAGGTCTCCATCGAAGGTCACAATGCGCGCGACATTTGCGCTCCGGCCAGAAGGTTGCACAGTTATCCGGTCTCCCGGCCGAACGGTTCCTGAAGCGATCTGGCCGGCAAAGCCGCGAAAGGTGTGATCGGGTCGCAGCACCCGCTGCACGGGAAAGCGAAAAGGCGCTGTGCGTGTTTCCTCAGACGACGGCAACGATTCGAGAAGTTCGAGCAGCGACGGGCCCTCATACCACGCCATGGCCCTGGAACGATGGACGACGTTGTCCCCGGCCAGGGCGCTGACAGGCACAAATGTTGCCGTGACTGGATTGCCGGTATCTTCCGCGATCTGGCCGAGAACAAGATTGAAGTCGCGTTCAATCGCGCGAAAGCGGCCCTCGTCGTAGCCGATCAGATCCATCTTGTTGACCGCGACCAGAACGTGGCGCACGCGCAGCAGAGATGCGATGTAAGCGTGGCGGCGCGACTGCGGCAGCACGCCTTTTCCCGCGTCAATCAGTACCACGGCGGCGTCGGCCGTGGATGCGCCGGTCGCCATGTTCCGCGTGTACTGCTCATGGCCCGGCGTGTCGGCAATGATGAACTTGCGTCGCGCTGTCGCAAAGTAGCGATAGGCCACATCGATGGTGATGCCCTGCTCGCGCTCTGCGCGCAAGCCGTCTGTGAGCAATGCAAAATCGATCTGGCCCGGCGCGGTGGTGCCTTTGCCCTCAATTGAGCGCACCTGGTCTTCGTACACCGATTGGGTGTCGTAGAGCAGACGGCCGATGAGCGTCGACTTGCCATCGTCCACGCTGCCCGCGGTCGAGAAGCGCAGCAGGTCTTTCTCCCGCTCTTCCGCAAGGAACTCTTCAATCGAAAAGTTGGTTGTTGCAATGGAGGACATTTTAGAAGTAGCCCTCCCGCTTTTTGATCTCCATCGATCCTTCCTGGTCGTGGTCGATGGCGCGGTTGGCGCGCTCGGAGGAGCGAAACGACACCAACTCCGCTATGATCGCGGGAATCGTATCTGCGTCAGAGCGAATGGCGCCGGTGCATGGACTGCATCCCAGCGAACGTAGCCGCGACTTGACCAGTTGCGGTTCTTCGCCGGGCCGCGCGACAAACGCCTGCTCGATCGGGAGCAGCGCATCCCCGCGCAGGTACATCGGGCGCTCCTTGGCGAAATATAGATCCACCACCGGAATACTCTCTTCGTGGATGTATTGCCAAACGTCCATTTCAGTCCAGTTGGACAGCGGAAAGACGCGAATGCTTTCGCCAGGATGAATGCGCGCGTTGTAGAGGTTCCATAACTCGGGCCGCTGGTTCTTCGGGTCCCACTGGCCGGCGCTGTCGCGGAATGAATAGATGCGCTCCTTGGCGCGGGACTTTTCTTCGTCGCGGCGGGCGCCGCCGAAGGCAGCGTCAAAATTGTAGAACCGCAGCGCGTCGAGAAGGGCCTGGGTCTTGAGCAGGCCGCAGCAGCGTTTCGTATCGAGCACGATGGGATTCGTGCCCTTGGCGATGGCGGCCTCGTTGCGCCACACCAGCAGCTCCGCGCCTACCGAGCGCGCCATCTGGTCGCGAAAGGTCAGCATCTCGGCAAACTTGAAACCGGTATCGACATGCAGCAGCGGGAAGGGAATCGGTGCTGGATAGAAGGCCTTCTGCGCCAGTCGCAACATCACCGACGAGTCCTTGCCGATCGAGTAGAGCATCACCGGCCGCTCGAATTCCGACGCCACTTCGCGCAGGATATGAATGCTCTCCGCCTCCAGAAGGCGTAGATGGCTGAGGCGTTTCGACACTGGAGCTTGCGGCGGTGGTCGGTGGGGTAAATCCGTAACGACTGGCATGCATGACCTCGTTCAGTGCGGGAATCGCTGAGGGCCAATGCATGGTTCGCGCACTCAGCCTTTTCAGCTTGGGTGCGTCTTCTGATGTGTTACTTGAGGGGAATCAGAGACTAGTTCATGCACCCGTCGAATGGATTCGACAGGCAACAACAAAACCGGCTTTGGGCAGCGCGCGTCATGTGTATGCAGATAGTAGCAAAGTATCCATGAAGGCGCAAATGATGCCTTCTCTCTCGATTCCGGCCATGCTTGTTACTTCTGTCAAAACAGAAACTTGAGGGCAAACTGAAGTTGGCGCGACGTGGTGCCGGTTGCGGTCACCACGCCCGCCGTCGGCGAGAGCGCCGCTGTTGCGGTGGGTTTTGCGGGCGTCGGTCCGCTGCTGAAAACCACTGCATTGGGGGTCGTGAGGTTGGTGTGGTTCAGCAGATTGAAGTACTCGGCGCGGAACTGCGCACGCAAACGCTCCCGAAGGGCAACGTTCTTGGCCAGCGAAATGTCGGCGTCCGCCAATCCTGGTCCATTGAGCGAGTCTCGGCCGGCATTGCCGAAAGTCCCCGGGACGGGCGCCAGAAATGCGTTGGGATTGAACCATTGATTCACGTTCTTCGGATAGAGAGAATCGTGGAAGGCTGTGTTGATCGAGGGCCGCGCCGGGTTGCGGGAGTCTCCGTTTCCGGTCGGGTTATAGCCTAACTGCGGCGAAAACGGAAAGCCGCTTTGCAGGGCCACGATGCCGCTCGCAGTCCACCCCGCGGCAAGCTGCTCTGTAAGTCGAGACCCGGAGCCGAGAAGGGCGTGGCCACGTCCGAGTGGGAGTTCCCAGCTTCCGTTGATCGCCGCTGCGCGCCCGACGTTCGTCGCCGCGAGTCCATAGTCCACCTTCGGATTTCCGGGGAAAGAGACAAATGCGGGCGTGTTCGCCGAGACGCTGGTGTTCCACGCCGAGCCGTCATCCAGGTTCTTCGACCAGGTGTAGACGCCCCGTAGTTGAAACCCGTGAGAGAGTTGATGCCGCACATCGACTTCGAGGCCGTTATAGTTGCTGATGCCCTCTGAAACCCACGAGGTCGAGTTGGCCAGCTTGGGGTTGGCGAAAGTGGTCGTCGGATAGTAGATCGTCCCCTGCGGCACGGACGCCGGGCAGTCCGCCGCCGGGCATATCACTGCGGCCGGAGTGTTCTCGTCCTCTGAGAGAATCTGGTGATAGCCGTGCGAGCCAACATAGGCGACGCTCAGAGTGGTGAAGGGAGCAATCTCCTGCTCAACCTTCGCTGTCCATGCCAGCACCGTGGGTGTCTCGATATCGCTTTGCACATTGCTGGGAGAGACCAGCCCACCCGTTGCGGTTGCGGACGAAAGCTCCTGCAGTTTGTCCACCTTTGTAGTGCTGTATGAAAGCGTGGTGTTGTAGGGCGCGGTCTGATCGAGGCGGTAGTCGAGAGTGTCCAGCAACGCGCGATGCACTCCGAAGCTGCCCTTGAATGCCGTCCTGCCATTGCCGAATACGTCCCAGGCCAGGCCGATGCGCGGCTCGGGAAGAAACTTTGCGCGATTATCCGAAAGCGCTGAACTGCCCACGGTGGGTGTCGAATTCATGATGCCGTCGGTGAACCCGTAGTTGGATGCGCGGCTCTGCGCCTCGTTCCATCCATTGGACGATTCGATGCGCAACCCGGCGCGAATCTCGAGCCGCGGCGTTGCCTTCCATGCATCCTCAATAAAGCCGGCGGAGAAGAGCGAGCGCCAGCCCAGTTCCGTCGGAGCCGGAATGATGGTGTACTTCGATACTGTGCCCTGCTCAAACGCAACGAGGGTCGAGAACGATGCCTGGCCGTATTGGTCCTGCGCGAGAAAGTCGTTGGACTGCAACCGCTGGAGCCAAACGCCCGCTTCCACCTCGTGCCGCTCGTGCGACCAGAAGATGTGGTCGTCAACGGTGATGAGATTACGCACGGTTTGGTTGTTGCTGCCCGTGTTGGCGCCGGCCTGGGTAATCTGCGAAGCGCCATTCGACGCGGTGCTGCCGGAGATGACGATTGCGCCCACCGGACCGTTTGCGACCCACCCCGAAATGTCGCCCGCCACAATACTGTCGAAGTAGAAGGCCGCGCGCGAGTAGCCCGCGCGCAGCGTGTTCAGCAACTGCGGCGAAAACACATGCTGCTCCTGCGCACTCGCCACTTGTTCGCGGAGCCGCTCGTAAATTGAAGAGTACGGGTTGGCCGACGGAGTGGTCGCATCGCTGTCGTCGATGGTGTAGACGGCAAAAAGCAAATCCTTTTGCGAAAGGTTGGAATCGATGCGCGTGGTGCCGAAATCCTCGCGCACATGCTGCGGCGGATTCGAGAACGCTTCGGCAATGCCACTGCCCAACTCCGTTGTCCCCACCGGCCAGAGCGCAAGCAGCGGCTGCACGCTGGCCACAGTCGCCGCCCGCGCGGCCGCATCGGGAACAAACGTGACATCGCTTAGTCCGAGATGCTGACGGTAGCCCTCATAGTTCGCGAACACGAAAAGCTTGTCGTGGCGAAGCGGGCCGCCAGCCGCGGCGCCAAAGTCGTTGCGCTGAAATGGCGGAATCTGCGCCTGGTCGAAGTAGTTGCGCGCGTCCAATGCGCTGTTGCGCAGAAACTCGTACACCGAGCCGTGAATCTGATTGGTGCCCGAAGCTGTGATGATTGAAACTTGCGCTCCGCTGCGCTTGCCATAGTTCGCGCCATACGTGTCGCTCACCACGTTGAACTCGCGCACT
>JBEKTB010000124.1:0-11085 GCA_049516495.1 Occallatibacter sp.
TTTGTGGGAAAGCCCTACAACGGAATCCACAATGAGGTGAATGAGCGCGAGGTGAGTGCGGGGCTGTTTCAAACGCTCCAGGTCAAGCTGAAGAGCGGGCGCTTTTTTACCGAAGCAGACGGCGCGGGCAAGCCCAAGGTTGTCGTCATCAACCAGGCATTTGCGCTGAAGTACTTTCCCGGGGAAGATCCGGTTGGGAAAAAGATCGGCGACACGGAACTGACGCCGGCTTCAATCCGTGAAATTGTCGGCGTGGTTGAAAACTTCAAGGATGCGGGACTGGATCAGGACCAGTGGCCTGCCGAGTACGAGCCTTTCGATCAGAATCCCGATGGCTATTTTTACGTTGTTCTGCGCACTGCGCAGGATGCCGCCTCAATCCTGCCGGCTCTGGCGCCGACGATTCATTCGGTGAATCCCAATGTGAGCGTTGATTGGGAGAGGACGATGCAGGAGGAGATCGACGACTCGCAGGCTGCGTATATTCATCGCACGGCGGCTTGCCTGGTGGGAGGCTTCGCCGCCCTGGCTCTGTTGCTGGGCGTGGTGGGACTCTACGGGGTGATTGCTTATTCGGTGACCCAGCGAACTCGCGAAATCGGCGTGCGCATGGCGCTTGGAGCGCAGAGAAGCTCGGTTTACCGGCTCATCCTTGGCGAGGCCGGGCGTCTGATTGCTGCGGGAGTTGGGTTGGGTCTGGCCGGAGCGGTGGCCGCGGCCATGCTGATGGGCAAACTGCTTTTCGGTGTGCAGGCGTGGGACGCGACTACTTTGATCGGCGTCTCGGCCTTGCTGGGGGCCTCGGCCCTGCTGGCCAGCTATTTCCCCGCGCGCCGGGCGGCGTCCGTCAATCCAACGGATGCGTTGCGGGCGGAGTGAGGCTTCGCGACACAGCATTCGCGCGTGCATGCACTGAAGGATGCGAAACCCGGGGCCGCGGCGCGACTCGCTTCAGCAGCCCTTTTTGCAGCGCGCCATGATGGCGGCGTGCAGGCGCTCGCGAAGGCCGGTGGGCAGGTCGTAAATCTCGTGCGAGCGATAAATCTCGATGGTCTTGCGCGTGGTGTTGAGGGTCACCTCGCAATGCTCGCAACCGCGCAAATGCTCTTGCAACTCGGCGCGCGTCTCGGCATTCACCGAGTCGTCGATCAGGTCGTCGAGCAAAGCCAAAAACTCAGAGCAGTTCACTTCTCACCACCCTTTTTCCTGCGGAAGTAGCGGCTGAGGCGTTCGCGCAGTTGCAGGCGGGCGCGCAACAAGCGCGACTTCACCGCCGGAATGCTGAGCCCAAGCGTCTCTGCAGTCTCTTCCGTCGAAAGTCCTTCCACGTCTCGCAGGACAAACACAATTCGAAATCCCTGGGGCAGTCCCTGGATGGTCTTGCGCAGAATCTCCGCCAACTCGGCCTGGCCGTAGTTCTGCTCCGGATCCGGAGACCAGTCGGCCAGGTCGCGGGGCACGCTGCCTTCTTCCGTCTCCACGTCCTCGTCGATCGAGACCATCTTGCCCGTGCGCCGCTTGCGCAGCCGCATCAGGCTTTCGTTGACCGCGATCCGAACCAGCCATGTATAAAATTTCGAATTCCCCTGGAACTGATCGAGCTTCTCATACGCCTTCAGGAACGCGTCCTGCATGACGTCTTCGGCATCCTCGCGGTTCTGGGTGATGTGCTGGGCGATACGAAACACCTGGCGCTCGTACTTTTGCACCAAGGTGTCGTAGGCCGAGACATCCCCACCGCGTACCCTTTCGACCAGGGCTACGTCGGGATGCGGCTCGAGTTCTCCTGCAATAGGTTGGATGGTTGCCATGGGGCCAGGATGCTAGAAATCCGCGGGACCGGTTGGCTCAAGACCCGCAAGAACCGGATCCACGAGTGCCAAATCTCAAAAGATGAGTGTACTGGACGACCCGGCAGTGGGCCAAACGCGGAAATTCGGGAGTTGGCAGGATTTCGGCTCTTCGTTTATCCCACATGGACGATCTTCGCGGTAACGCCACTGGTTCCCAGGGGGCGACGCGGGGGCGAAAGCGGCTTAAAGTGAAAATATGAGGGTCGCGCAATCCCCAAATTCCATTTTGCGGCCGGTTTTCCGCTTCCTCGCCGGGCTGCTCTCCATGCTGTTGATTGCGTTGCCGATGGCGGCGCAGTCCTCAGGCAACTCAACCACCACGCCATCCAAAGCGTCTTCTTCCAAGGCTCACAAGGCAAAAAAGCCTGCTGCATCGGGAACGCCGGTCAACTCGGGAAAGCCGGCCAGCGCGGGCAAGACAGCCAGGGCAGGGAAGCCGGCCAGCGCCGGAAAGCCAGCCAAGTCCGCTACTGGGGCAAGCGCAGGGAAAACGGCACGCACGGGGAAGTCGGCGAGCACCGGCAAAAAGTCCAGGAAGCCTGCAAGCAAGGCGTCCAGGGCGGCGCGGAGGGCGCGAACGGCACGCATCAAGCTGGCTTTTGTCGCTTCAACCGAGTTGCGTCCCATGGCCCAGCAACTGGCCACTTTGCGCACGCCAGCGGCGTACGCCGGCGTCACGAACTACGCGCACTCGCACAAAGGCGAGGCCGCGGCCGCGGCCTACCTGGCGCTGGGTCACGCTTACCTGCTGGACAAGCGGTATCCGGATGCGGAAGCGAGTCTGCTGCAGGCGCGGCAGGCCGGTGAGGAACTGGCTGATTACGCGGACTTTCTGGCCGCGCGTGCCAACCACGAGGCAGGCAGGGAAGCGGCGGCCGAAGCGTTGTTTCACGGTTTTGCCGAACGCTATCCGGACAGCATCTTCGTCGTCCAGGTGCCGGAGCACGAGGCCAACGTTCTAATCGCCATGGGCGATTTCTCCGGCGCACAAAAGGTGCTGGCGGGCGCTGCGGAAACGGATGCGGCCAATCATCCCGGCTATCAGCTTGCACTGGGCCAGGTGATTTTTGCGCTGGGACAGCCGCAGGAGGCGGAACGCGTCTACAAAAAGCTCCTGCTGGGCCACCCCTTGAGCCAGGAGGCTGAAGTTGCGCGCGCAAGGCTCACCTCCATGGGTGCGGAGACCAGTCTCACCACGGCAGAGCTGCGCAGCCTGGGCGATGCCTATTACAACGCCGGCCGCTACTCCGACGCGGGCGAGCAATATCGTGCGCTGGCCCGGCAAACCAGCCTTGACGCCGACGCCCGCAACGCTTTTGCCGTGGCTGCTGCGGCGTGCGATCTGAAGCTGAAGCGGCTCACCACGGTCGAAGCAGAGGCGCTGGCCGACTCCCCGGACGAGAGCGGCGCGCGGCGTCTCTACCTGCTGATGGAGTTGGCGCGAAACCGCAACGACCTGGACGATCAGCGCCAGCGAGTTGCGGAAATGGAGTCGCGGTTTCCCCAGAGCCCGTGGCTGGAGGAGGCGCTTTACTCGAGCGGCAACATGTACCTGCTGCGCCGCGAATATGCAACGGCGGCGGACTACTACAGCTACCTGGCCACGCATTTTCCAGCCGGCAAGCACGCCGCTACGGCGCATTGGCGGGCGGGCTGGCTCAGCTACCGGCAAGGGCTCTACGCAGATGCGGCGCGCCTGTTCGACGAGCAGATCAAGCTGTATCCCAGCGCCACCGAAACGGCGTCGGCCCTCTACTGGCGCGGGCGGCTCTACGAGATGCAGGACCACAAGCCTGGCCAGGCTGCGGCCAACTATCGCACCGTGGCCCGCGTGTATCAGCACTTCTTTTATGCCCAGATGTCCCGGCAGCGCCTGGCCGCGCTGGGCGACACGGAGGTAGAGGCGCAGCCCCAACTGGACCGCTTTCAGCCCGCGCCGGTGCCTGAGCTCCAGGAGAGCTTTCCCACCGACAGTCCGCACCTTGCCAAGGCGCGTCTGCTGGCCAATGCGGGCCTCAACGACTACATCGCCCAGGAAATTGCCGCCGACCCGGATTCATCCTCCTGGAGTGCATTGGCCGAGGCGCAGATTTATGCCTCCTATGGCGAGACGTTTCGCGCCATGCGTTCCCTCAAACGGGCCTTGCCCTATGCCGCCAGCGCGTCCATCAAGTCGGTTCCCCTCGCCTATTGGCGAATCCTCTTCCCGGAGCCGTGGTGGGACACAATCACTGCCGAAGCAGCCAAAAACAACCTTGACCCCTACCTTGTGGCTTCGCTCATTCGCCAGGAGTCGGAATTCAATCCCTCGGCCGTCTCCAAGGCCAACGCCTACGGCCTGATGCAGTTGCTTCCCTCGGTTGGCAAATCGCTGGCGCGCGAGGAGGGAATGAGCCATTTTGAGACCTTCCAACTGCTCGACCCGGCCACCAACATCCGCCTCGGAACCCGCTATCTGCGCAGAACGCTGGACCGTTTTGGCGGGGTCACGGAGTACGCGCTGGCCGCCTATAACGCCGGCGACGAGCGGGTGGTCGACTGGCAGGCTGCCGGGCCCTACCATGGCATCGACGAGTTTGTTGAGTCGATTCCCTTTACGGAGACGCGCGATTACGTTGAGAGCATCCTGCGCAACGTCGAGACCTACAGGGCGATCGATGAGGCGGCCGCAACGCAAGGCAAGGGCGCGACCGGGGCTGGCCGATAGGGACGATGCCTATTCGAGTGGGTTTAGGGAATCCCGCTTGATACTCCAGGTTTTCGATTCTGGTTGACTTCGCCGGCGCGCGCACCCACACTGATTGTGACCGGAGGAATCCATACCTCCGAGATTCCATTCGCAGCCTGCTGTTGTTCGAAAACAGAGCCGGCCGGGTCCATCGGAAGCGGCGCTGTTACCTCAACCAAACCGGAGGGCAGCATGTCAGCAGATTTGCAATTTCTGGAAGAATGGATCCCCGAAAGAATGGACCCCGGAACGGTTTTCGTGCTGGAGAACCAGTCGAAGCTGGGTCATACGCAGAATCCGTTTGTGGCTGTGATGTCCTGCCCGCGTTGCGGCACCATGGGGCTGATCACCCGCCGCCAACTTTGCGGTGGCGAAACAATGATCTGCGGCGGCGACGTCTGCTCCGCCGAGTACCGCCTGGATGGCGAGACGATCAACTTCCGCCGGGCGCAGTAATCGAGAATCATCCAGGGAATTGGACGGCCGGGGGGCAATTGATCCCATGCCGAAAGAGAATTTCTGGCCAATTCATCGAGGGTCCGCATCCATCGATGGGCAATCCAGCAGTCGCAGTCTAACGTGTTCAATCTGCCAGGGATAGCGCCATTCGAAGCGATTGCCTTCGTTTCTTCGGCGTGATCTTTTCATTGCGGCAGGGTGGTCATCACTCCAGCATCTTCAATGCCTGGATGGCGTTCCGATTCTGCGGTTGCATGTGTAACAGTTGTTGCAAAATCTCCTTGGCCTTATCCTTGTCGCTTCGCATCGCGTAGAGGCGCGCGAGGTTGAGATAGGACTGGTCGAAGGACGGCACCAGGCGGATGCAAGTCCTGAACTGCTCCTCGGCTTTGGAATAATCCTGATTGCGGACGAAAAGAACGCCCAGGTTATTCAAAGCCTCGGGATAATCCGGCCGCAGTTCAACTGCTTTCTGTAAATAATTGGACGCGCGCTGCATCTGGTTTTGCTGGGCGAAGAGCATTCCCAGGCTGTAGTTGACTTCAGGATCGTCGGGTTGAATCTCGAGCGCATGAGTCAGGCACTCTTCCGCCTTGTCGAAAGCACCTTGCCGCCGGTAGACGTTCCCCAGGTTTAGCAGTGCGACTTCATACCTTGGTCTCAGCAACAGCGACTGCTGAAAGTCCTGGATGGCTTCCTCCGGATGGCCTTCTTGCGCGGCCATCATTCCCAGATTGTTCCAGGCCTCCGGGTAGTTTGGCCGCAGCTTCAACGTCTGCTCAAGATACGTGCGTGCCTGCGCAAAGTTGTTTCGTCTCAAACTGAGAGTGCCCAGATTGTAATATCCCTCCGGGTCCTTGGGCTTGGCTGCGACGACCTGCTGAAACGACTCTGCTGCTTCATCGAGGTAGCCGTGCTGGAACAGGGCCACGCCGTACGTAAAATCATTGCGCGTAAATGCGCCCTGGTAGAGTTCACCGTTGAACGGAATCGCTATCCTCATCCGATCCGCCGGGGTGGTGGGTGCAGATCGCACATCTTCCAGAAGTTGCTCCGGGTCGATCGGTCCCTGATACACCTTGACGATCATGCCGTCTCTGTCCACCAGGAAAGAGGTCGGGATGGCGAGGTCCCTGCGGCGATCGAAAAGATGGCGATAGATGATGTTATAGATCCCGGCTACATCGTCGGTCGCAAATAGCACCGGGAAGCTGAGCTTTTCCTGAGCCGCAAACGACCGTGCGGCGGCAACATCGGTCGCTTGATCGACGTTCACAGCCAGAACTTCCAGTTTCGCGGCCAGCGCCTGGTGGTGCCGATGGAGCAGCCTCAACTGTTCGTGGCAAAGCGGCGCGGTTGACGCCCAGAAGTTGAGGAGCACAAAGCCAGTTCGGAAAGACCGCAGCTCTCGCAAGCTGCCCGCGAGGTCCGGCAAGGAAAACTCCGGAGCCTTCAATGGCTCAATGAGCCATGTCTCTACCTGAAAAGGCAAGGGATCCAAGGCCGGCGGTGGCCCGGCCTGCGCGTAGGCTGGGGCGGGCGCGGCGAAGGGCTTGGCTACGAACGCAGCCGAACCCTCCTCAATTTCGATGCGATGGTTCACGGGCAAATGTTCGAATTGCTGCGAAAGCCCGCTGGGCCAGCGAACGGTTGCGCGAATAGCGCCTTCCGGTTTCCCGACTCCAAAGAAAACTTCTTTTGAATGCTGGGCCAGAAAACCGGTTCCCGCCTGCAGATACTTTGTCTGGCGAAGATTGCCAACTTCGACCGTGATTGCCGTGCCAATGGCGTCGCGATTGCTCTTGTGTCCCCGCAAGCGGAACGCGATGGAGTGGCCAATGTCCTTCATTACGTTATGCAGGATGCGCAGTTGAGGCGCGTTACGGTTGCGAAGAATAACCTCCAGCCGCCCGTCATGGTCCAGATCGGCCAGGGCGAAGGAGCGGCTGTCCTCGATAAAGTCCAACCCCACCGGACCGGAGGCTTCGGAAAACGTGCCGTCCCGGTTGTTTGCGAACAGGACGTTTCTCGCATAGCCGTGCCAGGTGTTGTCCGACCGGATCAGTTCATTGATGGCGTTCCATCCATGCTCGTATGCCAGGGAGGCAGTTGCGTCCTCAGACGACTTGGCCACCACCTGCCGCCAGAAGAAACTTGCCAGGTCGTTGCGCTCGGCTCCTGAAATGTAACCGTTTGCAATGTAGAGATCGGAGAAGCCGTCATGGTCGAAGTCCCAGAAATCCGAAGACCAGCTCCACCGGCCCATCTCGACCCCGGCTTGCCGGCCAATATTCTGAAATGTTCCGTCGCCCTGGTTTCGATAGAGTGCATTGCCGCGGGCGTGCCGCTGATAGAGTGCGCGGATGTTCTCCGGGGCCTTCTCATGAAACTGCTTTTGCCCCGCAACTCTTTGGCCGGCAGCCTCCCACATGCTGGGGATGTAGATGTCCTGGTGCCCGTCGTTATCGAAGTCGGACCAGCAGCAGCTCATTCCCGCCCCGACATCTTCTACGTGGGCCTGCTTTGAGACCACGGTGAAGGTGCCGTCGCCGTTGTTGCGATAAAGTTGGGAACTGCCGAAGTCGTTGACTACACACAGGTCGGGCATTCCGTTGGAGTTAGAGTCGCCCCATGCGCACGAGAAACTATAACGGTCATTGTCTACATTCAACCCCGACGCCTCAGTTTTCTCGACAAACGTCCCGTTCCCTTCGTTGTGCAGCAGGCAGTTGGGCGGGCCGTTGCGCGCATCATAATAGGGAATTGGATAGTGATACTGGTCGAGCCCCAGGTAGTACATGTATGTGCAGAAGTAGATATCCAGGCGCCCGTCGCAGTCGTAGTCGGCAATAGCCGCGTGGGTGAACGTCCCTTGCGGAGGCCCGGCAAACTTGAAGGCGTCGCGCTTGAGGTCGAAGGTCCCGTTCCCCTGGTTGAGGAAGAGCAGAGGACCGGTTCCGCAGACGACAAGAAGGTCCTGCAGTCCACGGTTGTCAAAGTCGGCGAACAAGGCGCATGCCGTATTGTCGAGCACGCCGACCCCAGCCTTCTCCGTTACGTCTTCAAAGGTGCCGTCGCCACGGTTGCGGTACAGGCGATTTGGCAGGCCGGCCGGTTGGCAGACGTAGAAATCGTCGAACCCATCGTTGTCGAAGTCGCCAGTCGCCACGCCATTGTTGCTGTAGATATCGATCCCCACTGCGCCATCGAGGACGGTGCGCCAGTCATCGACGCCGCGCAACAACTGTCGGTTATAGGATTCGGTGCCGCTGATGGCCTGGTGCGTAACATCAATAAACACAGGCCCCTGCGCGACGGCGACGGTTTCCTCGCCGGCCTCCCACTTCTTCGCTTTCCACACTTCCGATGCATCGCGCGACCACTCGCTGCGCCATGATCCGACCCGTTCCTCACGCCGGCTGTCGTTGCGGCGGGCGACGATGTCGTATCGAACTTCGAGGCGAACCGTCAGGGGCGCGTCGGCGATTTCTTCAATGCCATAGATTTCGAATTCCGCGGTCTCTATTCCAGAAACCTGCCCCATCCAGGCCTGAATCTCCTTCAGAAATCGCTCTCTGCCGGGAACCAGAGCGTCGCCGAATTGCCTTTTGACAACATCAATTCCGTATCCCGAACGCACCGCGGTTTCCTTGGCGGGAGTCAGCGAGACGGATTCGATCGACGGGTCCAGCGACTCGGCCAGGGCGGAAAGATCGCGCACGGACGCCTTGAGGGCCTCGCTCCACTTTTTGAAAATGGCCTCGATTTCAAAGGCGTACTTTTCGGTAACGTATTCGTCCGAACCCGGCGTGACGAGGCGCAGAACGTCTGCCAGGGGAGATTTCGCCGGATAGTGGGGGGTCAAACGGACGTCGGAAAACGGGAAAGCGGGGTTCCGATTGGGAATGCCGTTCCTGGGGCTGAACAGAAGCGAAGATCCGTAGAAGGGGGCCGGGCGGAGCAGCAGGGGCGCAAGGCCCATGCCCTTGAGGAGTGTTCGCCGGGAAAGAAGCGGGATATCGTTCTTGGGTCTGGACATCATTGTGAAGGGTTACATGAAAGCGGCAAGGCGTTTGCATCATAACACCCGGGCAGGACTCGGCCCAAACCGTCCCACACCATGTCAAGGGTCAAAACTGCATCCGGCGTGCGGGGAGCCGTTCCCCCACTCGGGACTTGGTTTCAGAATGGTTAAATTTGCGCGAAAAACTCATTCTGCATGACTTGACAGGCAAATTCGAGAGGACGTCGGGTTGCCGGGCCCCCGCTCGGGAACTCGCTTTGGACAGCAAATTGTCGATGTACAACTTTTGGTTGACAAACACATTGCGACAGTACTACTCTCTCGCACGACACTGTAACCGTTTACAGCGTTGGGCTAAAAGGTTTGCGCAGGCGGGTCGGCGCGACGGAATTTGTCTGCGAACGACGACCACGGCGTGACAAAACGAACGAAACAAAAACGGAGGTAATTCGGATGGCCATTGATCGCAGAATAATCAGTCGGTTCAGGCAGGCCGCCTTCCTGATCCTCATGGCATTCTTCCTCTTCCTGTTGCCAAATCGGTACGCTTTTGGCCAGGTTGACGAGGGATCAATCAGCGGTACGGTTCAAGACACCTCCGGCGCGGTTGTCGCCGGCGCCCAGGTGACCCTCTTGAATACGGACCAGGGACTAACCCTGCAAACCCGAGCCGGCAACTCCGGCGAATACAGCTTTTCGCCGGTCAGAATCGGACACTACACTGTGACCGCAACCGCCAAGGGGTTCGCCAAGACCACCCAGGAGAACCTGGAAGTGGCCGTCGGGCAACACCTTCTGGTCAACATTCAACTCAAACCCGGCGCTGCGACTGAAACCGTCGAAGTGACCACAGCGCCGCCGCTCCTGCAGACTGAAGAAGCTTCGGTCGGGCAGGTCATCACCCAGGAGAGCGTCAACAGCCTGCCTCTCAACGGCCGCAACTTTACCTTCCTCGCGCAGCTTGGCGCCGGAATGCAGACGCCGCAAGCCGATACCCGCGGCAACGCAGCTTCGGGCGCATTTTCCGCCAACGGTTTGCGCCCGGCGCAGAACAACTACCTGCTGGATGGCATCGATAACAACTCCAACGCCGTCGACTTCCTCAACGGCACCAACTTTGTCATCCTGCCGCCGCTCGACGCGATTCAGGAATTCAAGGTGCAGACAGCGGACTTCAGCGCCGAACTGGGCCGTTCCGCCGGCGCGGTACTGAACGCAACCATCAAATCCGGAACCAACAGCCTCCATGGCGCGGCCTGGGAGTTTTTCCGCAACGATAAACTCGACGCCGCTGACTGGTTTGAGGACAACAACGGGACCCCCAAAGGCGAACTGCGCATGAACCAGTTCGGCGCGTCCGGCGGCGGCCCCATCATCCGGAACAAGATCTTCTTCTTTGGTGATTATGAAGGTCTGCGCCGCGTGCAGGGCACGAGCCAGGTTGGAACGGTTCCCACCGCGCTGGAACGCAGCAGCGGCTTTACCGACCAGTCGGATGTTCTTACCGAGCATGCTGGAGCAAACAGAACGGACGCCCTGGGACGCACAATTCCTCCGGGCACCATCCTCGATCCAGCCACAACGCGAGCTGTTACCACCGGCAGCGTCGATCCGGTGAGCGGTCTAACAGTGCCCGTTCCCACAGGGGGGACGGCAGGAACTACCGCCTACGTTCGCGATCCCTTCGGTACCTGCGGACCTGGCACCATGGTGTTTACCACCTCATGCGGTCTCAACCAACTGCCTTCCGGCCGTTTAGATCCCACAGCGAAGGCGCTGTTGAATCTCTATCCGGCTCCCAACTCCGGGTTGGATCAGTATTCCAATAGTCCCAGCCTCTTCGAGCACCGCAATGCCTTCGATATGCGGTTCGATTTCAACCCCTCCGAAAAGGACCAGGTGTTCTTCCGCTTCAGCTATGCGGATGACCCGCAGTTCATTCCGGGCATCTTTGGCGGTGTGGCGGACGGCGGCGCCTTCCAGCAGGGCCTCCAGACCGCGAAATCCGACCAGGCCGTTGC
>JBEKTB010000125.1:0-11083 GCA_049516495.1 Occallatibacter sp.
CCGAGAGGATGAACGCAGTTCCGATGAAGGCGCCGGCGATGGAGCCGAGCGGGTTAAATGCCTGGGAAAAGTTCAGGCGGCGCTCCGATGTCTCGGATGAGCCGGAGAGAGCGATAAAGGTGTTTGAAGCGGTTTCGAGAAAGGCCAGGCCACTTGCCATGACGAAAAGGGCGAAGAGGAAGAATGCATAGCGGCCGACCATGGCTGCTGGCCAGAAGAGGAACGTGCCCAGCCCAAAGAGGACCAGACCGGTGATGAAGCCGATTTTGTAGCCGACCTTTCGCATATACAAAGCGGAGGGCAGCGCCAGCAGGAAGTAGCCCATGTAAAAAGCGGACTGCACCAGCCCGGCCTGGAGGCGGGTGATCGCAAACGACTTCATGAACTGCCGGATCAGGATGTCGTTGAGGTTGTTGGGGACGCCCCACAAGAAGAAGAGCGAGGTTACCAGAATGAAGGGCAGCAGCGCGCCCGGCGCAAAGAGCGCCTTGGCGCCGGGCGCTGCGGTACCGGCGGAGGTGGAGTTCCCCTCGAGCGTGGCCGCTTTGCCAATCGGCGGGGAGTTCTTGATTTCAGTACTCATCTTCTCAATGATCCTCTGGCCCCAGCACGGCTACGAGGGCGGCAAATCCCGTGAAATTAGCCTTCTACACAGAGCCCTGTCGCTTGGCTGAGCCATCAGGAGCCGAGCGGACAAGAGCAGCTCTAGGCAGGCAGAAGGTGAAGGGGGACAGATTTATCTGTTGGAAAGCGTATTCCATGGCGCGCTTTCAAGAATCAAATAGACAACTCCCCAATTGGCTTCTCTTCGTACGCTGAAACCTGCCCTTGTCTCGCGCGGGTATGGCGCTGATTCCCAGTCATATAGGGAGACAGGGGGTTGCGGCCCATATCCGATATTGTGGTCAAGTGTACTACGTAATCGGTAAAGAACGGGAGAACAAAATGATTCGGGAAGAGGAAAACTGTTGACAATGGTGTTCGTAATCGATAAAGTTCCGGGCAATGAGATTCGTGGACGCTACGATCTCTGTGGCGATAGCGTTCTCGAGGCCAGAGCAACCTGTACTCAATGAAAAGAGGACAAAAAGTGAAAAGAAATCCAGCGCGTTCGTCTCATGCGGAGAACGCTTACCAATTGTCGCGCTGCCAAGGCGCTATTTCGAGACTGAATGACAGCCTCAAGTGCCTCGCGCTCGGAGTGTTTCTCCTCGCGGCGATAGCGGTTTCAGCGCACGCCCAAACCTCGCAGGCGTCGATTCGCGGCACGGTTCACGACACCTCCAATGCCGTCATCGTCGGCGCCAATATCAGCTTGTTCAACGTTGCGACTCACGTCACCACCGCTACCACCACCAATAGCGCGGGCGACTACATCATTCTCGATATCAATCCCGGCACCTACACCCTTGAGGTTTCGAACAAGGGCTTTACCTCGCAAAAGCTGAAACCGTTCGTCTTGCAGGTGAACCAGACCAGTACACTCGATTTTTTCTTGGCGGTCGGCGGAATGGAAACAGTCATCCAGGTTGAGGCGGTCGGCAATCAAATCGAGGCCTCCACTACCGAACTCGCCATGACTCTTGAAGCCAAGCAAATCAGCGATCTTCCGCTCGACAGCCGCAACTTTACCGAACTGTTTGTCGCGGCTCCCGGCGTTTCGCCTATCGTTGTCAGCGGCAGCCAGACAATGAGCTACACCACCGGCATCGGACCCTCGATGATTCCGTCCTTCAACGGACAGACCAACCGCAGCGATCTGTTCCTCGTTGACGGCATTCTGGACGTCGAGACCTTCGGCAACGCCTACGCCGTCCAGCCCGGCATCGACTATATCGAGAACATGAAGCTGGAATCCCACAATGACTCCGCGGAATTCGGCGGCAGCACCGGTGGAACCATCAACGTCTCCACCAAGAGCGGCACCAACACCCTGCATGGTTCCGCATGGGAGTTCAACAAAACGAACACAATGCAGGCTCTAGCCTATTTCACTCCCCATGGCACGCCACAGACTCCGTTTACACAGAATCAGTGGGGCGGGACATTGGGTGGCCCGGTGGTCATCCCCAAGCTCTATCACGGCAAGAACAAGACGTTCTTCTTCGCCGGCTATGAAGACCTCCGCTACTCGGGTCCGGGCACCTGGAGCGCATTAGTTCCAACCGCGCAGGAACTTTCGGGCGATTTCACGGCAGATGCCCCTATCTACGACCCTGCTACCACAACCTGCGATGCGAACTTGAATTGCACCCGGGAGCAGTTTTCCTATAACGGTCGCTTGAACGTAATCGATCCTAAACGGATTGCCGCGGGCAACGTGTATTACGCGCAGCATATCTGGCCAGCCGCCGGCATGGCGGGTGCGCCAGCCGGATCGAATACCTTCCAGAACGCCCCCAACAATCAGGATCTCTACACCTTCGATGCCCGCGTCGATGAAAACCTTGGCGCCAACAACTCGGTCTTCTTCCGCTACATGACGTTGAAGGGCAATCAAACCAGCGGCCGTACCCAACTTCCTGCCGTGCAATCCACCAACGCTTACTCGTACGTTGGCAGCTATACGCACACGTTCAGCGCCGTCAGCGTCCTGCACGTTCAGGGCGGAAGAACCTACGAATCGCGCCCGCAGACCTGGCGGTACAAAAACGTCCCGGCGGATATCGATTCACAAGTCGGATTCCCAACGCAGCTCGATACCGGCTTCACTTCCTTGGGAAACATTATTCCCGGCATCGAAATTCAAAACGGAGTCTCCGAAGTTGGAGAAGACAACAACTCTGAAGTTACCGCGAACAGTTGGTCGGTCAAGAGCGACTATACCCACCTGCTCGGCAAACATACCTTCAAGCTCGGCGGCGAGTATAACGGCATCGGAGAATCCCAAACCATCGAGTACGCTGAGTTGAATTTCTCCAACCAGGAAACCGCCAGCAACCAAAACGATTCAAAAACGGGAAACGGCGTTGCCTCTTTCGTCCTCGGCGTTCCCAACGCCTTTACCAAGCGCAATTTGGCTGAGTCCATCACCCCCGGCGGCATCATGGGCTACTACCTCCAGGACCAGTGGCAGGTGAGCCCCAAACTGACGATCAACCTAGGCGCCCGCTACGATTTGGCCCTGATTCCCAAGTACGGTACGCCCGCACTTAAAAACCAAGACGTCGGCAACTTCGACTTCAACAACGGAACCTATGTTGTCTACAAGGTTCCCGGCTCCTGCGCGAGCTTGGGGAACGCTCCTTGCATTCCCACCGCGGACGGTTCGCTCCCCGCCCACGTTGTCGCCAGTCCTGACGGCAAGGTCTTCCAAAACCAGTACAACAACTTTCAGCCGCGCATCGGCGCCGCCTACCGCATGACCCCGACTATGGTCATTCACGGGGGCTTCGGCATTGCATTCGACAATTACGCCGCCCTGGTGCAGAACCTCCGCGGAGTGAGCGGCAACTGGCCTTCCGTTGGCCAGGTTGCAAAATCCAGCATCAACGTACCTACTTCCACTTCGGCGTTTCCTGGGTATACGACCCAGAATCTCCCTGCGATGACGGCGCTTCCCGATCCAACTCCATTCAATCAGTTCAACTGGTTCGTCGATCCAAAGATGAAGGATGCCTACTCGCTGCAATGGAACTTCGGTGTGCAGCGGCAATTGGATTCCGTTACGGTGGTTTCGGCCACCTACGTGGGATCCGCCAACCGCCGCCTGAGCTATGGCGACTTCTATAACACCGCGACGACGCCGGGGCCCGGAAATCCATCGCTCCGCAGTCCATATCCGTACATCGCACCCACCTTCTACTCCATGAGCAAGGGCGAGGGAAACTACAACGCCCTGCAAGTGCAGTTGACCAGAAGCTTCCACAATGGTTTGGCAGCGACCGTGGCATACACCTGGTCGAAGTCAATCGACGAAGGCTGCTCAGGGTTCTTCGGCTCTGAGGGATGCAGCATTCAACAGGTCTACAACATCAAGGCGGAACGCAGCGTGTCGGCCTTCGATGTGCCGCAGAACCTTGTGGCCACATGGAACTATGCATTGCCGGTTGGACGCGGCAAAGCGCTCAACGTTGACAATCGCATCCTGGACCTCCTAGTTGGCGGATGGCAGTACAGCGGTTTTGCCAAGTTCCATAGCGGCAACCCCTACGAAGTAACCGACGCAGCCGACATTGCCAACATCGGCAGCGTAAACTGGTGGCCCTATATCCGGCCTAACATCACCGGCTCGGTCAAGCCGGCCAATCAATCCGCGCAGAGCTGGCTCAACTACAACTCCTTCTCCGATCCGGCGCCGTACACCTACGGTGCGACCGGACGCAACAACCTGCGGACCCAATTCTTCAAGGGTACCGATATGTCGGTGTTCAAGGAAGTTAAATTCAAGGACCGCTATGCGGCCAAGTTCACCTTTGACGCATTCAACGTGCTGAACTTGGCAATTTGGGGACAGCCGAACTCAGCGTACAGTGCCCCGAACAACGGACAAAGCACCGCCCCGAACTTCGGCGTGATTAGCAGCACCGCCAGCGGAGCAAGAACCATCCAGATGAGTGGAAAGTTCAGCTTCTAACCCAACCGGCACGGAGGAGAGCGATCTCCTCCGTGCCTTTCTCCAGCGAGAGTGTGCAAAGTTGTGGGCTGGTCATGCTGACAGAACCTGTTGGATTTGGTCATCGACAGGCCGGAAGCCTTTGTGCCAATGACGGAATGCATCTTCCAAAGTCCCATTGAGCACATGAATGCGAACGTCTAGAGACCTCTGGACGGCATACCGGTTCCATCTCATCTGCTGTTTCTTGACCATCGTTTCGCGATGATTTCATTGACTGCCGACTCGACAAACCCAGTTGAGATCCGTTGATCGGCACGGTAACGCCTACCGTAATCGGCGTGGAGTCTGCGTTCGATTCCAGATAGCGTATCGTCTCCAACAGCGAGTGCGCGAGTTTTTTCAAGGAAGGGATGTGCTCGAAACACCGCGCCTGCGCCCATTGCCCAAGATGTACCAAGTCCACGATCCCTCGCAAGGTGTAACCATTCCAAAGACGCCACTTCGCGCGGTCGATATCAGCCAGCGCATGGCTGCGAACCCCACCATCGACAATGGCGTTTATGCCCTTTGCGACTTGCTGGAGGTTCGTGAATCTCATCGAGATATGGAACCAATCCAGTACATGGTCGGCATGTGGCGCAACTTGCTGCTGAATGGCCCGCAAACCGGCATCGCCATCGGTAAGAACTGTTGTTGAACCTGCGCTGTCACGATTTGCTCCTGCAGGCTTGCAAGCTGCGCTTTGCCCTCTGCTATGGTCAATCCCACGTTAGCCGGAGAGATCTCCCCCGCCCGCTCGATCATCCCCACATCGTGTCCGACGGGGCTGCCTGGGACCGCCTCAAATACCAGCTTGATTGTCCATTTCATTTCCAGAGACTAACCCAGCCCACAACTTTGCACACTCTCTGAAGAAACGGTAAAGAGCGCTCTATTGAATCTTGAACGCGATTGCGATCTGGGACGGCAGTTGAGCAGGGCATTGAATGTCCAGCCCGTCCGGCCGCTGATGCCAGGTCAACTTTTCCATGCTGCCCAGCAGAGTGACGGAGTGAATGGGCCCGGAAAGCAGATGGGCATTGGTCCCCAGCGAAGCGATGGTAACGTGCGTCTGGGGCGCGGGAACTTCTATGGCAAAGGCGTAAACAGATCCATCCGCTCCGCGGGTGAAGCGGAAATCCCTGGGGCCGAAGTGAAACTCGGCCTGATTTGCGCCTAGCTGGCCGTCAGGCAGCGTCTTGAGGTGACCCTCCGGATCGAGCGATCCTTCGCCGTACCGGACCCACGCTTTGCTGCCGTAGATACCTTCTCCGTTGATCTTCATCCACTCACCAACCTCGTGAAGCATCTGCTGGCTTCCCTGGTCGAGTGAGCCGTCGGGCTGGAGCGAGACGTTGACCGCATAGTTGCCATCGCGGGAGACGATCTCGAGCATGTAGAGAATGAGGGCCCTGGCGTTGTAGGTGAAGTTCGGTTCGTAGAACCAGTCGCCGACGGCGTTTTCCCCGAACCATACCTGGTCGGTCTTGATGCCGTCGGGGAAGGTGCCCTCGAAGGTGGTGGCCACGCCGCGCAAGGGTGGATGGAACTTGACTATTCCGAGGGTGTCTACTTTGCCCCTGGTCTGAAGGGAGCGGTTGTAGTAGTCGGCCAGCACGCGTTGCATGGCGTCGCATTTGTAGCCGGTTCCGGTCATGTCGCCGCTGAAGGGATGGGTGGAGTCGCCGTCGGTGAAGATGAAGTCGGGATCGTATTTGTTGATGACGTCCATGATGCGCAGCGCCCAGCGAGTGGCGTACCAGTGGGCGTAGTCCAGATGCTGCGAGAAGATGCCCTTTTCCGGGTTCCACTGGACCTGGCCAATGCCTTTGTAGGCGCGCAGGTCGATGCCGTAGAGGAGGCGCGGATCGTAGCCCTCCCACCATTTGCCTTTTCCGTCGGCCAGGGTGAGTCCGCCGTCGTAGGGCACGCCGGCGTGCGGGCCGGTGGCGTCGCTGCCGAAAGCCGGCTGATACCACCACCAGGTGTATTCATGATGGAAGGCCACGCCGTAGCGCATTCCGGCCTGGCGCGAGGCCTTTGCCCATTCGCCCACCAGGTCGCGTTTGGGACCCATGTTGACGGAGTTCCAGGGCTGATAGGTGGAGTCCCAATTGTCGAAGTTGTCGTGATGGACGCCCTGGATAATGAGGAACCGCGCACCGGCGTCGCGATAGGTTTGAACCAACTGCGTTGGGGCGAGGTGGGTGGGATTCCAGGTGTGGAGAAGATCCTTGTATCCGGAGACCGAGGGATGACCGAAGTCGCGCACATGATTGGCATAGGCCTTGGTTCCAGGCTGATACATGCGGCGGGCGTACCAGTCGCCGCTTTGGCCCGCCGACTGCGGCCCGAAGTGCACCCATATGCCGAACTTAGCTTCCCGCAGCCAGGCGGGCTCGGCGGGATAATTGGCGTCGATCGAATTCCATGTCGGCTGATAGGGTCCGGCGGCGATGGGGAAGTCCATCTTCACCTCGGGGAAAGTGGACGGATCCTGCATGGGCTGCGAATCGGGCAGCGCGAGTGGCGGCACGCTGGGAATGGGCGCGGGTGCTGGCATCTTCTGAGCCGACAGAGCCAGCGCCGTGAAGGGAATTGAAGCCAGCAGAAGTTTGCGGAAGCTAAAGGAACGCTGGTGCGAAGTGCGACGCATGTGTGGAATCCTTAGGGCATTTTCATTTCAACGGCTGGAAGCGCCGAGGTGGAAAAGTGGTAGCTGCCGGAGCCAAGGCGCAGGCTGAGGCCCTCAGCGCTTTCTTGGGCATCGATTACTCCGGGGGCGTGGACCGCCTGCGTGCCACTCTCCCGCCAACCGGCTGCCGCTGGCAATTTGAGAAGCGATTGAGCGCCGGGGGGCACAGAGACTTCAATGCCGGCGGTCTTTCCCGATCGATGCCACGCCAGTTCGATCGGACCCATCGGGGAACGATAGGAAGCGGAGGCTGAGGCCACACCGGCTAGGAGCGAAGGCGCAAGCGTGATGGCATCATCGGGCGAGCGCGCCATATCGATGGAGAGGCCCGCGAGTCCGCGGTAGAACCACTCCTCGCCATGGCCCAGCATGAAGTGATTCTGCGAGCTGTTGGGATTCGTGTCCCAGGCCTCAGTGAGCGTGGTTGCGCCGCGCGCCAGTTGAAAGCCATAGCTGGGCGAGTCAGTGCGCGAGAGCATGGCCGCCAGCACATCGGAGCGGCCGTAATCGGTGAGGGCGCGGACGACGTAATGGAAGCCGATGTCGCCGGCGGTTACGTGATCGCCGTGGGCGTGAATATCCGCAACCAGATTGTCGAGGACGGCGCGTTCATGTCCGGCAGGCACCAGCCCGAGAGCGAGGGCGAGGGCATTGGCCGTCTGGCTGCCGCGGTCATACTGGTTCGATTCGGGATGAAAAAGTTTTGCGTTGAAAGCAGCGCGAACCGCGGCGGCTTGCCCGGTGTATGCGGCCGCATCCTGCGCATAGCCAAGCAGGGAGGCCACCTGGGCAAGAACCTGAAGGTCGGCAAAGTAGGTTCCGGTAGCGGTGACGAATTTGCTGGTGAGTTGCGATTTGCCGGGCTGGCCAGGCCCGATGTCGAACCAGTCGCCCAGGCCGTAGTTGAGCAGCCCGCCGGTGGCGCGGCTGCTGAGGTAGGCTGCGTAGCGCTTCATGGCCGGATAGCCCTGCTGGAGCGGGCGCCGGTCCCCGGTGAGTTGATAGAGGGCCCAGGGGCTGAGGATTACGGCGCTGCCCCATTCGGGCGTATCGCGAAAATCGGTACTCTTGCCATCGTCGTCCACAAAGGCAACGTATTCGGGGGCAATGGCGGGTACCAGTCCGTCCGCCAGTTGCGAATCGGCCATGTCGCGGCTCATCTTTTCGTAGAGCATGCTGACGTCGAAGTTCAGCATCAGGGTGGAGGCATTCAGATAGGTCTGTTCCAGCCAGCCGAGCTTTTCGCGCGAGGGACAATCGGTGACCACGCTGGCCAGGTTGCTGAGCACGGCGCGATCGATGAGCGTGTGAATGCGATTGAAGAGCGGATCGGAACTGACGAAGCGGCCGACGATGGGGGCGCGCGCGTGAACGAATTCACCGCGGAGAGAAAGCAGTTGCGGCAGCTCGCCGCCCGCAGCGGCAGGCTGCGTGGTGACTTCGACGTAGCGGAAGCCGTAATAGGAGAAGCGTGGACGCCACTGTTCCGCGGCCGGGCTTCCGCGCAGAGTGTATCGAAACAGGACAGGATTTTCCACGGAAGCATCCGCGCTGTGCTGCGAGACGGTGCCGTCGCTCTCCAGCAATTCGCCGGGGCGCAGAGTGACAGCGGAGCCGGCAGGCCCGCGAACCGCGATGGCCGGCCAGCCGCTCATGTTCTGGCCCAAGTCATAGACCGTGATGCCGGGCCGGGGATGCGTTACGCGCACAGGGGTGTAGCTTTCCGCAACGATCAGCGGCGCGGACTGGCTGGCAACCAGAGTTCCGCCAGGACCGCCGACTTCAAGCGACGCGTGCCATCCACGAGGTTGGAAACCGGGTTGGTCCCAACCTTCAGGCAAGGCGCTGGCCTGGAAGTCTTCTCCACCATAGATGGATGAAAAGGCGATGGGGCCCGGACGCGTGAGCCACGATCTGTCGGAGACAAAACGGTCGGAGCTTCCGTCGGCATAGCGGACTTCCAACTGCAGCAGGAGCTTGGGCTGACCGTAGCTGCCGGCAAACTTGGTGTAACGGCCCTTCACGCCGGGGACGTTGTACATCCCGTTGCCGAGCAGTACGCCGAAGGAGTTGGCGCCGGAGCGCAGCAGGCGCAGCACATCATAGGTGTCATAGGGAATGGTCTTGCGGTAGTTGGTCCAGCCGGGATTCAGCACCGTGTCGGTGACATCGGAGCCGTTGAGATGAACTTCGTATTGGCCGAGTCCGCTGACAAAGAGAAGGGCGCTCGATACCGGCCCACGCAGCGTGAAGTCGCGGCGGAAGGCAGGCAGAGGCGGAGGGATGTCGGAGAGCATTTTTCTCTGGTTCTCCAGCGCCTGCTTTGAGGCGCCACGATCTGGCTCAGCCGCGATCCATTTGGCGGTCCAGTCGCTGGCGGCAGGCAGCCCGGTGGTAAAGCGCGCGGGCTTGCTCCATGGGCCCGGCGTACCATCGCCGCCCCAGACCTGGACCTGCCAGAAGTAGGTGATGTGCGAGTGCAGCGGCGGGCCTGCGTAAGGGAGCTGCCAGAATGTCGTTGCCGCAATGCCTCCGCTGTCCCATATGTCGCCTGTTTGATGAGCAAGCTGTTGGGCAGAACTGGCAACCAGGATGCGATAGGCGCTTTGGCGCAGGTTGCGTGGGTTGCCCGGCGGCGCTTCCAGGTTCCAGCCGAAGACGGGCTTGGCGGTGTCAATGCCCACCGGATTCTCGCGCATTTCCGTGGTGAGATGCACCGGAGTGAGAGGTGCGCTCTGTGCATATCCCATGCCAAGCTGCATCATGTGCAGCAGGCCGCCCGCCAAGACCATCCAAACCCGCACTCTTTGTTCCTCCGCTCTGGGCGCTCTTCCGGGGGCTCCGGCAGTTGTTTCAGGCAGTTCAAAACGCGCTTTTGCATCCGCTTCGGAACCCGGGACTTCAGCGCAAAATGCCGCCCGTTTTGCGGCTCTATTCAGTATCCATCAGGAATCTACGTAATCGCTAACTATTTTCGACGGCAAAGAATTATCCCCATTTGACACGATGAGCTGGCGCGCGTATTCTGCGATGGTTATAGTTATCGTTAACGCGAACGTTGCCAAGGAGCCACAATGAGTACGTCAACCTCGAGCAAAGCCGCAGACCATTGCGCGGCCATTGATCCAGCAACTGTTCCGCAAAGAAGGCTGTTGAGCGGCGCCGCCATGCCCGCCGTTGGCCTGGGCACCTTCGGGTCCGATCACGTCACCCCCGGCCAGGTTGCCGAGGCGGTGAAGGGCGCGGCTGCGGTGGGCTACCGGCACTTCGATTGCGCATCGGTGTACGGCAATGAAGACGCCGTGGGCGCTTCGTTCGAGGAGATTCTGCGCGGAGGACTGAAGCGCGAGGAGATCTGGGTTACCTCGAAGCTGTGGAATGACAAGCACGGCGAGGACGACGTGATCGCTTCCTGCCGCCAGTCGCTCAAGGATCTCAGGTTGCAATACCTCGACCTCTATCTGGTGCATTGGCCGTTCCCGAACTTCCATGCGCCGGGTTGCGATGTGACCTCGCGCAGCCCCGACGCCAAGCCTTACATCCATGAGAACTACATGAAGACCTGGCGAAAGATGGAAGAGCTGGTGGACATGGGGCTGGTGCGGCACATCGGCACATCCAACATGACCATCCCCAAGCTGAAGCTGGTGCTGCGCGACGCCCGCATCAAGCCCGCGGTGAACGAGATGGAGCTGCATCCGCACTTCCAGCAGCCTGAACTGTTCAAGTTTGTGGTGGAGAGCGGCATTCAGCCCATCGGCTATTGCCCCATCGGCTCGCCGGGCCGCCCG
>JBEKTB010000126.1:0-11012 GCA_049516495.1 Occallatibacter sp.
ACAGTCTTGCCCGTCGAGTCGAGCTGGTAAGCGAACCCGACCCGCGGGCTGACGCCCCCCCAGAATTTGGGGTAGATATTCGCCACGTCCTTGCCTGCGACGGCAAGACCGGAAGCCATGCTCGGGTCAAAGATCGAGAGGTCGGGATTATCGGAGTGTACCGGGCCTTCATAGTCGTAACGCAGGCCGTAGTTCAGGCTGAGTCGCTTGCTCACCTGCCAGGCATCCTGGCCATAGAGCGCAAAAGTGTTCACAAAAACTTCGCGCTTGGGGTCGCCGAGCACGATCTCCGATTGCGAAGGATCCGGGCATCCGGCGAGAAAGTCGGCGAGGTAGAGGATGTTTCCGTCGGCCGGAGCATTGGCTGAGGTGTAAGGCGCCGTGCCGTTGCTGTCCAGGGTCGCGCAGGCCGAGTTCGCCGTGGACCACGGGCCCTGCGTGCCATCGAAATAAATGGTTCCGCGCTGCCCGATCTGGTAGAAATCATCCACCTGGGCCTGGCGAAACTCGCCACCGAAATGAAACTGGTGTGCGCCCTTGGTCCAGGTCAGATCCTCGTCCAGATGGCCGGTAATGTCGTTGCGCCCGGATTGCACGTTCGCGCCCACCGGATCGAATCCGCTGCCGCTGGCTTCGATTCCGTCGTTGGCTGTGGTGGCGCCGATAACCAGGTGCGGAGCACCGGTGAGGGTTGTGGACGTGACCCCGGTGTCGAGCCCCAGACCCATGGGGTCGAAGCTGGTATCCGCATCGGAAAAGGCCTGGTTGTAGTAACTGACGCCCGCTGAGAGCTGGTTGGTCATGCTGTTGGTCAACACGCGGTTATAGACCAGCGAATAGTTCTGCACGTGAATCGGAGCGGCCTCGAAGTAGGGCGCAAGCTCGGAGGTCGAAGGCGCGATCTGCGTGCCTTGGCCGATAAACCAGGTGAATGCCAGGTGGTCTTTCTCCGTCAGTTGCTCGTCCAGCTTGGCGATGCCGTTGAAGCTGTGTCCGGTGATGTTGCCGGTCGCCTGGTAATTGTCAGAGGAAGCCGGGCCGGTCAGCGCCGCGGCGGGCCAGAGACCTTTCAGCGAGCTGGTTCCATTCAGCAGGTTCAGAGCAACGGGGTTTGCATTCTTGATCCCATAAGCATTGAGCACCTGCATGGCTTCGGCCTGATAGGCAGCAGAGGGCTCTGTGGCCGAGGTTCCGGCGCCCAGCAGAAATCCCTCGTGCTCGCCGGAGAGGAAGAAGAACGTCTTGTTATGCACCACCGGACCGCCTATCGAAAATCCATAGTGCTGATCGCGGGTCTCTGCCTTGGAGGTGTCGAAAGGATTGGTGGCCTGGAAGAACTCGTTGTGATTGTAGTAATAGGCCGTCCCGTGCAGCGCGTTGGTGCCCGACTTGATAGTCATGTTGGCCGTGCCGCCGGAGTTGCGTCCGATCTCGGTCGAGCCTGAGGTCACAAACGAAAAGTTGTCGATCGCGTCGATGGGCAAAATTACGCCGGCAATGGCGGAGACGCCGCCCTGATTGACGGCTGGATTGTTCCACCAGAGGTCATTGTTGTCCGTGCCCTCGATCTCCCAGTTGATGGAGTTGGAGCGCGAGCCATTCACGCTGGCCATGCCCATGCCGCCGCCCGTGGACATGCCGGCAAAACCGGTGGTTTGCGCCAGCATCTGCGTGAAGTCGCGTCCGCTGTTGGGCAAGTCCTGCACAACGGCCTCAGGAAGCACCGTGGACTGCTCGTCGGTGACTGTATCCAGGCTCAACGCATCGGCCGTGACTTCAACCGTCTGCGACGAGGTGGCCACGCCGAGCTTGACCGGCAACACATAATTGATGCCCGCCGAGACGGTAACCTTGTTCACCCTCTGCGTGGAGAAACCCGCGGCCGTAAAGGTCACCGAGTAGTCGCCAAGAGGCAAATTCGTAAAGGAAAATTCGCCGGCGCTGGAACTGACGGTTTTGTAGGCGGTGTTGGTACCGGTGTCGACGGCGGTCACCTCGACTCCTGCGACTACGGCGCCCGATGAATCGCTGACCGTACCGCCGATTCCACCGCGGAAGGTCTGTGCAAACGCCCCGGCAGGCAACGCAAACAACATGGCAAAAGCCATCGTCAACACGATGAAGGCACTACAAGAACGGCGAAAGATCACGGTGATTGTCCTTTAATGGAAAAGATGAGTGGACCCCGTAATGTTCCTGCATCCGGTATCGATCACTGCAAACAGCGGTGAGCGAATTTCGTAGATGCGCGCGAGGTCGATCTTTTTCAGAGTGTTTGCATAAATATACAGTTAATACGGACAAAAATCAATAAACATGCACTCGTTCGCGAGGAGTGCCGACGTTCAAATTGCTCATAGAACAGGGGCAGCGTTGCGAGCTAATTTTTCAAAGAGGGGCGCGATTCGCGGTCATCATCGAGGCCGCGCAGCAAATTCGGGGAGGAAGAGCGCGCTTGATGCTGCAGGTCTGGCCGGCTGGGGGGAAAGCGGATGGGTGGGCGAGTGGCTGTGCTATGCGCCCAGGCAGGATTTTTTTGGGACCGCTTGCCCCAGGACCTCTTCGTAATACTTCACATAATGCGGCACCACCAGTGATGAGCAGAACCGCTTCTGCGCCGTTCGCCGTCCGGCCTCGCGCATGGCCTCCAGGCGCTCGCGATCTTTCAGTAAGCCCACCGTACCGGCGGCCATATCTTCCACAGCTCCAACTGGATAGAGCAATCCGGTGACGCCGTCGTCGATCAGCTCCGGCACCCCGCCCACCCGTGTGGCAATGGACGGTACCTTGCATGCCATGGCCTCCAGCGCCGCTAGGCCGAAGGACTCCAGTTCGCTGGGCATCAGCATCAGGTCGGCCAGCGGCAACAGTTCGTTTACCCGCTCCTGCTTGCCAATAAAGTGAATCTTGTCATGAATTTGCAGGTCATGGGCCAGCCACTCCGCAGCTGACCGTTCGGGACCGTCCCCCACAAGCACCAGTTGCGAGGGGACCTCCCGCACCACCCGGGCGAACACCTTTACCACATCCAAAACCCGCTTAACCGGCCTGAAATTCGAGAGATGCATGAGGATCGACTGGCCCGGCGCAGCCAGCCGCTTGCGCGCCTCCGCCCGCAGAGCTTCATCTTTGTACGGCATGTACACGTCACAGTTGACGAAGTTTGGAACCACTTCAATGCCCCGCGTCACGCCGAAGTCCTCGACGGTTTTCTCCTTTAGATAGTTGGAGATGCTGGTGACACCGTCGCTTTCTTGGATGGCGTAGCGGGTGATGGGCAGGTAGCTGCGGTCCTGACCGACCAAGGTAATGTCGGTCCCGTGCAGGGTGGTGACGAAAGGCAGCTGGCGGCCGCGCGCAGCCAGCATCTCGCGAGCCAGCAGTGCGCTCACGGAATGGGGAATCGCGTAGTGCACATGCAGCAGGTCAAGTTGATAAAATTCAGCAACTTCCGCCATGCGCGAGGCCAGAGCCAGGTCGTAGGGCGGGAACTCAAACAGAGGATAACTGGAGACAGAAACCTCGTGATAGAGGATCCCATTATCCCGGCCACTCAACCGGAATGGCTGCGAGTAAGAAATAAAATGCACTTCGTGGCCCAGCGCAGCCAGTTCAATGCCCAGTTCCGTAGCCACCACGCCTGAACCGCCGTAGGTGGGATAGCAGGTAATCCCGATGCGCATGTTTTCCCTTTGCAACTGTCCTTCCTTGGACGCTGGCGAAAGACAGGAAGATGCAGTTTGCACCTAAGTTATTTTTGAATCAATTGTTTGCCGACATACTTTGCCGAGGCTGCGCCGCGTCACAGATTGGCGAACGAGATCAATTCGGTGCCGCGGAACTGTTTGACGGCACTGAGAGCCTTCCGCTCGACTTCCCGCGATTCCAGCAGGCGGGTGCGGGCCAAGGCGAGGTCAGCATCGTTGTAGGCGGGATGGGCTACCAACTCCCATGTGCCCTGAGGCAGGTTCTGAAGGAGAGCGCCGATAGTGGCGGCGTCAAGAGTTCCAGTAGCCAGCACGCCGATGGCTCCATCGGTGGTGGAAAAGCCTTCTTCGGCCACAATGCGCCGGAAAGCAGGCTGGAGGCGTCGCAGCAGGCTGACTTCGGCGCGTCGAACCCAGGGGGCGCCGGGGGTGGCGCGCAGGCTCCAGACCGGCTCAAAAGGATTGCGCACCGCTCGAATTCCGGCCACTTTGGCTGCGCGCAGCACCGGGCGAAGAACGGCGGGAAACATGTGGGTGTGCTTGTGCGTGTCGATGTGGGTGAGGTCAACGCCACCGGATTGGAGACGAGCGATCTGCGCGGCTGCCTCAGCCTCGATTTCGGTGGCGCGGATGCGGCCTGCGAGCAGTCGCATGAGAAACGCGCCCAGCGTGGGCTGGAACCGGCCGGTGCGCGGGTCCACAAGAGTGGGGAGTTTCTGCGCCGGCAAGACCGGATCGCCATCCACCAGAACCACGTGGCAGCCGACGCCCAACGAGGGGGTGGAGCGGGCCAGGCTGGCAGCCTCGGCTGTCGCCACCGCCCGCGCCATCAGCGTAGTGCTGGTCAAGAATCCATTCTGGTGCAACTCGACGATGGCGCGATTAACCCCGGCGGTCAGCCCGAAGTCGTCGGCATTGATGATGAGACGGCCCATCGGGTGAGTTTATCAATTCAAGGTGAGTTGCTTGCCTGGACGGACACCGCACACGGGCGAGATGCACGCTGGTATGATGAGAGCAGGCCGCAATGGTCTTCCCACAGAGCGTGGGCGGTTAGCTCAGTTGGTTAGAGCGCCTGCCTTACAAGCAGGATGTCGGGGGTTCAAGTCCCTCACTGCCCACCATATTTATAATCAGCGATTTGCGCGGTTACCCTTCCAGTCAGAAACGCCTAGGCATGCGCTCAATTACCACTCTGAGTTACTGGCCATTATTCTGCTCTTTGACTGCGCAGCAATAACCGCTTGATATCCGAATCGTTATAGGATGTGGAAACGCCGGCCGCAACGGCAGCGGCGTTCGATTCTTTCAGAGACAAGGACCCTTATGCGCATTGCATCCGTTTGTTTGTTGGTGCTCTCCTTCGCTGGAACGCTCTTCCCGCAGGGCCCGGTCGGCGCAGTCGGAACCGCAACCCAGGGCGAGGGTTTCGACATCGTGATCGTGAACGGGCACATCATGGATGGGACCGGCTCGCCATGGTACTCCGGGCAGGTGGGAATTCGCGCCGGCCGGATTGCGGCTATTGGGAACCTGTCTGCTGCTCCGCGTCGGCAGACGATCGACGCCATGGGCAAGGTGGTGGCGCCGGGCTTTATCGACATGCTTGGCCAGTCCGAACTAACGATGCTCGTGGACCCGCGCGTGCCCTCGAAGATCTTCCAGGGAATTACCACGGAGATTACCGGCGAAGGCAGTTCCGCTGCGCCCATCAATCAAGCAATGGTCGCAGCCGACCGTGCCGGTTACGATCACCTGAAGATCACGCCGGACTGGACGACCTTGCGCGAGTTTTTTGCCCACCTGGAGCACCAGGGGATGGGAATCAATCTGGCCAGCTATGTGGGCGCCACCAGCGTGCGGCGCATGGTGCTGGGCGACGCCGATGTGCAGCCGACGGCCGCGCAACTGGCCGAGATGCAGACGCTGGTTCGTCAAGCTATGCAGGATGGTGCGGTTGGGCTCTCCACGGCGCTGCAGTATGCACCAGCCCCTTATGCTCGAACGGATGAACTGATCGCGCTGGCCGGCGAGGCGGGCAGGTTCGGCGGCATCTATGCCACGCACATGCGTAGCGAGGGCGACCAGGAGCCGGAGGCGATCGACGAGGCGATCCGAATTGGACGCGAGGCTCACATTCCCGTCCAGGTGTGGCACTTGAAGGCAGCAGGAAAGGCCAACTGGGGCCGGATGCCGCAGATCATAGCGCGTATCAACGCGGCGCGCGAATCGGGTGTGGACATCAGCGCCAACACCTATGCATACACCGCGTGGTTCAACACCTTTTCCGCATTCATCCCACCTTGGGCGCATGACGGCGGCGACGCCAAACTGATCGAGCGGCTCAAGAACCCGGCGATTCGGGCCCGTATTCGCAAGGAACTGCTTACTCCCGGCGGCGGCTGGGATAACGAATGGCAGGAGATTCCCTCGCCGGACGCAATCCTGATTGCAGTGGTCGAGAACCATGACCTTGCGCCGCTCCAGGGCAAGCGGCTTTCGGAAGTGGCGGCGCTGTGGAACGAAGACCCCATCGATGCGATGTGCGACCTGCTCATCAAGGACAAGGCATTCACCGAGGTCGCTGTCTTTGGAATGAGCGAGCCCGATGTTTTACTGGCTCTTCAGCAGTCCTGGGTTTCGATCGATAACGACTCGCAGGGAACGTCGCCGGAGGGCCTACTCGGCGAGGAACATCCCCATCCGCGCGCCTACGGCACCTTTCCGCGCATCCTGCGCAAGTACGTGCGAGAGGAACACGCCCTTACCCTTGAGGACGCCATTCGCAAGTTCACCGCCCTGCCGGCCGAGCAAATGCGGCTCACTGATCGCGGCGTGCTGAAGCAAGGCATGTGGGCTGATGTGGTGATCTTCGATCCGGAGACTATTCGGGACCTTGCCACCTATGAGCAGCCCAACCAGCTTTCAAAAGGAATGGACTACGTTCTGGTCAACGGTGTAGCGGTGATCGCGGAAGGGAAGATGACCGGTGCACTGCCGGGCAAGGTGCTGCGCGGACCAGGGTATGTAGAGCGGTAAAGCCAGAGTCACTCCGGACCCGGGCGGCAATCCAGTCATCCGATGCTCACACTTTCCCCGCGATGCGGATGGTATCGTTGGGAACGGTGACCATCCAAAGGCTTTACGCGGTCGTGGCTGAAGCCCCGGCGGAACCGCAATCCTCTGGGGTTCAAGTTCCGTGGATCACTGAAAGAGGAGTTCGAAGTCATGAATCTGTTTCCAGGCTTGCGGCCGTTGCAACGCGCGGGAGCCATGCGAGACGCGCTGGCTGGGTTTGTGCTGGCGGCGATGGATATTCCGCAGGTGCTGGGGTATACCAAGATCGCCGGAATGCCGGTGGTGACGGGGCTTTATTCGTTGCTGCTGCCGCTGGTGGCGTTTGCGGCTTTCGGCTCGTCGAGATACCTGGTGGTGGCGGCGGACTCGGCGACGGCTGCGATCTTTGCAGGCGGGATGTCGGGGATGGCGACGCCCGCAGGAGCGCGGTATGTGGCGCTGGCCGGGGTTGTGGCGCTCGGTACGGCGGCTATTCTGCTGCTGGCGCGGCTGCTGCGTCTGGGATTCATCGCGGATTTTCTTTCGCGGACGGTGCTGGTCGGCTTTCTTGCCGGGGTCGGGCTTCAGGTGGGGATCTCGGTGCTGAGCGAGATGCTGGGAGTGCCGGTGGATTCGCGGAGGCCGGTGGTCGAGCTTTGGGAGGTGATTCGCGGAGTTCAAACTGCGCATCTGCCGACAGTGGCGCTGGCGGTCTCGGTGCTGGGGTTTGTGCTGGTGCTGCGGCGGTTCGTTCCAAAACTCCCCGGGGCGCTGGTGGCTGTGGTTGCGGCGATTGCGGCCAGCGCCGCACTCGATTTTGCAGGACATGGGATTGCGACGATTGGGCCGGTGGTCGGTGGTTTTCCGCACTTGGGATTGGCGGGCCTGCTTAGTCTTGGCGGGATGAACTGGAAGGAAGTGGAGACTCTGATGACGGTCTCAGCCTCATGCGCCGTGATGATCCTGACGCAGAGTGCGGCGACCTCTCGGATCTATGCGGCGAAGCACTATCAGGAGGTGAACGAGAACATCGATCTATTCGGGCTTTCGGCTGCGAATGCCGCGGCGGCGCTGAGCGGAGGGTTCGTGGTGAATGGAAGTCCCACGCAGACAGCGATGATGGAGGATGCCGGCGGGCGGAGCCAGTTGGCGCACGTGACGACAGCGGTTGTGGTGGGGCTGGTGCTGCTGTTTCTGACCGGTCCGCTGCAGTATCTTCCCACCTGCGTGCTGGGTGTGCTGGTGTTCCTGGTAGCGCTTCACTTGATCGATTTGAAGGGGCTGCGGGACATTCGGAAGGAGAGCCCGCAGGAGTTTGCTCTGGCGGTGATGACCGCAGCGGTGGTGCTGCTGGTGGGAGTGGAACAGGGGATCGTGCTGGCGATGGTGGTGTCGCTGCTGCGCGTGGTGCAGCACAGCTATCACCCGCACAGCGGCGTGCTGGTGGCGGATGGAAGCGGGACCTGGAAGCTGGTACCGATTGGGCCAAATGTGGTGACGGAGCCTGGGCTGGTGCTGTACCGGTTTGGAGCAGCGCTGTTTTATGCCAACGCCGGGCGATTTCTTGAGGAGGTGTCCTCCGTGATCCGGCCTATGCCGACGGCGGTGCGCTGGGTGGTGGTGGACGCGGAGGCGATGACGCATGTGGACTACTCCGCGGCGCGCGTGGTGGAAGCGCTGAAAAAGAATCTTGCCGAGGCTGGAGTCGTGCTGGCATTCGCCCGGCTGCCCTGGGATCTGCGATCAGAGTTCGATCGCCATCACCTGACGGAGGCGATAGGGGAGGCACGCATCTTCGACCGGGTACATGACGCAATCGCCGCGTTCGAGCAGACGGCGAAACCGTCACAGGGGCAGGCCAGTGAAACGATCTCGGCCGGCGCGACGCACGACTCGGGCGGCTCGCTGCACAAGGAGTGATGCGATGCGGAGCGTGCCGGCGCATCGCCGCACCACTCTCCCGCGATATCATGTCCAGCGTGTCTACTCTCTCTATCGTCACCTTGCGCAGAAATCTCCTGATCCTGAAGGCCGTCGCGCTGTTCGCGCTTGCACCAGCGTTGATGGCCGGACAGTCCACCGATGCCGCGCTTCTGGCGGGCCTCACTTCCGATTTTGCCCACCTGGCCCCACAGACCATCCGTCCCGCCGATGGATATATCAAGTACCCGTACCTGATCCCCGCCGGATATTACACGCAAATGTGGGACTGGGACGGGTTCTTCATTGGCGCACACTGGGCCAATCAGGACCCCGCGGAAGCAAGACTCCTGCGGGACTGGGTGCTCGGGTTCGCCGCTTCTGCTGACCCCGATGGATACGTCGCGGGTTGCATTACGCCAAAGGGCCCGCGCCCCGTGTTCGGCAAATTCGCGATGAAACCCTTTCTTGCACAAGGCGCCCTGTTTGCCTCCCAACGCCTTGATGACTACTCATGGCTCCGCCCTGTCTGGGCTGACATGCAGCGCATCCTCGCCTACCGCAAACGAACCCAGTTCGACAGCCATTGGGGCCTCTGGTTCTGGGACAACGCCATGCAATCCGGTGCCGACAACAATGCCGCCCTTTCGAACGACCCTGCGGATCGGAGTTCAATTCTCGCCGTAGACGCTTCCGAGTTTGCCATGCGCGAATACCTGGCGATGGCCGCGCTCGCCGATCATCTCGGCTACCCGGAAGATGCCCGACGTTACCGGATCCAGGCTGCGAGTACTCGGCGCGCAATTCTCGCTGACCTTTGGTCGCCGCACGACGACCTCTTTCTGAACCGACGCCGCGACAACGGCGCCTGGATCCGATCCATAAGCTGGTCCAGCTTCATGCCGCTGGCGGACGGCTTGCTCCCTCCCGGCGAGGCTCGCCGCATGATCCGTCGACACCTGTTGAATCCGGACGAAATGCGCTCCCCTTACGGCTTTCGCAGCCTTTCGAAGAGCGATCCCGCGTACAACAACGACGCGATCATCGATCCCTACTCGAACTGGCGCGGCCCGATCTGGATCAATGCCAACTTCCTCGACTGGATCGCTCTTCGGCGCTATGGATTTAGCGTCGAATCCCACTGGCTTGCCGTGACGCTCGCCGGCTCACTGCGCCGCGATATCGCTCGATGGGGCTCCATGCACGAGGACTACAACGCCGAGACCGGCGACGGCCTCGCTCCCACCGAAGCTCAATCGCCCGGCGGCCACTTTGCCGGATTCGTCGGCTGGAATCTGCTCGCGCTCGACATGCTGCAATGCGAGACCGGCCAGGGTCACTGCATGATGCTGTCGATTCCCGAAGCACGGTGAGGATCCCGCCGCCTGGCGCCCACCTTCTGATCCTGCTCTTTCCCTGGACCGGGCCGGCGTCCGGGCTGTAAAGGAAACCGTCTAAAATTGAAGCAGGGATTGCGGCTAAGCGCCGAATGCCCGGATGGCATCCTGAATTTGCCGCATGGAGACGACTGAATGGCACTGATGAAGACCTCCAACCCAGCGTTGGGCGAAAACACCTTTCGCGACTTTTCCGGCAGCCAGTACGGTGGCGTTCGCGACTTGACCGGCCGGATGACCTTGAGCGGCACCGTGAACAAGACGGGCGTTCTGCTGCTCTGCGCGATCGCGACAGCCTGGTGGACGTGGCATCTATTCTTGCAGTCACACGACTTTGCAGAAGTTGCGCCCTTGATGCTTGGCGGGCTGATCGGCGGATTTATCTGCGCCATGGTGACCGTTTTCAAGAAGGAGTGGTCGCCGGTAACGGCGCCGATTTATGCGCTGCTGGAAGGCCTGGTGCTCGGCGGCCTGTCGGCTGCCCTTGACCTGCGCTATCCGGGAATTGCGATTCAGGCGGTGAGCCTGACCTTTGGCACGCTCTTTGTTCTGCTGCTTGCCTATCGCTCAGGGTTGATACAGGTGACGCAAAAATTCCGCCTGGGCATCATCGCGGCCACCGGCGGCATCATGGTTTTCTACCTGCTGGAGATGGTGCTGGGATTCTTCGGGATTCAGTTCACATCCATCAACGGCTCAGGCCCAATCGGGATCGGATTCAGCCTGATCGTGGTAGGCATTGCGGCCCTTAACCTGGTTCTCGACTTCGACTTCATCGAGCAGGGCGTGCACTACGGCGCTCCCAAGTATATGGAGTGGTACGGAGCCTTCGGAATCATGGTCACGCTGGTCTGGCTCTATCTGGAGATGCTGCGGCTGCTATCCAAGTTGCGCAGCAGAAACTAGTGTCCAGTCTCTAAAGTTCGCACAC
>JBEKTB010000127.1:0-10953 GCA_049516495.1 Occallatibacter sp.
CTCGGCTGGAAGATCGACATCAAGAGCGAAGAGGAGAAGCGGCAGGAGGTCGAGCAGCAGATGCAGGCCCTTTCCGGCGGACCCTCGACGCCCATCGAACAGGTAAGCGAACTCGGCGACGGCATCATTCAAAAACTGGTGGCTGCCGGTATCACGACCGTCGAGGCGCTGGCCGATATGACGCCCGAGCAGCTAGAGGAGATTCCGGGCATCGGCGAAAAGACGCTGGAGCGGATCAGTGTGGCCGTACGCCACTACTTCGGTCACTTTGAAGAGGGCGAGGAAGGCCACGTACCCGAGACTGCGGAAGCGGAAGACGGGGAAGCGGTTGAAGGCGAAGAGGCAGGCGAAGCAGAAGTCGAGACTGCGCCTGCGGTTGAAGCCGATGCCGAAGCGGAAGCCGAGAACGCCGCCGAAGTTCTGGAAGAGGCGGAAAGCGTCCGCGCAGCGGAGGCGGAAGACAATCTTGCCGAAGCGGAGAATGGAAGCCTGGATGAAAGCCTCGCCGAAGGCGACGTAGAGAACGAAGGTCTCACCGCGGCGGAGATCGCCGTGGAAGATGTTCCCGTGGCCGACGAGGCGGAGACGCACGAATCGGAATTGGACGAGACGGCAAGCGAAATTGAGCACGACCATGCGGCCAAAGAGGACGGCGCGTAAGATGCGCCGCACTCTTCAAGGTCAATCAAGCGATAATGGAAGTTTGAAGAGCAGCCAATGCCATGAGGTAGCTATGAGCGACTAAAGGCTTTGGGTAGCAAATTTCGAAAAGAGGCGGATGAGTAAGGTTCGAATCAACGATCTCGCGCGCGAGATGGAAGTCAAGAGCCGTCAGATTCTTGACATATTGGCGGAGCTCGGCTTGGGCGCAGGCAAGACCCACTCCAGTTCTCTGGAGGACTACGAGGCGGACAAGGTCCGTGCGCACGTCGGGCATGGGAGCCACTCTGCCGGCCAGGGGAGCGGTGCATCATCGCGCGCCCCTCAAGGCATTACACCCAAGATCGACCTCTCGCATATCTCCAAGCCCGGCGACGTGATGAAGGCCATTCTGGCCAAGCAGCGGGAAAAAGAAGAAGAAGCCCGGCAGAGCCACTTGCCTCATCGGCCGGCGGTTATTGCGCCGCCCGTGCAGGCGCCAGTGCGTCCCGCGCCCCCGGTTGTGGCCGTTGCGGCTCCCCCCGCAGCGCCGGCTCGTCCTGAGCCGCGCCGGATCTTCCCGCAACCCCGGTCCGCGCCTCCCATTGTCGTCCCACCGGCTCCGCCGGCCATTGCCAGCCGTCCTCCGGCCAACCCGGTGGTCGCCAAGGCTCCGGCGGGCGCAGTTGTCGCGCCACGCCCCGTTGTTGTGGTCGCGCCGCCCGCAGGCTCCGTTGTAGTCAAGCCTGCGACGCCCGCGCCCGTCCGCGAAGCCCAGTCGCATCCCGCCGAGCCCGTGGCGCATTCGGTCAAGCCGCCGGCCGCGGTCGTTGTGCCCCCGGTTGCCGCTCCGGCCGCACCTGTGGCCGCTGCGCCAATCGTTGCTCCCGCGCCTCCCGCCGCGCCTGTTGTGGCTGAGGCGGTCGCGACTCCTGCTGCGCCTGTGGCCGCCGTGCCGTCGGTCGTCGAAAAGGTCGAGCCTGCGGTTGTCGCAGCTCCGCCCGTTGCTGAAGCTGCCCCGGCAGTTCCAGAAAAGGAAAAAGAAACGGAAACTCCCGCTTCAGCAGTGCCCTCGCCTGTCGCTCCCCTTGCGCCCCTGCGTGAACCACCGCATCGTTTGCCGGGGCACACCCATACCCTTTCGCCCACTGCTGCGCTGCCCGCGCGGCGTGTTGTCATGCCGCAGACCGGGCCTCGCCCGGTATACAAGGCGCCCATCGTGGTACCCCCGCCGCCGCAGGCCAACACCGGAACGGCTGCCGGCATCGTGCGCGGCAGGCCGATCTTCGACCGTAGACCCTCCAGCGGTCCAGGCAGCTATCCCCAGCGCACTCCAGGAGGGCCTCCGGGAGCGCCAGGCCAGTTCCCTGGCGGCCCACGCCCCAAGCATCCAACGCGCACCACCCCCGGCGGCTACGCAGGACCGGGCGGCACCGCGGGTCCGGGCGCGCGTCCCGGCTTTGGTGCGCGTCCCGGCTTTGGCCCGCCCCGTCCGGGTGGCCCACCGCGTCCCGGCACTGCGCCCACCGGCGAAGCGCCACGGCCGCAGCGTGCCCCTGCCAGAGGACGCGGCGGACGCCCGCAGTATCCCAAGACGAAGGAAGGCCCGATGAAGGGCTTTGTGCCGCCGCCACGCTATGGCGGGGTGCAATATGGCGGGGAACCGCTGCCCATTACCAGGGAAATCACAGTCACTGAAGGCATCAGCGTCAAGGACCTGGCCGAAAAGCTCGATATTCGCGCCAAGGACCTGATCGCCACGCTGCTGATGAGCGGCGTCTTCGTCACCGTCAACCAGTCGCTGGACGCCGAGATGGTCAAGGATGTGGCTGCCAAGTTTGGCGCCGCCGCCACGGTCATCAGCTACGAAGAAGAGATCGCCAACGAGGCCATCGAGGAAGTTCTCGAGGCCGACAATACCGGCGAACTGGAAGTTCCGCGTTCCCCTGTGGTTACGGTTATGGGCCACGTCGATCACGGCAAGACTTCACTGCTCGACGCCATTCGCGAGACCGATGTGGCAGCTGGCGAAGCTGGCGGCATTACTCAGCACATCGGCGCTTACAAGGTGAAGTTCGCCAAGGAAGGGTCTCCGGCACACGGCCGCGAGATCGTCTTCCTCGACACCCCGGGCCATGAAGCCTTTACCCGCATGAGAGCCCGCGGCGCCAAGGTCACCGACATTGTGGTGATCGTGGTAGCGGCCGACGACGGCGTGATGCCCCAGACTCTTGAGGCCATCGACCATGCCAAGGCCGCCGACGTGCCAATCATCGTGGCCGTCAACAAGATCGACAAGCCCGAGGCCAATCCCGACCGCGTCAAGAAGCAGTTGGCCGACCGCGGCCTTATTCCCGAGGAGTGGGCGGGCGCGGGCGAGAGTGGAACCGTCTTCGTGGAGGTTTCCGCCAAAAAGCGCCTTAACCTTGACCTTCTGCTCGAGATGATCTGCCTGGTCTCGGACATCAAGGCTCCCAAGGCTACCCCGGGACGCAAGGCCGTGGGCTCGGTGCTCGAAGCCAAGCTCGATCGCGGCCGCGGCGCTGTGGCCACCGTCCTGGTTCAGGACGGCACCCTGCACCTCAACGACAGCTACATCGTCGGCAACACCTTCGGCAAAGTCCGCGCCATGTTTGACGACCGCGGACGCGCCCTTGAAGAAGCCGGGCCTTCCACCCCGGTCGAAGTCCTCGGCCTGGAATCCATGCCCGACTCCGGCGACACCTTCCTGGTCGTAGCCGATCGCGACAAGGCCAAGGGCATCGCGCAGTACCGCAAGATGAAGGAGCGCGACGCACAGCTCGCCAAGAGCTCCCGCGTGTCTCTGGAAGGTCTTGCCGAACAGATTCGCCAGGCCGGCGTCAAAGACCTGGGTCTGATCATCAAGGGCGACGTGACCGGTTCGGTCGAGGTGCTGGCTGATTCGCTGGTCCGCATGTCTACCGAGAAGGTGCGCGTCAAGGTCATCCACTCCGGCGTCGGTTCCATTACTGAAAGCGACGTCCTGCTGGCCACCGCCTCGAACGCCATCATCATCGGCTTCAACGTGCGCCCGGAGCGCAAGGCCGCCGAACTGGCGCAGCAGGAGGGCGTGGAGATTCGCCTGCACTCGATCATCTACGAGTTGCAGGATGAGATGCGTCTGGCCATGCTGGGCTTGCTCGAACCGGTATTCAAGGAGAACTACCTTGGCCGGGCCGAGGTGCTCAACATCTTCAGAATTCCGAAGGTGGGCACCATCGCCGGCTGCCGAGTACTGGACGGGGTCATCCGCCGCGATGCGGAGATCAAGGTCATGCGCGGCACCGAACAGGTGTTCAAGGGCAAGGTCAACTCTCTCAAGCGCTTCAAGGACGACGCCCGCGAAGTCACCAACGGCATGGAGTGCGGCATCGGCCTGGGCGGCTTCAACGACCTCAAGGAAGGCGATTTGATCGAAGCCTTCTCCACCGAGAAGCTGGCCGCCGACCTGGGCGCTCTCACTTCAACCAAGGCATAGTTCAACTCAGAGCAAGAGCAAGAAGTTACAAAGCAAACCGGCCCGCTCCTCACTACGAGAAGCGGGCCGTTTTTTTGGGCGACGTATCAATCAACCCGTCTTATGCGATTGGACCCGTCGCTGAAAAATCCGCTTCGGGTTGATCGGACGAGCGTTGATCCGACAACCGGAACGCCGGCGCCAATCTCCATACGCAACAGCCGCTTCTCAGTGCATCCGCAGCTTTGCGAACCGCACATCCAGCGCCGCTCCCGCCAGTGAAGAGATAGAACGCTTTCCGAAGCAATCTCTTAATCTTCGAGTGTGATCGAAGCTCAAGTCATTGAAACAATGTGTGCAGGAAAAATTATTTGACAATCGTCTTTGCGTTCATGCAAGATAGTGAAGGTTACTATTAACCCCAAGGAGGTTTTCAATGCGACGTATTCTGGTAACAAGCCTTATGCTCGTCCCCATGCTCCTCCCCGCAGCGGCCGTCGCCAGCCAGTCCGCGAACGAATCCTCTGCCCCAACACCGGCCCGCCGGCTCAGCACCGGCGTCACACTCCCCAAGATTGTTTACACCACCGACGTCTCCATGCCTTCCGATTCATTCGATCAAATTAACCCCACAGAAGCTAAAGTTGTGCTGAGCCTGAACGTCGACGCCCAGGGCAAAGCGCAGAATGTCCAGGTCGTGAATTCAGTCAACGCCAAATTGGACGAGCACGTGATCGATGCAGTCCGCCAGTTCCGCTGGCGTCCGGGCACGCTGGACAATCAGCCTGTCCCGGTCGACCTCAACCTCATCGTCTACGTCCGCCACTAATCTTCACAACACGAGTTGCAGCGCGCTGCTGAATTTTGCGCGCGATTCCTCCACCCTGGCGAGGACCCGCCGCCGGGATGGAGGATTTTCCTTGTCTGGGATCAATTCTTTACGCGCCGGCGACCGGCGCGTGTAGAAAGCTCCTTCAATAAGCAGGCTTTGGTGGCGGAGGGCAGGATCGAACTGCCGACCTACGGGTTATGAATCCGTCGCTCTAACCATCTGAGCTACTCCGCCGGAAAGGCGCCACATGGGCACGGCCGGGGCGGCCGCTGGGCAGGGCGGGCACACATCCGCGCGCAAGTCCCAGTCTTGATGATACGGGCGTCAGGATTGAAGGTCAACCCGGCGCCCGTCCCGCCGCATGCGGGTTGGCGGCCACGCTAGCTCTGGAGATGAAGTCCAGGTCCCTTCTCCTGTAAACTCTCCTGTATGAATATGTTCCGCATTGCCGGTGTGATTCCGGCGCGGCTCAGCTCCACGCGGCTCAACCGCAAGGTGTTGCGCATGATCGCCGGCAGGCCGATGGTGGAGTGGGTGTGGCGCGCAGCCACGGCCAGCGGTCAGATGGACCCCGTGGTGGTGGCGACCGATTCTGACGAGGTGGCCGCAGTGTGCCGGGAACGCGGCATTCCATTCGCCATGACCCCGGCGGATTGTCCCAGCGGGTCAGACAGGGTCCGTCAGGTAGCCCGCCAGATCGATGCGGAGATTTACGTCAACATCCAGGGCGACGAGCCGACGCTGACGCCGGATTTTTTCCCGCCGCTGCTCAAGCTCTTCGACCGGCCAGAGGTCGAGGTAGCCACGCTGGCAGTTCGCTGCCCGCCGGAGGAGTTCGCCGACCCCAACGCCGTTAAGGTGGTTACCGCTCTCGACGGGCGCGCGCTCTACTTCTCCCGAGCGACGATCCCGTTCGACAGAGACAAGAGCGGCCACGCCGCCTACCGCAAGCACCTGGGAATTTATGCCTACCGCAAGGCCGCGTTGGAGAGGTTCGCGGCGCTCGAACCCTCGCCGCTGGAGCGGATTGAGCGGCTGGAGCAACTGCGTCTGCTCGAAAACGGGATTGGCCTGTATGTGGCCGAGGCGCCGGGAGACACGATCGGCGTGGACACGGAAGCGGATCTGGCGCGGGCGGAAGCGGTGCTGAAGGGGCGAGCAACACAAATTCCGAATTGAGCGCAAGAACCGGATAGCGTGCCGGTGCGCGAATCGGCGACCATGGTTCTCGTGAACAGCAATCTCCAACTCGCAGAATTGACCCGCTCCGATTGTTCTCCAACGCGTGCTATCGACCCCGAGGAGGCCTGGAAACAGGTTCTGGCTCGCGATTCGTCGGCGGCATTTTTTTATGCAGTCACGACGACCGGCGTCTTTTGCCGGCCTGATTGCACAAGCCGGAGGCCGCTCCGGGCCAATGCGCGTTTCTTCCGGTCGGCGGAGGAAGCGCGGGCGGCTGGCTTTCGTCCCTGCAAACGGTGCCGGCCGGGCACTGCGGGCGGCAGCCCTCTGGAGAAGGTCAGAAAGTACATTGAGGCCCATCTGGACCGCGCAGTTCCGTTGGCCGAACTGGGGCATGTGGCGGGGTTGAGCCCCTTCACCGTGCAGAGACTTTTCAAGCAGGCCATGGGCGTGAGCCCGCTCGAATATCAAAGGGCGCTGCGAGCGGGCTCGCTGCGCAGCGCGCTCAAGCAGGGAGGCACTGTGACCAACGCGATTTATGAAGCCGGATTTGGTTCGTCGAGCCGCGCCTACGAGGGCGCGCAACTGGGAATGACCCCGGCCCGCTTTGCGCAAGGCGGCAAGGGCGAGCAGATCAGCTACACAACGGCGCGTTCGCAGTTTGGCTGGCTGGTGGTGGGAGCGACGGCGCGGGGTCTTTGCTGGCTGGCGCTCGGCGCTACTTCGGCTGAGGCCGAGGCCAGCCTGCGCGAGGAGTTCCCGCTTGCGACATTACGGCGCGATCCGTCGCTTGCAAGTATGGTGGAGGCGGCGCTGGGGGTGGTTGGCGGGCGCGTGGAAGAATCCGCGACAGGCAGCGATTCCCAATTGCCGCTTGACCTGCGCGGGACCGCGTTTCAACTGCGCGTGTGGCAGGCTCTGCGCGCCATTCCCCGCGGTGAGACGCGCAGCTACAGCCAGTTGGCCCGCGAGTTAGGCAACCCCAACGCGACCCGCGCCGTGGCCCGCGCCTGCGCTACCAACCGCGTTGCGATTGTGGTTCCATGTCATCGCGTGGTTGGCGCCACGGGCTCGCTGACCGGGTATCGGTGGGGCGTGGAACGAAAGCGGCAACTGCTTGAGGCGGAGGGGCGGTGATGGGTGAGACATCCGGATGGTAAGAGGCTGTACAGGGCCAACGAAAGCTCACAAGAAGCAATGGCCAGGCCGCTGATCTCATCATGCCATAAGTTGAATTCGTGATTTCCCAGGTCTCAAAATCGAGACCGGGGGCACCCGTTACTCTTCATTGATCATCAGTTACTCATCACTTATTGCCCATCGCTCATCGATCTTTCGCATTACCCGTCACTTAGAGGCGTGCGCCACCCGAAGCCTGAACAGTTTGTCCGGTGAGCCAGAAGGAATCGTCCGAAGCCAGGAAGGCAGCGACGGTGGCGATGTCTCCCGGCTGGCCGATGCGTCCGAGCGGCGTCTCCTCCTCGGTCTTCTTCTGGAAGTCGCTGCCGATGAAGCCTGCGGCATGCACTCCTTCGGTTTCGACCATTCCAGGGTTCAGCGAGTTGACGCGGATCTTTCGGGGGCCGAGCTCCTTGGCGAGCGCGAGAGTCACCGAGTCCACTGCGCCCTTGGTGGCGCTGTAAACTGATGCCGCGGGCACACCGGAAGCTGCTACGGAGCCGATGTTGATGATACTGCCGCCCTGCGAATGGAAGTGGCGCAGCGCCGCCTGCGTGGTGAGGATCAGGCCCAGGACATTGAGGTTGAATTGCTTGTGAAAATGCTCGGGAGTTACAGCTTCGACGGGGCCGAACTCATAAATGCCGGCGTTGTTGACCAGGATGTCGATGGGGCCGAGTTGCTGCGCCGTCTTCTCCACCAGCGGGCCGATCGAGTCCGGATCGGCCAGGTTGGCCTGCACCGCGACGGCCTTGCCGCCATCGGCCTTGATCTCGGCGACCAGTTTTTCAGCGGCAGCCTTGCTGCCGGAGTAGTTTACTGCGACGGCAGCGCCGCGCGCCGCCAGCTCACGGGCGATGGCCGCGCCAATGCCCTTGGATGCGCCGGTAACCAGCGCGACTTTTCCTTGAAGACTGCTCATTTTCTGCTCCACAGCCGAAAGGTCATCAGTTCGACATTTCGACAACTATCGAATTGATGGGGCGAACCGGGAATTGGATTCAGGAGGATCAAGAATATTTTTCGAGCGGGGCGTCAGCGCCCGGCGCAGGGGGTCTGCTCGAGCGCGGCAAGCGAGGCGCCCAAGGCTTCGAGAACGCCGGGCTTCAGGGTGAGAAAGTGGAACTTGCCTTCGCGCCGCACGCGGATGAGCCCCGCTGCTTCAAGTTCCTTGATGTGGTGGGAGAGCGTCGCGGCAGAGATGGGCAGAGCGGCGCGGGCCTGTGCGCAGCCCAGCGGACAGGCGGCTTTGGCAATCTGTTCGAGGAGTTCGAAGCGCCGCGGGTCGGCCAGCGCCTTGAGGATCACGGTGCGCCGGGTGCGGGTGAGGCGGACGGTTTTGGCGGGCGATGCCGTTTCAGTCGAGTTTTCCAACACGTTCGGGGTCATGCCTGCACTCCACCTGTTCGATGCTATGGTAGCGCAGCCGGATTGGCCGCCTTCGATTGCGAAGCTGGATGCGTTGGGCCGGGCCGATTCACGCGCCGTTTTGTTTCGGCTTCCCGGCAATGGCCAGCAGGGTCTGGAATTGCGGGGTTTCGGGCTCCTTGTGGACCACGGACGTCTGCACGTCGGTGAAGCCCGCTATTTCCAGCATCGACTCCATTTCGGTTTCACTGAAGCCGAGCCACTCGTCGGCGTATAGCTCGCGCGCTTCTTCGAATCGATGCTTGGCCAGGTCGAGGATGACGATGCGTCCACCGGGCGCGAGAATCCTTGCGGCCTCATCGACGGCCCGCTCGGGGTGCAGGGCGTGATGCAGCGATTGCGAGAAGAAGACCAGTTCGACTTCCGCGTCGCCGATGGGGATCTCTTCCATGTCGCCGAGGCGGAATTCCACGTTTTCGACGCCGTGGCGGAGGGCTTCTTCCCGGCCCACCTCGATCATTTTGGCAGAACTGTCGACGCCGATGACCTTTTTGGCTCGCTCGGCCAGCAGAAGAGTGAAGGCTCCCTCGCCCGCACCCAGGTCGGCGATGACCATGGGAGGCATGAGACGCAACAGCGCCTCGGCTACGCCTTTCCACGACTTGCCCGGAACGTAATCTCGGCCCAGGCGGCCGGCCACGCTGTCGAAGAAACTACGCATCTTGTCCTGGCGCTTGCGCAGTACGCGGCGCATGGCGGCCTGGTCCGACGCGGCTTCGGCAATCTCCTCGCGCGCTTCGGTCAGCAATTTGGCCAAAATGCCGTCCCCACTGGAGGCGGTCAGGTGATAAAGGCTGCTCTTGCCAGTGCGCCGGTCCTCAACCAGGCCGGCCTGCTTCAACTGCGAAAGGTGCGTGGAGATGGTGCTCTGGCCCATGACCAGGATCTCCTGCAACTCGGCCACGGAGAGTTCTTCGCCCTTGAGAAGCAGCAGGATGCGGAGCCGGTTGGGATCGGCCACCACGCGCAGGATTTTCACAATTGACGGCATAAGGAGTTTCTGGTACATATCAACATATCACGATAGGACGATAAAAAGGAGATTCCGGATGGCAACATCTACACTCGAAACCACTGCAACGGACTACAAGATCGCTGACCTGGCCCTGGCCGACTGGGGCCGCAAGGAAATCACCATCGCCGAGCACGAGATGCCGGGACTGGTTTCGATCCGGAACAAGCACGCGGCTCAGAAGCCGCTGGCCGGCGTGCGCATCACCGGCTCTCTGCACATGACCATTCAAACGGCGGTGCTGATTGAGACGCTGGTGAGCCTGGGCGCCGATGTGCGCTGGGCGAGCTGCAACATTTTTTCGACGCAGGATCATGCCGCCGCGGCCATCGCCGCCTCAGGCGTTCCGGTGTTTGCGTGGAAGGGCGAATCGCTCGAAGACTACTGGTGGTGCACGTTCCAGGCGCTCAGCCACCAGGGCGGCAAGGGGCCGCAACTGGTCGTTGACGATGGCGGCGACGTGACCCTGCTGATCCACAAGGGCTATGAGCTGGAGGAGGGCGACCAGTGGGTGCATGGAGCTGCGTCGAACCACGAAGAGCAGGTCATCAAGGATCTGCTGAAGAAGGTCTATGCCGACGATCCGAAGTACTGGCACAAGGTTGCCAGCGAGTGGCGCGGCGTTTCTGAAGAAACCACGACGGGCGTGCACCGGCTCTACAAGATGATGGAACAGGGCAAGCTGCTGGTGCCGGCCATCAACGTGAACGACTCGGTAACCAAGTCGAAGTTCGACAATCTCTACGGCTGCCGCGAATCCCTGGCCGACGGCATCAAGCGCGCTACGGACGTGATGGTTGCCGGCAAGGTGGCCGTGATTTGCGGATACGGAGATGTGGGCAAAGGCTGCTCGCACTCGCTGCGCGGTATGGGCGCACGCTGCATTATCACCGAGATCGATCCCATCAATGCGCTGCAGGCGGCGATGGAAGGGTTCGAGGTGACCACCATCGAGGAGACGCTGGGCCGTGGCGATATTTACGTGACCACCACCGGCAACACGGACATCATCACGCTCGAACACATGAAGCGGATGAAGGATCAGGCCATTGTTTGCAACATCGGCCACTTCGACAACGAGATCCAGATGGACCGGCTGAATGAGGAGCCGGGCGTAGTCAAGCTGAACATCAAGCCACAGGTAGACTTCTACACCTTCCCCGACGGGCACGGCATCTTTGTGCTGGCCGAGGGACGGCTGGT
>JBEKTB010000128.1:0-10895 GCA_049516495.1 Occallatibacter sp.
GGCGCTCATCCAAAGACTTCTCTTGTTCAAAATCCCTTACCTCGACGGAAAGCGCGGAGCGTACCGCGCATGATGCCCGCGGCCATGGCCGCAGCGTGAACGAATTGACGGCGGTTGCCGATCAACCGGGCAGAGGGCCGAAGACCGCTGGCTCGGAACCGGTTTTTACCAAGCTTATGACTCCCGAAGTATAACAAAGCAGCCTCACCTGCTGACGCGTGCGGCTCATATGGCTTAGCATGACTAGAGAATGCCGCAATTTTCCGACATCTTCGCCAGCCGCCCCGTACTCGCCGATGGCGCCATGGGCACGGTCCTGTACGCCCGAGGCGTGTTCATCAACCGCTGTTACGACGATTTGAACCTGTCTGACCCCGGCTTGATCCTGTCGATTCACGAGGAATATCTGCAGGCCGGCGCCGAGATTCTTGAAACCAACACGTTTGGGGGCAACCGTTTCCGGCTGGCTCGGCACGGCCTGGCCGGAAAAGTGGCCGAGATCAATGCCGCCGGCGTACGGCTGGCCCGCCAGGCGGTCGAACATCTGAGGGACAAGCAGGCCGGGGATGCGTGGGTAGCCGGGTCTGTAGGCCCGCTTGGCGTTCGCCTGGAGCCGTTGGGCAAAACCGGCCTGGACGAAGCCCGCGCGGCTTTTGCCGAGCAGATTCTTGCCCTGGCAGCAGCGGGCGTGGACCTGATCATTATTGAAACCATGCCCGCGCTGAACGAGGCTCGCGAAGCCCTGTCGGCTGCCCGCGAAGTAGCGCCGGATCTGCCCGTGCTGGTGATGGTTACAGTTGATGACGACAGCAACTGCCTGGACGGTTCCTCGCCCGCGCTGGCCGCGGCCCTGCTGACCGAATGGGGTGCGGGAGCGATCGGGGTGAATTGCTCCACCGGCCCGGCCACGGTGCTGACGGCCATTGAAGCCATGCGCGCGGCCACCACCCTGCCCCTGGCGGCGATGCCCAATGCCGGCATGCCGCGAGCCGTCGAAGGCCGCAACATCTATCTCTGTTCGCCCGAATACATGGCCAGTTTTGCCCGCAAGGCCATTGCCGCCGGGGCGCAGGTTGTGGGCGGATGCTGCGGCACAACGCCCAACCACATTCGCGCCATGCGTTCGGCCATGCGCGCCCTCGACGCTCAGGCGCGCATCGAGGTGAGCGGCGCGGCGCCGGCCTTGTCCACCGAAACACCGCCGGCCGCACTCGGCGAGCGCTCCCGCATCGGGTCCCTGGTGGAGCAGGGCAGCTTTGTCACCCTGGTTGAGATCGTGCCGCCCAAGGGCATCAACTGCGTCAAGGAGATTGAGGGCGCGCGCCTGCTGGCGCAACTGGGCGTCCACGCCATCAACGTGCCCGACTCGCCGCGGGCCTCGGCGCGCATGAGTGCGCAGAGCCTGTGCATACAGATTCAGCAACATACCGGCATTGAGACGATCCTGCATTACACCTGCCGCGACCGCAATCTTCTTTCCATCCAGTCGGATCTGCTGGGAGCCTCATCCATCGGACTGCACAATATTCTGTGTCTGACCGGCGACCCGCCCAAGCTGGGCAACTATCCTGACGCAACTGCTGTGTTTGACGTTGACTCCATCGGTCTGGTCAACATCGTCCGCCGACTGAACCACGGCCTCGACATCGGCTCCAACTCCATCGGCGCCACCACCAACTTCACCATCGGAGTGGCCGCCAACCCCGGCGTGCCCGATATCGAGCAGGAGTTGCGGCGCTTCTTCTACAAAGTGGACGCCGGCGCCGAGTACTCCATCACCCAGCCGGTCTTTGACCTGCGCCTGCTGGAGAACTTCCTGGAGCGCATCGAGGGGCATCGCATTCCGGTCATTGCCGGCATCTGGCCGCTCACCAGCCTGCGCAACGCCGAATTCATGAAGAACGATCTGCGCGTCTCCATGCCCGAGGAAATCATGCTGCGCATGGCCCAGGCCGACACCCCGGACGCCGCCCGCCGCGAGGGGATCCTGATCGCCCAGGAGATGCTCGAGGCCGTGCGGCCGCTCGTCCAGGGCGTGCAGGTCAGCGCTCCTTTTGGCCGCTACACGGCCGCCGCCGAGGTCATCGCCAGCGTATTGCCCACCTCTGTTTCGGAGTAAACGCCATGCCGTCGTTTGAAGACTCGCTCAAAAAGCTCGAAACTATCGTCGATCAACTGGAAAAGGGCGACCTGGCCCTGGAGGAGTCGCTCAAGCTCTTTGAAGAGGGAGTAGGCCTCTCTGCGGCATGCAAGACCGAACTGGACGCCGCCGAGGGCAAGGTGCAGATGCTGGTGAAGCAGCGCGACGGCTCGCTGAAGGCGGAGCCGTTCCTGACCGAGAAGCCGTTCTGACGGTCCGTCCCGGGGGCGGCGGATCCGGCCACCACCCAAATTCCCTGTAGATTTTCCCTGGCTGCAGATTTCAGCAAGCCGAGCCATGTACCCGGTTCGGCGTTTGCATCGTTCGTGGATGTATCCTAATCCCAGATGGTCGGTTCGCGTTTCGCCCGCTTTCAGGAGCACCGGTTGCCCCAAACCAAGCTCATTCGTCCCGCGTATTCAGAGAGTTTCCGTTGCATCGGCTCGGAATGCGAGGACACTTGCTGCCGGGGCTGGAGTGTGCCTGTCGAGCGGGCGGCCTATGAGCGGTTCAAGATACTCCCCGCCAGTTCGCTGCATGCTCTCATCGATGCCAGTGTCGAACTGACTCCTGAGGGACCGACGGGCAAGAACGGCTCCGGACCCGAGGGATTCGCCAAGTTCCGGATGACCGAATCCAACCAGTGCCCGTTGCTTACGGAAGACCGCCTTTGCCGTATCCACGCCGAGGCTGGCGAAGAGTTTCTGCCCCACGCTTGCCAAACCTATCCCCGCATCGTCCGTTCCATCGGCGACGCAAAGGAAATTGCGCTGGCGCTTTCCTGCCCCGAGGCCGCACGGCTGGTGCTTCTCAATCCTGACTTGCTGGGGCCGGCGGAACAAGTCGCGGTTCGGACTGAAGATGCCGGCACAGGCGAAGGCGCGTCCTGGTTGCCGCTCCATTTCTGGGCGATCCGGGAGACAGCGCTCAAACTGGTGAGGAATCGCGCCTACCCGCTGTGGCAAAGGCTGTTTTTGTTGGGAACCTTGTGCCGCCGTCTCGATGCGGTTGCCACAGGAGAAGTCCAGAGGGACGTGGCCTCGGTTCTCGAGGATTTTGAAGCCGCGGTCGCCTTGGGAACACTGCGCACGGAGATGGAAACGCTGCCCGCCGATCCGGCCGCCCACATGGATGTCTTGCTGCGACTGGCAGGGCTGATGCTGCACCGCTCCAACGTCCGGCAGCGCTTCGTCGAGTGCATTAACGCATTCACAGCGGGCATCGGCAACGGTCCCGGCGTCACCATGGAAACCTTGACTACCGGCTACCGGCTGGCCCAGGAACTTCACTTTGCCCCGTTCTTCGATCTTTATCCGTACATTCTCGAAAATTACCTGATCAATACCATCTTCCGCTGCCAGTTTCCTTTTGGGAGCGAAGGCATGAAAGAGGGTGCGACGCCCTCGATGACGCGGGAGTTTGCCACCCTTACGGCTCAATTCGCGCTGATGAAAGGATTGTTGGTCGGGGTTGCCGGCTTCTATGGCACAGCCTTTTCCGTCGAGCACGTGGTGCACACGGTTCAGTCTGCGAGCAAGCACTTCGACCATCACCCGGAGTTTCTTCGCCTGGCGTTTGAACTCCTGGTTGAAAGCAAGATGGACGACGCGCGTGGGCTGACAATCCTGCTCAGGGACGCGGAGCCGGGCCCAGTTTCCTCGTCAGCCAAGCCATCATCTCCGGGGACAGACGCTCCAGGTTCACAAGCTGAAAGACAGGCTTCGGGCCCTCTGTCAGCATCCGATCCGACTCTGCCCGTTCCACCATTGCATGCGCATGGCGCGCGGCAGGGCTGAAGGAAGGCTTGACCGGGGCCGCGTGCTCCGCTCTAAATCGCACAATAAGGCACAGGTCGGGCAGCAGATAGTCCAGAATCCGATTCGACTCGAAGAGAATATTTGCGCCGCTGCCCAGCCTTGCCCGAAGATCATTGATCAGGCGAGGAAAATCGCGTTCCGGCGAAGAATCCTCCTGAGGCGCTGTCGTCAGCAGGGCGCGATGCGCTCCCGCGGCCAGGTAGCGCGCTGTATCGGTCCCGTTTCCTGGTGTCGTTTCTTCCCAGATGGGTTCGGCCAGGCCGTGGAGGTGGCTGGTGATCTTGACCGCCGTCCAGGCGAACTCCGGCAGGGCAGCGATCAGGCCGCAGACCAGTGCGGTCTTGCCCACGTCCCGCCCGCTCCCGCCCACGACGACGATCGCCATTTCCGCTAATCCCTGGTCCCTATTGATCCGGCAAAAAAGAGTGACATTCCTTCCCACCCTTTCCCGCACAAAACACGGGAAAGAATGGGTCACCCACACGGGATTCAGTTACCGGATGGATAATCCCTAATCCCTGTTTCCTCTCTTCGCTAGTCGCGCCAGCACCGCCATTTCGCGCAGAACCTGCTTGAGCGGACGCGCGGGCGTGCCCCACAGCACGGTTCCCGGCCTGAGACCCTGGTTGGTGACCGTTTTGCCGCTCAGCACGCCGGCCTGGCCGCCGAGAATCACGCCGGGGCCGACGTGGGCATGGTCGCCGATGCCCACTTGGCCGGCGATCACCGCTCCGTCGCCCACCGAACTCGAACCGGAGATGCCGGTGAGCGCCACCAGGATGACGTCCTCGCCAATTTCGCAGTTGTGCCCCACGTGGACCAGGTTGTCAATCTTGGTTCCCCTGCCGATTTTTGTCTGCTTGAGCGCGCCGCGGTCGATGGTCGAGTTGGCGCCGATCTCCACATCGTCCTCGATGAGCAGTGTCCCCTGCTGCGGAAATTGCGTGTAAGTGCCGGTCGCGGGGTCGCGCACATAGCCGAATCCGTCTGCGCCGAGCACGGCCCCGGCATGGATGACAACCCGGTCGCGAAGCGTGGTTCCGGGGTAGAGCACCACCCGGGGATAAACGCGGCAATGCGCGCCGATGCGGACGCCCGCGCCGATCACTGCGCCCGAGTCGATGCGTGTCCCGTCCCCGATGCGGGCATTGTCGCCAACCACCGCGCAGGGGCCAATGGTCACGCTGTCGCCGAGTTCGACGCCCACGCCGATGACGGCGGCCGGATGGATTCCGGTGGCCTGGTGCGCCGGGGCAAGCAGCCGGGCCGCGCGCACGAACCACAGGCGCGGCTGAAGGGCTTCGACGACGCACCTGGCCCTGGGATACCGGTTGGCAAGCCCGGAGCGCAGGACGACCGCTCCGGCCGCGCTGTCGAGCGCTTTGACGGCCGAGGCTGCGTCCTCGGCAAACACCAGGTCGGCGGCCCGCGCCAACTCAACTGAGTTCACGCCTTCGATCGCCTTGTCCGGGTTTCCCTCGGCCAGTTGGCCGCCGAGGGTTTCGATCAGTTCGCCAACCTTCATGGGACTCTCCTCAATACAACCCAGGCTCGCCCGCCGGCCGTGTCTTCCATCGCCGGTGAATCCACAGCCACTGGTCGGGGTAGCGGCGAATCCAGTTCTCAATGGCCGCGGTACACTTTTGCGTGGCGGCCACGATATCTGCCTCGGCGTCGCCTGTCTGTTCGAGCGCCAGCTCGGGGCCGAAGTGCAGCACGTATTGGCGCTCGGCCGGCTCCCACAGCATGAACCCCGGTAATACGGCCGCGCCGGTCTTGAGAGCCACGCGCGCGAGGCCCGAGGCTGTGCAGGCTTCCTGTCCGAAGAATTTCACGAACACTCCCTGCGGCGGGGTCATGTTCGTATCCATCAAGATACCAACAGTCTCTCCCGCCCGCATGGCCCTCAGCAGTCCGCGCGCAAAGTCGTCCTTGGGGAGCACGCGGTTGCCATGCAGGCAGCGGATGCCGTTCACGAATTCATCCAGAGGACGGTTGTCGAGTGGACGGATGACCATGCCCATGGGGTGTCCCGTCAGCGAGTGGTAGAAGCTGGAAAGCTCCCATGCGCCCAGGTGGCCAGTGACGATCAGCACTCCCTTGCCGCGCGCCTGGGCGGCGAGGTAGTGGTCAAGGCCTTCAGTACGAATCCAGCCGCGGGTGTTTTCAGGGGTATAGCGGGTCATGCGGCAGAACTCGACCAGTTGCCAGCCGAGATGGCGGAAAACTCCGCGCAGAATGCGATTGCGCTCCCGCGCAGGGAGGCCGGGCAGGGCGAGTTCCAGGTTGCGCTGGCCCACCCTGCGCAGGCGGCCGAGAGACCAGTAGACGGCAAAGGTGAGCAGGCCGCTCAACCGACGCGCCATCCCCCGCGGCATCCGCCCCAGGGGGCGCGCCACGGCCAGAACGAGCCAAAACTCGAGTTTCTCCCGCATCATTGAAGGCAAAGTTCAAGTTTAGAGCATCGCTCCCGATACTGCGGATTGTTGAGCGTTCTGTGAGGTTGACGCTCACCGGTGCTCGCGCCAACTCAGAGCGGTTCCAGGAAAGCCATGCCCTTGTCTGCCTCATTCAAGGTCGCCCCTCGCTGATGCTCCTGTCGACTTGAAGGAATTGGCTTCGAGGTACACCATTCCTGGAGCCGCTGTAGCTACAAGCCTCGCTATACACCATCGGGAGAGATGCTGTAGCCTCCCGGCGCGCCGGACTCCAGCCGATGGGTTCGCCGGGCAAATAAAAAGAGGGGCGTTCCGCTGCCGGATTCGCCCCTCTCAGTTGGCTCAACGCCAGTTTTGCCGCTACTGGTGATTCTTGGCGACGACAAAGTAATGCGCCACGGTGCGGACAAAATCAACCGCACCCGGCGGAACATCGACGTTGCCCTTGAGGACGGTCTCGAAGGGGTAGGCCTGACCAAGGTAGATCTGGGTGTCCTCGGCGTTCTGGCTCACGCTGGTGCCGTCAAGGTCGATGCCGGCAAACAGGCCCTTGTTGCGCGAATAGCTCAGCAGCTCGGCGTTCATCTTCCAGTCCGTTGCGGCCTGCCCGCTGCGTCCCACCGGACCCGCTGCCGCGGAGGCGTCTCCGCCGATCTTGAACTTGTTCTTCAACAGGTCCTGGAGGCCGCGGTCATTCACGGCTACCAGCACCAGGTCAGTGGACTGGCCGCCGATTTGAAATCCAAACGAGCCGCCCGCCATGCGAATGAAGACCGGCGCACTCCAGCCGTGGCCGGTGCGGCAGGTCACTACACCCTGGCCATACTGGCCGCCGAACACAAACGCGCCCTTGATCATTCCCGGAACCACGGCAACGCAGGTCGCCTGCTCCAGGATATTCATGGGGATGCTTCTGTCCTGGGCGGCCATGATCTGGTCCAGAACGACTTTGGCCGCGTCGATGCGTGCCTGCAAGTCCTCACGCGAGGACGCTGCAAGGGTAGTGCAGGGAAGGATGAAACTCAGGCAGATCAAAGCAATTGTCTTCTTCATTTTTTGGGTCCTTTCCACTCCGCAGTTGATGCCGGCGCGGTTTGTTGAGATTTCAGAGACGAGAACCGCATACAACACCTCGGCGGTCCTCGTGGCCGGCGGAATTCCTGGACCTCCGCGGGCCGTCAACACAAGCGTGTCCGGGGACAGCCTACAACATTCAAGCCCGGTTGCGCACCCGCTGTCCCGTGGGGGCAACGCTGGAGCGGCTGAGGTGTGAACGGAACAGCCAGAGGTCTTGCCGGCCGGTGGGCGGAAGCACAAACCGGGACCACAAGATCGGCCCCGATTCTCACTTAGTGTGATGCAAGGATGGACGTGGGGGTGGGCTGAAGGTGAGAGGCACAGAACAAGGCTTCGCTGTGAAGACGAAAAAAAGAGGAGTTCCCAGGCATCATGCGAAACATGCTGCCTGGGAACTCCTTTCCCCAGATCTGCGTTGTTTCTGTAAACGATTCTGTGGAAATCATCCCTTTAGTACAAGATTACGTAAGGAGTGTGGATTTAAGTAACCCCACTGTTTTACTCATCAGTAACCAGATGCGTTGTCCGGGAATTCTGCGATCTCAACGGAACGCCGTTGGCCGGCAGCAGGGAACGATTCAGCGCACGCATGGAGAGATCGATGCGATTGTCGGCGCCTGTCTTGCGCATCAGGCGGCCCACATGGGCCTTGACGGTGCGCTCTTCAATGCCCAGTTGACGGGCGATCTCTCGATTGGATCGGGCCAGCAGAATCAGTTCCAGCACCTGAATCTCGCGATCGGTCAGGTGAGGCGATGAGTTCGAAAGGCAGGAGTCGGGAACTTCGAGAAGCCTGTCGATCAATTTTGAGAGCAAGTGCCGCGGAGCCCAGATGGAGCCGCTGGTGACCACCTCGACGGCCTGGCGCACCGTCCGCGGGCCGGCTTTCAAATCAAGGTAAGCGCGGGCGCCGGCAATGATCGACTCCAAAACGAGCTCGTCATTTCCTTCCGGGCCGATGACGATCAGGCGCAGGTCAGGACGCCTGCGGCGAACGGTCTCGAGAGCATCCATGCTGCCTGCAGAAGAGTTCAAGTCCAGCACCAGGTACACCAGCGTCAGGTCGGACAACAGTTCTTCCATGGTTCCGATGACCGGAACCAGTTGAGCGAGGCCGTCGCCGGGATGACTCTCAAAGATACTGGCGAGGCCCTCAAGGCGGATTGGCTCGCCGGCCACCAGACCTACGCGAATTATTTCAGAATTGCAGATCGAGCACATCGTGCGACTCCGGTCACAGGCGGGAGGGCAGACCTGAAACTGAACGCGGAGTTCACCTCACTCCGCATCGCCGCGCGGCAATCTCCGCTTCGCGAATCAGCCCAACCCGGGGTGCGTGCGCCAACGGTTATAGCTTGGGCAGCACAATTCCTTGTTGATTCTGATATTTTCCCTTGCGATCGGCATAACTCACCTCGCAAGGCTCATCGGAGCGGAAGAACAGAATCTGGCACAGCCCTTCGTTGGCGTAGACCTTGGCCGGTAGCGGCGTGGTGTTGGAGATTTCCAGTGTGACAAATCCCTCCCACTCCGGCTCGAATGGCGTCACGTTCACAATGATTCCGCAACGCGCATAGGTCGACTTTCCAACACAGATCGTCAGTACATCCCTGGGGATACGAAAATATTCCACGGAACGGGCCAATGCAAACGAATTGGGCGGCACAATCACCGAAGGCGCATGCACGGTGACGAACGACCGCTCGTCGAAGGCCTTGGGATCGATGATGGCGCTGTTCACGTTGGTGAAGATCTTGAATTCGTCTGAGACCCTGAGGTCGTAGCCATACGAAGAGAGTCCATAGGAAATGACGCCCGTGGCGACCTGCTTCTCGCTGAAGGGCTCGATCATGCGGTGCTGGATGGCCTGTTCGCGGATCCAACGATCACTCTGAATCGACATGCATCTCCTGTTCCAGTTTTGACTCTTCGGCCCGGCTCGCTTGACCGCAGTGAACCCCGATGACGCTCAAGTTTAGCTTGAACGCTTCATCTTACTGAAAGCACTGGCCATTTTCAATGGGCAAGTCCCGGAGGCTGGTTCGAAATGGTGACGGGCAGCGGTTCGGGCGTCGTGCGCTGGTCCGGCGCAGAGAAAAAGATATGAATTCCACCCGCTCGAACGTTCTGGTGTTTCACAAACGTCAGAAAACCTGTAGCATCTCCTTCGTGAACAGTAGTACATTCATTTCAGTCACGCCAGCGAGGTTACCCCATTGATTAAGCAGGACATCGTCCATCACGTCATCGAACGCACGGGCCTGCCCCGCACCAAGGCCGAAGCGGCTGTGGATACGGTCTTCGAGGGTCTGAAGCAGGCTCTGGCGGCCGGTGAGCGCATTGAACTGCGCGGGTTTGGCGTCTTCAGCGTCCGCGCCCGCAAGACCGGCATCGGCCGCAACCCGCGGACCGGCACCGAGGTCAGTATCACCCCGGGCAAGGCTGTGCGCTTCAAACCCGGCAAGGAGTTGCATTCGCTGGACGCCCCGGCCGCGCCCGGCAGTTGAGGGCGTACCGGTCAGGCCAACTTCATTCCGCCGCGCAAGTCGGGGCCGGCGGCCCAGCAGGCTGGGCTCTCCGCTTGAAGGGAGAGGTCCGGCAAGGGCGCTGTCGCCCGTGCTTGCGTAGGGGAATTTGGTGCGCGCTTTCTTCCGCGAGTACTGTCTGCCTTTGTTGCTGCTGGCCGCCAGCGTGGCTACCACCACGGCCAACGGCGCCCGGTTCATGCAGAATTTTATGGAGGGTATGCCTCCCGTGGTGCGGGACAGCGACCTGTGGCCGTGGGGCTGGCTGGCCGAGCATCCTGACCTCTACGGGACGGGCTGGGCGTTTTCAGCGTCCCTGCTGGGCATTCTGCTCATCCATGAGTTTGGCCACTACTTCGCCTGCCGCTGGCATGGGATTCGCGCCACGCTGCCTTGGGTGCTGCCCGCCCCCACCCTCTGCGGGACCGCCGGCGCCGTGATTCAGATCCGCTCGCGCATTCCCACGCGCGATGCGCTTATGGATGTCGGCATCTATGGCCCGCTGGCAGGTTACGTCGCCGCAGTCGTGGCCGTCGCGGTTGGCTTTGCGCTCAGCTTCCACTCTTCGGCAAACGCCCCGGCCGCCATCGTCGTTTTTGGCAGCGAACCGTTGACCATCCGGCTGCTCCATGCCCTGCTCGTGCGCTGGGACCCGTCCATTCCTTCTTTCGACCAGATCGCGCCGCATCCGGTGCTGGTAGCGGGCTGGATCGGCCTCTTCATTACCTCGCTGAACCTGATTCCCGGCGGACAACTGGACGGTGGCCACATCCTCTATGCCATCTCTCCCCGGGTGCATCGGGTCTTCACCAATGTCCTGCCCTTTCTGCTGTTCATCGCGGGGACCATCTTCTGGGTGGGCTGGATTATCTGGGGCCTGTTCATGCTGCTTCCCGCC
>JBEKTB010000129.1:0-10869 GCA_049516495.1 Occallatibacter sp.
CTTGTGAACCTCGGCGTCGTCGTGCTCCTTTAGCATGTAGCGGGCCATCGTCGGCACAATGGTGCGGGAGAGCAGATAGCTGGCCAGCATGGCGAAGACCACCGCTTCGGCCAAGGGAACAAAGAGGTAGCGCGCTACGCCACTGAGCAGAAACATGGGCACAAAGACGATGCAGATGGCGAGGGTGGAAACCAGAGCCGGAGTAGCAATTTGTGCCGCGCCATCCAGGATGGCCTGCTCGATCTCCTTGCCCGCTTCCAGATTGCGGTTGATGTTTTCGATCTCCACGGTCGCGTCGTCGACCAGGATGCCGACGGCGAGCGCCAGGCCGCCCAGGGTCATGATGTTGATGGTTTCGTGCAGCGCGTAGAGCGAGATGATCGAGCAGAGAATCGAAAGTGGAATCGAGACCGCGATGATTACGGTGGAGCGGAAGCTGCCCAGGAAGACCAGGATCATGATGGCGGTCAGGCAGGCTGCAATGATGCCTTCGCGGACCACGCCGCTGATGGCGCTGCGCACAAAGATCGACTGGTCAGAGAGGGCGTTGATCTGCAACTGCGGCGGCAACTGCCCCTTGATACTGTCGAGCTTTTCGTGCACTCCCTTGATGATGTCGAGGGTCGAGGACGATCCGGTTTTCATGATGGCCATCATGAGCGCGCGGCGGCCGTCGACGCGGACGATGTTGGTTTGCGGCGGGTAGCCGTCGCGCACGTGGGCCACATCGCCGACATAGATGACGGCGCCGTTCACCGCCTTGATGGGCAGGTTGTTGAGGTCGTTGACTACGCTAGGCGCGGAGTTGGTTTCGATCGCGTACTCGAAGCGGTCGATCTTCATGGTGCCGGAGGGCGCGATCAGGTTCTGTGCGGAAACGGCGCTGACCACATCGGCCGGGGAGAGGCCCTTGGCCTGAAGCGCGCGGGGGTCGATATCCACCTGAATCTGGCGCACCTTTCCGCCGTAGGGGAAGGGCGTCTGCGCGCCCTCGATGGTGGCCAACTGGGTGCGGATATTGTTGGTGGCTACGTCGTTCAACTGCTGTTCGTTGAGGCCCTCGCCGGAGAGGCCGAGCATCAGGATGGGCACGCTGGAGGCGTTGTACTGGATGATGAAGGGCGGCGTGGAGCCGGGCGGCAAGCTGCGCAACTGTACCTGGCAGATGGCGGTGACCTGGGCCACGGCATTGCCGATGTTGACGTGCGGCTGGAAGAAGATCTTGATCATGCCGATGCCATTGAGCGATTGCGACTCAATGTGCTCGATGTCGTTGACCGTGGTGGTCATGCCCCGCTCGCTGTTGTAGACGATGCGGTTGGACATCTCCTGCGCGGAGAGGCCATTGAAGTTCCACACCACGGTAACCACGGGGATATCGATGTTCGGAAAGATATCCGTAGGCATCGATTCGATGCTGAACACGCCGAGGATCAGGATCAGAAACGCAAAGACGGCGAAGGTGTAAGGCCGCCGCAGCGCAAGCCGGACAATCCACATCATAAGGCAGGTACTCGCTCCTGAGCGGGGTCGCTCGCGACCGCGCCGTCGGGAAATAGTTCGACAAGCGTGCTGGTTCGATCACAACCGGCTCATCGGGTTCCGGGGCCGGACGGGCCGACCGCCCAGGTCCCTTTCAACATCCTGTTGAAATTACAATGGTAGACGAAGTCGTCGACTTAGACGGCGCATGGGGTAAAGTGGGTCCGTCGCATTGTCCTTTGGACGTTTCAGGGGGCGCAAAAGATGCAGGTGGGCGGCAGCGGCGTCCCGCGATCCGATTCGCTTAGAGCCGCTTCAAGCTTCGGTTTGAGTGGCTCTAAGCTCCTGTTCGAGCGGCTCTAAGGAATCTCTGGACAAGTCTCCGCAGTGGGTCCGCTCATCCTTCAGGGGCTAGAGCCGGGTTAAATCTGCCGGACTTATGTACGGGCTAAAGACCGTACGCTTCAAATTGCCGACTTATTAAGAGATTCGCTAAGTTCCACGCGCAAAAGCAGTATCAATGTTATGTGGCATAGATGGCGACGGCCAGCACGCAGGCTCCCACTGCCAGGCTGACCCGGTCGCGAATGGCGAAGATAACCGGGTCGTCGTCCATTTCTCCGCGCGAGCCCAGCAACCACACCCGATAGAGCCAGAACAGCATCAGCGGCACGATAAGCCAAAGACGGCCGGCATGTTTGTAGAGGGCCTCCACGTCGGGGCGCGAGATATAGAGCGAAAACACCACCACGGCGGCGGTTGCGCTGGCCGTGCCGAAGCTGCGGATCTGCTCGAGATCGGCCACCAGGTAGCCTCGGCCGTGAGTCGCGGTGATGCCGCGCTCGCGCAGGTTTTCAAGCTCAGAGAATCGCTTGACCATGGCGAGGGATAGAAACAGGAAGATGGAAAAACCGGCCAGCCAGTGGGAAATCTCGGTCCCGGTGGCCGCGCCGCCGGCCAGCATACGCAGCGTATATAACCCGGAGAGCATGAGAACATCCACCAGCGCTACCCGCTTGAGATAGAAGGAATAGGCCATTGTGGACACGATGTAAACCACCAGCCACAGCGCAAACTCATGGGGAAGCCGGGGCAGAAGCGCCAGCGAAGCCAGGATGAGTACGAGCGCCAGTGCGATGCCGCCGGAGACCGACAGATCGCCGGCCGCGAAGGGCCGAAAGCGCTTGGCGGGATGACGGCGATCGCTCTCAATGTCCAGCAGATCGTTGATCAGGTAATTGGCCGAAGCCATGAAACTGAAACAGAAAAAAGCGGCGACCACCGCGGCGAAGGCCCCCGGATTGAGCTTGTGCGAGAGCATGAGCGGCGCCAGCAGGAGAATGTTTTTTGCCCACTGGTGGATGCGGACCGCCTTCAGCAGAGTGTGAGGCAGCGGCCTCCCGTCCCGAAACGTGTGCGTCACGGGGATATGCCGCATGCGCAATGCGACGCGCAATCCGAAGCTGGGATTGGCCAGCATGGCCTGGTGCGCATTGGCCAGCAGCGGCAGATCAGCGCGGGAGTTGCCGATGTAATCGAATTCTCCGAAACGCGCCTTCAGGCTGGCCAGCTTCTTTCCGTGGGTCAGGTTGGTGACGCCATCAGAAGCCAGAACGCCGGCGAAGAGCCCCAGATGTGCGGAAACGCGCTCTGCCAGCGGGCCATCGGCGCCGGTAGCCAGATAGATTTGTCTACCTTCGCGCTTCTCGGCCTGCAGGTAGCGGAGCACTTCAGTGTTGTAGGGAAGCCGGGTGGCGTCGAGGGGGGCGCGGCGTGCTACCTCAGCCTTGAGGCGAGCGCGCCCACCGATCAGCCACAGGGGCGGCTGCCAGAAGCGGCCCGGGCTGCGGCGCAGGAACAGGCAGAGGGCATCGAACAAGGAGTCCGACTTGATGAGGGTGCCGTCCAGATCGACGCACAGCGTGCGCGAGCGGTCGGCGAATTCGGCAGAATCGGAACTCAAGGTCAAGGCGTCCTCATGACGTAAAGGACCCCCGCCAGCCGCGGACAGGCATCCGAATCGAATGCGGTGCGGCTGCGAAAGGCTAAAACACCGGGGGAGGGTAAACTCAACGTCAAGTATATCGTCAAACGGTATTCGGAAGTCGTTGACCGCACGGGCCCAGCGAGCCGCAGATTCGCTTACAATAATTCCGTCTTGTGTCCGTGAGCGCTTGGGTTATGAGCTGGAACGGCACCGAACCCTTGGGCAAAGCAGCTTGGGCGAAGGAAACCTTTCATGAAACTCATTCGTCCGTAGAAACGAATGCGGGCGGTTTACCCACTGCCCGTCATGGTCACACCGATGCCCGTTGATCGGGCATTCACTCACGAGAAAACGACGGGAATCGACACTATGTCCATTGAAGGCACTCCGGAGTCTCATCTGTCCGCAGCCGGCTTACCGCAACAACACCCCGACCACAAGGGGTCGTCCTGGGTTCGAGTTGTTGTCTACCTGGTTCTGGTGACCGCTTTGGGGTTGGTCGTCTGGCGGATATATCAGAACCAGAAGCAGACCGCGGCCGCGAGCGCTCAGCAGGCAGCGGCGCTGCTGACCCGGCCGGTTCCGGTGCAGGTGACGGCCACCGAGCAGAAGCCGATGCCCGTTTACCTGACCGCCCTGGGCACGGTAACGCCCTACATGAGCGTCACGGTGAAGGCGCGGGTGAGCGGCGAACTCGAACCAGTCAAGTTCACCGAAGGCCAACAGGTGAAGCAGGGCGAGGTCATCATGGTGATCGACCCCAGCCCTTACAAGGCGGCTTTGGATCAAGCCAAGGGCACGCTGGCCCACGACGAGGCGCTGCTCAAGGACGCGCAGGCAGAGTTCAAGCGCTACACGGCGCTCTACGCGGCGGGGGTGGTTTCAAAAGAGACGCTGGATGCGGACGAGGCCACCCAGGGCCAGTACCAGGGCGCCATCGCGGCGGACAAGGCAGCCATCGAAACCGCCCAGTTGCAGCTCGACTGGTGTTCTATCCATTCGCCCATCGACGGCCGCATCGGACTGCGCCTGGTGGATCCCGGCAACATCATCACGGCCAACACCACCAACCTGGTGATCATCAATCAGTTTCAGCCCATCGCTGTCTACTTTACCCTTCCCGAAGGCCAGCTTCCGCAGGTGCTGCACAAGCTGGCCACCGACAGACGCCTGCCTGTAGACGCCTATGATCGCGGTGACGTGCAGAAGCTTGCCGGCGGCTACCTGCTGACCGCCGATAACCAGATCGACACCACCACCGGGACCGACAAGCTGAAGGCGGTCTTCGACAACAGGGATCAGTCGCTGTTCCCCAACCAGTTCGTCAACATTCACCTGGTGCTGGAGGACCGGCCCAATGCGCTGGTGGTGCCGTCGGCTGCGATCCAGTCGGGCAACCAGGGCTCGTATGTGTGGGTAATCGACACGGACAACGTAAAGAAGACTTCGACCGCCAGAATCCAGCCGGTGAAGATTGCTTTGGCCGAGGGACAGGTGACCATCCTGGACAGCGGCTTGGAAGCAGGGCAAAACGTGGTGGTGGACGGCGCGGACCGGCTGCGTCCGGGGCAGCTTGTGACGGTGAGCGCAGCCCACCAGCGCGCGAGCGGACAGACGGCAGGACAGGGTACGGCGAACCAGGCGCAGGCAGGCAGCCCGTTCGCGACGTCGGCGCAGGGCGCGAATCCCAGCGCCCGCCTAGCTAACGGCAAGGGGAACGGCAAATCAAACAAGAGGGAGCAGCAGTGAGCCTCAGTCCTTCCCGGCCATTCATTCTGCGCCCGGTAGCAACTTCGCTGCTGATGGCGGCCATTCTGCTGGCCGGCTTTGTGGGCTATCAGCAGTTGCCGGTCTCCGCGTTGCCTGAGGTGGATTACCCGATCATCCAGGTGCTCACCTTTTATCCCGGAGGCGGGCCGGAGGTCATGGCCTCGTCGGTGACGGCGCCGCTGGAGCGGCAGTTCGGCCAGATGCCGGGGCTCAAGCAGATGACCTCGGTCAGCTCGGGCGGCGGCTCGGTGATCACCCTCGAGTTCAACCTGGACGAGAACATCGACGTGGCCGAGCAGGAGGTGCAGGCGGCCATCAACGCGGCCAACAGCTTCCTGCCCACGGATCTGCCCAACCCGCCCATTTACAGCAAGGTCAACCCCGCAGACGCGCCCGTGATGACGCTGGCGCTCTATTCCGACTCCATGCCGCTGGACAAGATCGAAGACGCCGCTGACACCAACCTGGCGCAGAAGATCTCCCAGGTTACGGGCGTGGGGCTGGTATCGATCGCCGGCGGACAGAAGCCCTCGGTGCGCATTCAGGCCAATCCGGCCCAGCTTGCCGCCTATGACCTGAGCCTGGAAGACCTGCGCACCGCGCTGGCGGCGGCCAACGTGGACCAGGCCAAGGGAACGCTCAACGGCAATCGCCAGTCGTACACCATCGGCGCCAACGATCAATTGCTCGCCAGTGACGATTACAAGCCGGTGATTGTGGCCTATCGCAACGGCGCAGCGGTCCGCGCCTCCGACGTGGCCACCATCGTGGACGCCGCTGAAAACTCGCAGCAGGCCGCGTGGATGGACCGCCAGCCGGCGGTGATCGTGAACATTCAGCGCCAGCCGGGCGCCAACATTATCGCCGTGGTGGACCGCATCCACAAACTGCTGCCGCAGTTGCAGAGCGCGCTTCCGGCCGCCATACAAGTGAAGGTGCTCACCGACCGCACCAACACCATTCGCGCCTCGGTTCGGGACGTGGAATTTGAGCTGATGCTCACCGTTGCCCTGGTGGTAATGGTGATCTTCCTCTTCCTGCGCAACCTGGCGGCCACCATTATTCCCTCGGTCGCGGTGCCGCTATCCATCGTGGGCACGTTCGGCGTGATGTACCTGCTGGGCTACTCGCTGAACAACCTGACGCTGATGGCGCTGACCATCTCGACCGGCTTCGTCGTCGACGACGCCATCGTGATGATCGAGAACATCTCGCGCTTCATCGAGGAAGGCGACAGCCCGATGCGGGCCGCGCTCAAGGGAAGCGAGCAGATCGGGTTCACCATCATTTCGCTGACCGTCTCGCTGATTGCGGTGCTGATTCCGCTGCTCTTCATGGGCGACGTGGTGGGGCGGCTGTTCCGCGAGTTCGCCGTCACGCTGGCGGTTACGATCCTGGTTTCAGCGGTGGTCTCGCTGACCCTGACGCCCATGATGTGCTCGCGCATTCTGAAGCAGAAAGGCTCGGAACAAACAGCTTTCTACCACTGGTCGGAGAGAATCTTCAATTCCGTCATCGCCTTCTATGGGCGAACCCTGCAGGTGGTGCTGCGCTACCGCTTCACCACGCTGCTGGTCACCATCGCCACGCTGGTGGGCACGCTGCTGCTGTACGTGGTGGTGCCCAAGGGCTTCTTCCCGGTGCAGGATACGGGCGTAATCCTGGGCATCAGCGAAGCTCCGCAGACGGTGAGTTTCCCCAGCATGGCCGAGCGCCAGCAAAAACTCGTCGACATTCTGCTGCAGGATCCGGCGGTCGATAACATCTCATCGTTCATTGGTGTGGACGGCACCAACACCACGCTGAACTCGGGCCGTATTCAGATCACCCTCAAGCCTCTCGATCAGCGCAAGGCTACCGCATCGGAGATCATCCGGCGCATGCAGCCCATGGTTGCGAGCGTTGAGGGCATTCAGCTCTTCCTCCAGCCTCTGCAGGACCTCACGGTGGAAGACCGCGTCAGCCGCACGGAGTTTCAATACTCGCTCGAAGATCCCGACCAGGTGGAACTGGCCAAGTACACCCGCCTGATGGTGGGTGAATTGGAAAAGGAAAAGATGGTCACCGACGTGGCCAGCGATCTGCAGGATCAGGGATTGGGCGCAAAGCTGGTGATTGACCGCGACACAGCAGCCCGATTGGGCATCGCCATGGCCGACGTGGACAACACACTCTACGACGCCTTCGGCCAGCGCCAGGTTTCCACCATCTTTACCCAGCTCAACCAGTACCACGTGGTGATGGAGGTCGGACAGAACTTCCAGACCGATCCGTCGACGCTGGACAACCTTTATGTCAAGTCCGGCAACGGCACCCAGGTCCCGCTCAGCATGGTGGCCCACTGGGAGCAGTCGCGCGCGCAACTGGCCATCGGCCACCAGGGCCAGTTCCCCTCGACGGTGATCAGTTTCAACCTGGCTCAAGGCAAGTCGCTGGGCGACGCCGTACAGGCCGTCAATCGCATCGAGCAGCGCATCCAGATGCCGCAGGCCATCAATGCCAGCTTCCAGGGCACGGCCGCGGCATTCCAGACTTCGCTTTCGAACGAGCCGATCCTGATTTTGGCTGCCCTGATCACCGTCTATATCGTGCTAGGGGTTTTGTATGAGAGCTACATTCACCCCATCACCATCATCTCCACGCTGCCTTCTGCGGGCGTGGGCGCCATTCTTGCGCTGATGCTTACGGGCACCGAATTCAGCGTGATTGCGCTGATCGGCATCATACTGCTGATCGGCATCGTGAAGAAGAACGCCATCATGATGATCGACTTTGCCTTGCAGGCCGAGCGCGAGGAAGGAAAGCCCGCGGAGGAAGCCATCTTCCAGGCCTGCCTGCTGCGTTTTCGTCCGATCATGATGACCACCATGGCCGCGCTGCTGGGCGGTTTGCCGCTGGCCCTGGGCGGCGGTGTGGGCGCCGAACTGCGCAGACCGCTGGGCATCACCATTGTCGGCGGGTTGTTGCTGTCGCAACTGCTGACGCTTTACACCACGCCGGTGATCTATCTCTACTTCGACAAGCTTTCCATGCGGCTGCGGCCGCACGTGGCGCCGCCTGCGCTTGACGAAGAAACGGTGAGTGCGGATTGAGAAGCAGGGGACAGGGACCAGGGACCAGGGAACAGCGTTCGAGTTCTAGCTTTTGGCTTTCGGCCGGCGGGGGGCTCAACAGTAGCGGAGATTTGGAACACGCGCAGGCAGAGAAGCCTGATGGAACACGGGCTTTTAGCTAGCAGCTAGAGGCTGGAAGCTAGGAGCCAGAGGCAACAAGATGCATCTTTCCGCACTCTTCATTCGACGTCCGGTAGCCACATCGCTGCTCAGTCTGGCTCTGCTGCTGGCCGGTTCGGTGGCCTACTCGGTGCTGCCTGTGGCCTCGCTGCCCGATGTCGATTTTCCGGTCATCAGTTCGAGCGCAGGCCTGCCCGGAGCCAGCCCCGAGACCATGGCTTCAGCGGTAGCGACGCCACTGGAGAGGCAATTCGGGCGCATTGCGGGAGTAAACCAGATGACCTCGTCGAGTTCGCTCGGGGCCTCCTCGGTCACCCTGCAATTCGACATCAATCGCAACATCGATGCGGCTGCCCGCGACGTGCAGGCCTCCATCAACGCGGCGCGCAGCCAGTTGCCCTCGTACCTGCCGCAAAATCCAAGTTACCGCAAGGCCAACCCGGCAGAAGCGCCCATCCTGATTCTCACCCTGACCTCCGACGTGGTGCCCAAGCCGGAGATCTACGACATGGCCGACTCCATCCTGGCGCAGAAGATCTCGCAAATCCAGGGTGTGGGCCAGGTGTTTGTGGGCGGCAGCGCCAGCCCTGCGGTGCGGGTGGAACTGAACCCGATGCAGTTGGGCAACAACGGCATCGGCCTGGAGGCCGTTCGCACGGCGCTGGCCAACGCCAACGCCAACCGGCCCAAGGGCGGGTTTCAGGATGCGACTCACCGCTGGCAGATCGAGGACAACGACCAGATCTTCAAGGCCCGCGACTACGGGCCCATCATCGCCGGCTATAACCAGCAGACCGGCGCGCCTGTGCGCATCTCCGATTTGGGCGAAGTGGTAGACGGCATCGCCGATATTCACACCGCCGGGGTAAGCGGAATCAACACTACCCACGGTCCGGCCGGCCAACTGAAAAGCGCTATTCTGCTGGTTATCTTCAAGATTCCCGGCGCCAACGTGATCTCCACGGTAGACGCGGTGATGGCCGAGATGCCGCACCTGCAGGCAGCCATCCCGCCCACCATCAAGATCGACGTGGCGGTAGACCGTACCATCACCATCCGCTCCAGCGTTCGCGACGTGGAAATCTCGCTCATGATCAGCGTGGCGCTGGTGGTGCTAGTGGTTTTCCTTTTCCTGCGCGAGGTATGGGCCACCATCATCCCGTCGATTGCCGTGCCGCTGTCGCTGGTGGGCACGTTCGGCGTGATGTACCTGGTGGGCTATACCATCGACAACCTCTCGCTGATGGCGCTCACCATCGCTACTGGTTTTGTGGTGGACGATGCGATCGTGGTGATTGAGAACATCACCCGCTATCTGGAAATGGGCATGACGCCGTTCGATGCCGCGATGAAGGGGTCCAAGGAGATCGGCTTCACGGTGCTTTCCATGAGCACTTCGCTGATCGCGGTCTTCATTCCCATCCTGTTGATGGGCGGCATCGTGGGCAAGCTCTTTCGCGAGTTCGCGGTCACGCTTTCGGTGGCCATTGCCGTATCGCTGCTGGTGTCGCTGACTACGACGCCGATGCTTTGCGCCAGGTTTCTGAAGTCGCGGGATGAGGCACGGCACGGGCGCTTCTATCGCGCCAGCGAACGCATCTTCAACTGGATGCACAACGAATATGCTACCGGCCTGCGCTGGGTGCTGCGCCACCAGGCCCTGATGCTGTGCGTGGTGATCGGAACCGTAGCGTTGAACGTCTACCTGTTCACCATCGTGCCCAAGGGATTCTTTCCGCAGCAGGATACGGGCCGAATCAGCGGGTCCACCCGGGCCGCCCAAGACATCAGCTTTGAAGCCATGCGCGTGAAGCAGCGGCAATTGGCGCAGATGGTGCTGGACGATCCGGCCGTCAACTCGGTGACGGCCTTTGCGGGCGGCGGGCGCAACAGCAATAACGTGGGCTTCATGTTCATCGCTTTGAAGCCGCTCAGCGAGCGACCTTACCGTGCCTACACCGATAGCTGGTTTGATCGCTTGCGCCAGACGCTTCACATCCACCCCGCCCACGTCTCCGCAGACGAAGTGGTGAACGGCCTGCGCCGCAAGCTCACCAGCGTTCCCGGCGCCACGCTCTTTCTTCAGGCCAACCAAGATATTCAAATCGGCGGACGCGGCAGTGACGCGCAATACCAGTACACGCTTTCGGACGAAAACCTGAATGAACTGAACTACTGGGCGCCGCAACTGCAGGCGCGCATGAGGACCATGCCCGAACTGCGCGACGTTTCCACCGACCAGCAGAATCAGGGGCTGGCGGCCAACCTGGTGATCGATCGCGACACCGCTTCGCGGCTGGGCATCACCGCCAGCGCCCTGGACAGCGTTCTTTACGACGCATTCGGCCAGCGGGAAGTCTCTACCATGTACACCGCGCTGAACCAGTATTTCGTGGT
>JBEKTB010000130.1:0-12653 GCA_049516495.1 Occallatibacter sp.
TTCCACTCAGACTGCACCCAGCTCTGACGCTCCAATCGATGGAGAGCCGGATACAGTGATCCGGTCTCCACCTGAAGCACGTCTCCGGATCGCAAACGTAAAGCCTGGACAATGCCATATCCATGCTGCGGTCCCCATTGCAGGGTTTGAAGAATGAGCATGTCGAGTGTTCCCTGCAGCAGCTCAATCCGGTTCCTATACTGGTCTTTTTCGCTCATAGATGTAGACAATCTACTCCCAATGGAGGTAGATCGTCTACTTCGTTTTGTATAGCGCAGCGAGCAGCCATGCCCACTCGGCAGATTTAAACGTATGTCAGTTCTCAGGACGGGAACTGGTGATTCTGCGTTGGCGCTAAATCGTCAACGCGCTCAACGACCACAGATAAGGAACGAAATGTCGCCCAGGGTTCGTTGAATGTCCCGTACAGGAGTCTAAGTTGGCGAGGGCGGAGCGGAGCCCTCATCGACGCGTTCAACATGCATCAACGTAATTCCCGTGGCTGAAGTCGCATTCTTTGCGGGCCTGCGGGCGGGGAAGAGAAGCAACCGCAGATCCTTCGACTCGCTTCGCTCCCTCAGGATGACAGCCTTGTGGTGGTGCGATTGGTGTGGTGCGAGCGTGGTGGTGCGATTGAGGTGGTGCGAGCGTTTGGAGCCGAGTCGCCAAGCGCCACCAAGCAGCGTCAGCGTCCGGGTAGTATCCTGTTTATCGGCTTTCAGGACTGCGTTTTGAGGCGGACAGCGGTTCTTCCGCCAGGAGAAAAGTATGACAACGGTTACGGTTCCGACGATTCGCGCGCCGCGCGGCAGCCAGTTGAGCTGCAAGGGATGGCAGCAGGAGGCGGCGCTGCGCTGCCTGATGAACAACCTCGATCCGGAGGTGGGAGAACGGCCGCAGGACCTGGTGGTGTATGGCGGCATCGGCAAGGCGGCACGGAACTGGGAGTGCTATCACGCCATTGTCCGCGAGCTTGAAAACCTGGGCGGCGAAGAGACGCTGCTGGTGCAGTCGGGCAAGCCGGTGGCCGTGTTTCCGACCCACGAGATGGCGCCCAGGGTGATCATCGCCAACTCCAACCTGGTGGGCAAATGGGCCAACTGGGAGCACTTCAACGAGCTCGACCGCAAGGGCCTGATGATGTACGGGCAGATGACGGCGGGGAGCTGGATCTATATCGGGACGCAGGGAATTTTGCAGGGGACGTTCCAGACCTTTGCCGCGCTGGCGGAACAGCACTTTGGCGGGACGAATGGAGCGGGCTCGCTGAAGGGCAAGCTGGTGGTGACGGGCGGCGTGGGCGGCATGGGCGGGGCGCAGCCGCTTTCCGTGACGCTGAATGGCGGCGTGGTGCTGGCCGTGGACGTGGACCGGTCTCGCATTGAACGCAGAGTGGCCACGCGCTACTGCGACATGGTGACCGAGAATCTGGACGAAGCGCTGGGGCTGTGCGAGGCGGCGCGGCGCGAGGGGCGGGCTCTGAGCGTGGGCCTGGTGGGCAACTGCGGCGATGTGCTGCCGGAGATTGTGCGGCGCGGGGTGCGGGTGGACGTGGTGACGGACCAGACCAGCGCACATGATCCGCTGAATGGTTATGTACCGCGGGGGATGACGCTTGCCGAGGCGGCCGCGCTGCGCGAGCGGGACCCGCAAGAATATGTGCGGCGGTCGACGGCGACCATGGTCGAGCATGTGAATGCGATGCTGGCGTTGCAGCGGGCGGGGGCTGTGGCGTTCGACTACGGGAACAATATTAGGCGGTTTGCGTTCGATGCCGGTTGCGCGGACGCGTTCCTGATTCCGGGGTTTGTGCCGGAGTACATACGGCCGCTGTTCTGCACCGGGGCGGGGCCGTTCCGGTGGGTGGCGCTGTCGGGCGATCCCAGGGACATTGACCGGACGGACGAATTGGCGCTGGAGCTGTTCCCGGACAACGAGATTCTTACCCGGTGGTTGAAGCTGGCGCGGGGGCGATTTGCGTTTCAGGGGCTGCCGGCGCGCATCTGCTGGCTGAGTTATGGAGAGCGGGCGACGGGCGAGATTTCAGCGCCGATTGCGATTGGGCGCGACCATCTGGACACGGGTTCGGTGGCCAGCCCTTACCGCGAGACGGAGAAGATGCTGGACGGGTCGGACGCGGTGGCCGACTGGCCGATTTTGAATGCGCTGCTGAACACGGCGTCGGGCGCGACCTGGGTGAGCTTCCATCATGGCGGCGGGGTGGGTATGGGCTACTCGTTGCACGCGGGGCAGGTGACGGTGGCCGACGGCACGGAGAATGCGGCTCGGCGGCTGGAGCGCGTGTTGAACAACGATCCGGGACTGGGCGTGGCGCGGCATGCGGATGCGGGCTATGAGCTGGCGCAGCGGACTGCACGGGAGCGGGGCATCCATATACCGATGGCGGGGAAGTAGCCGTGGCCGAAGTGGTAGCGGTGGTAAATATCGGCCAGCTTGTGACGATGGCTGGGCCGGCGCGGCCTCGGGTGGGCGTGGAGTTGCGCGAGTTGGGCATCGTTCCTGATGGCGCGCTGATTGCGTGGGAGGGGCGCATTGCGGCGGTGGGATCGTATGCCGAGCTGCGCTCCAAGATTCCGCCGGATGCTACGGTGATCGACGCCGAAGGGCGCTCGGTGACGCCAGGATTTGTGGATGCGCATACGCACCTGGTGTTTGCCGGGAATCGCGCGGCGGAGTTTGAGCAGCGAATCGACGGGGCGACGTATCAGGAAATTGCAGCGTCGGGCGGGGGAATTCTGCGCACGGTCGGGTTGACGCGAGCGGCTGACGAAGACGATCTGCTGGCCGTGGCGCGCAAGCATCGCGACTGGATGCTGCGGGCCGGCACGACGACGATCGAGGCCAAGTCCGGCTATGGGCTGGACGGTGAGACGGAGTTGAAGATGCTGCGCGTGCTGGCGCGGCTGGACGAGGAGGGACCGGCGCGGATTGTGTCCACCCTGCTGGCGGCGCACACCATGCCGCCGGAGTTTGCGGGGCGGCGCGAGGAGTATGTGCGCTGGATCGCGGACGAGCTGATTCCCGAGGTTGCGGCGGCGCGGCTGGCGCGGTTTTGCGATGCCTTTTGCGACGACCATGCCTTTACCGAGGAGGAGACGCGCACGGTGCTGACGGCGGCGCGGCGCAATGGAATGCGGCTGCGGGTGCATGCCGAGCAGTTCCGGCCGGGGACGGGCGCGGCGCTGGCTGCGGAACTGGGCGCGGCTACGGCCGACCACCTGGAGACGGCGACCGCGGAGACACTGCAGCGGCTGCGGACTGCGGGGGTGCAGCCGGTGCTGCTGCCGGGGTCAGTATTTGCGCTGGGACGGCGAAACTACCCGGCGGCGCGGACGATGGTGGAGATGGGGTTGGCGCTTGTTCTGGCCACTGACTTCAATCCCGGGTCCTCGCCGATTGCGTCCATGCCGTTTGTGATGTCGCTGGCTTGCCTGGAGATGGGCCTGTCGCCGGCCGAGGCGCTGACGGCGGGGACGATCAACGCGGCATGGAGCCTGGACATGGGGAACCTGGTGGGGTCGCTGGAAACGGGGAAACAGGCGGATTTTCTGATTCACGAGGGCGACGACTACCGGGAACTTGCTTATTTCATTGCCGCGCCAGCGAGGCCGCGGGTTTTTGTGAGCGGGAGAGAAGTGACGCGGTGAGGGCGGCGGGACGTGGGACGGCAGGATTTATCGCTTCCCACCCTTTTCGCCAGAGACGCGAAAAGGGTGAGGCGTGGGGAGTTGCTCGCTGGGAAAGGGCGGGGGCATTGCGGGCGCGGCATAGGTGTGTCGCGTATCACGTTTCGATATGAGTCTGGCCTTGCTATGATTGTGGTCGAAAAATAAGGCCGGCCACCTGCGGTGTCTGGCAAGGAGACCCGAATGCCCGAAGTGTATGCCTTCAGCACTATCCCCGCGAAAATTCTTTTGCCCATCGACTTCAGCCCTTCATCCCACCTGGCCCTGGAGCAGGCTACGGTGCTTGCGCAGCACTTTCATGCCGCCATTCAACTTGTCCATGTGATTCCGGAAGGTACGAACCTCGAGGAAGCGAAAAAAGAGGCGGAAGAACGTTTCGCCGTTTCCGTGGCCGGTCTTACCACCAAGGGAATCAAGGCGTCCTCCAGCGTGGAAGTTGAGAACGACGTGGCGGGATGCATTCTGGATGTGATCGAGCGCGAGAAGATCGACATGATCGTGATTTCGACGCACGGCACAACCGGCTGGCATCCGCTGGTGTTCGGCTCCATTGCCGAGAAGCTGGTGCGCCTGGTGCACATTCCGTTGCTGCTGGTGCGCACGGAAAAGCCGGTGAGCAGCGTAAAGGTCAAGTCCGGCCGACTGATGGAATGGTGGTAGGTTCTCGCAGCAAGTAGAAGCGGCCTGATAAGAAACGGCGGCGCAAGTTCGGCCACGCCCACCCATCGGACAAAAACAAAGACGTCCGATGGATGGGGCACAGTTTCATCCCCCGTGGGTCGGCGAAAGCCGGTGAACGACTAAACAGCAAGGGCGAACGGCGACTTGAGGTCAGCCGTTCGCCTTTGTTTTTCAGGCTGCTACCAGCCCAGGCCCGCGGCCATGGTTTTGACCATGGTTCCATTGGCATCGTCGTCTTTGAGAGCCCAGACGTAAGCGCCGCCCAGACCGCCGGGGACCTTTACGTCGACGTAGAGCATCTTCAAGAACGCCGTGTCGGGATCGTCGTAGGTATAAAACGTTTCCGAGGTCGGGTCGTAGAGCGACACAGCAATCCTCTGCGGATCGAAACCCTTGCTGTATCCGTTCGCGGGAAGATTCGCCAAGGTCGTATAGGTTGCCGTGCCTGGAGTCAGCAGGGTGTCGCAACCAGGAGTATTGCCGCTAAGGTCAGTGCACGGACCGGTTCCGTTGGTCAGCAGAACTGCGGACGGTCCGGTCGAACTCTGATACAGACCGTGGTTGACGTTCGGCACGCCGGTCCAGCCGGCGCCATAGAGAGGCACACCCATGGTGTACTTCGACGGCGGAACACCAGCACGGAGATAGGCGTTGACGGTTGAGTCGATGTCCAGATCCTGCCCAAACAATGGATCCTGACGATCGTCGAACAGCGGGGATGCGTCATTAGTCTGCGTATCCCATGAGCCGGCGTAGTTGTAGCCGTCGATGGTGATGAAGTCCACCTGCTCGGCGGCCGCCTTGAGATCGATGTTCACGTAGTTTTGCGCGCCGGCAGGGCCGTCAAACGACAGAACATACTGCTTGCCGGTGGTCTTTTCCAGCGCATTCAGTTGGGTGCGGAACTCCTTGAGCAGGGCGGTAAAGTTCTGCTTGTCGGCCGCGGTCGGGAACTCCCAATCGATATTGAAGCCGTCGAAGAGGCCGGGCGCGGTGATGCCGGGAGCGATGTTTCCCTTGACAAACATGTTGATGCAGGAGGAAACCAGCGCCTGGCGGCCGGCCTGGGTGCTGGACGCGCTGACGAAGGCCGCAACGTTCGGCGCAGATGCGCCGCCCATGGACATGAGCACCTTCAGTTTTGGATGAAGCTGCTTGAGTTGTTGAATAGCGGCAAAATTTCCATACATCGGCCCCGCGTAGGGCGTTCCGCTGACGCTGGGAAGATAGGGAGTGGAATAGTCCGCCCAGCTATCGGCAATGGCGCAGGCCGGCGCAGGGGTGGTGGTGACGTTGGCAAACGCGTAAATCAGGTGAGTGAGCTTGTCCGCGACACCGTTCTGCTGCAGGTTGGCGATGTTGTAGCCGGCGTAGTAGATGCTCCACTCTTCAAAGTACCCGCCGAGGATTTTGCCCTGGTTTCTGTCTTGCGCGAAGGAGGGGAGTAAACAAGCGACGAGCAACAGTGCGCTTGTCAAAACCACTCGGCCCAGGCGCAGGAATGAATGATTCGACATGGGAAGCTCTCCTTGATTGAGAAGTACGGACACGGTTTGGAACCACAGATGGTTGGGGAACCACGGATGGTTGAGAACTACGGATTGGCGAAGTATAGGCCACGGATGCGAACTGGGCAATGAGTATTTTGAATAAATATGATCGCCGTACTGAGTGATCTGCTTATTTCTGCACGGTATGTCGATTGATTATGGTCTAAATGAGCAAAAATATGGATTTTGGGAGAGTGCGAGGAGGGGCAGGGAAGATGCGGCGAGGCGACAGAAAACCATGTCTCGCTGATACGGGACCGAAGGGACGTTCTTTAAGATGGCAGCAAGTTGGCCCCCGCTTTGCGGGGATAGCGGGTTAGCGAGTTGGCGGGTTTGTGGGACCCGCTTTGGCTCGTGAGCAAACGTTCCTAAACGGCCGAATCCGATGTTGGCCGGGCTGCCGGTTATTCGTAGCGGATTGCCGTCATCGGGTCTACCGCGGCGGCACGTCGGGCGGGAAGCGTGCAGGCGACACCCGCCACCAGCAGGAGAACGAGAGTGGAGGCGGCCAGGAGCAGCGGATCGCGCTGGCTTTCCTGCGCCCAGTGCGCCATGACCTTGCTGAGGGCCAGGCTGAGCGCCAGCCCCACAACGATGCCTCCGCCGACACTTAACACCGTGGATGCGAAGACAATGCGCAAAACGTGGCCGCGCGGAGCGCCCAGGGCCATGCGAATGCCGAATTCATTGGTGCGCTGCACCACGGAGTAGGAAACCACACTGTAAAGACCCACCGCGGCCAGCGCCAGCGCCAGCCCGGCGAAGGTGGCAAAGAGCCACGCCACAAGGCGTCCACGCGCCCACTCCGGCGTTTCCATGATCCAGTGTTCGAGGTCCCGTACGTTGCCGCTGACCTGCTGGTCGTGATCGACGGAGTTGACCTTGGCGCGGATCGCATGGAGCAGGGTGAGCGGAGGCACATCGGAGCGCACCAGGATCTGGGTGTACATGCCCATGGCCATCGTATAGGGAACGAAGGCTTCAGGAAGGATCGGACTGGAGAGGCCATCGTTGCGCTTGTCCGCGATCACACCCACAATCAACAGCCATCCCTCTGCTCCGGGCGCTGTGAGCAGATAAGGCGGCCGCGCCGTAACCTCGGGCGCCTTGATGGAGTGCCCGACGGCATCGCCCAAGGGGAAATAGCGCCGGGCAAGAGTCTGGTTGATAACGACCATTGCCGCGCCGCGATGGTTCTCCGCCTGGTCCCAGATGCGGCCCTGCAGCACGGGAATGCGCAGAGCCGTAAAGTAGTTGGGGCTGACCATGTTGAAGCGCAGGGACTGGTCTTCAGAGGCCGGCTTTCCCATGATTTCGAACTTGGTGGTGAAGCCGTTCGAAGGAGGCGTGGCGTTGCTGGAGACGGCGGCCATCTCTACGCCGGGGACTTCGGCAACCTTGGCCTGGAGCTGTTCGAAGTAGGGAGCGCGCTCTGCCCAGGTTTTGTAGGTGCCGTCGTGGATGGGAATGCCGACGGACATGATGTTGTGCGGGTCGTAGCCGAGATTGGTGTTCATGACGCGCACAAAGCCTTCAATGGCTGCGCCCGCTCCGGCCAGCATCAGCAAAGTGAGGGCGATCTGGCCGGCAATCAGCGCGTTGTGCGTCCTGCGCCCGCTGACGCCACGGGTGGTTTTGCGGGTGTTCGATTGCATCACCTGGCTGACCTCGGGGCGGGAGAGTTGAAGAGCAGGCCAAAGACCGAACAGCACTCCTGTTCCGACGGCAATCGCGACGCTGAAGAAGAGAACCGGCAGGTTGATCTGAATGGCGGCTTCGTGGGGAAACGAGAATGCGGGCAGGTTGGCGACAATGATGCCCACGGTCTTGTATGCCAACAGAATGCCGAGACCGGCGCCGGTGAGCGAGAGCAGCAAGGATTCGGTGAGTAATTGGCGGACGATGCGATTGCGGCTGGCTCCGATGGCCGAGCGAATGGCAAATTCGTGACTGCGAGTCGTGGCCCGCGCCAGTTGCAGGATGGAGACATTGCCGCAGCCGATGAGCAGAAGCAGGGCGACCGCGCCGAACAGCAGGTAGAGTGTCCCGCCCAGTTGCTTGATGAAATCTTCGTTCAACCCCACAACGTGAAGGCGAAGGTGGTCGGGGGGAAAGTGCCGGGGCGTCTCCCTGGCGAACTGATCAATGAGCGGCTGCAGCGCGGCGTCGGCGGTTGCATGGCTCACGCCCGGCTTGAGGCGAATGCCCACGTAGTAGCCGAGCGTGGTGTCCTGGGTGATTTTCTTGGGCAGGTAGACGTCGCCGTCGCCCCAGGTGAAGCGCGGGGCGGCCACGCCGACGATGGTGTAGTTCTGACGGACAAGTTGGATGGTTTTGCCGAGAACGGCCGGGTCGGCGTTGAAATAGCGCTGCCAGAATTTGTAGCCGAGCACGATGACCGGTTGGGGGTCCTGGCCGTCTATGGCATCGGAGGGTTGCAAGCCGCGTCCCAGAGCCGGAGAAACGCCGAAGAAGTTGAAGGCGTTTGAACTCAGGTAGACCCCTTGCACGTCCTCCGGCAGATCGCTGCCGGTGATGGTGAGGCTCCAATCATCTTCAAGGAAAGAGTCTTCGACAACCGGCGATTTGCGAATCTGCTGCCATTGCGCCCCGGTCAGACCAAATCCCCGCAAGGCTCCCGAGGGCGTGATCAGACGCATGTGGATCATCCGGTCCGGGGCGGCATAGGGGTAGGGATCCATCAGAATGGCGTAGACCACGCTGAAGACGGCCGTCGTGGCGCCGATGCCGAGAGCCAGCGAGAGGATCGAGGTCAGCGTGAAGCCGGGCATCTTGAGGAGTTGCCGGAATCCGTAGCGGATATCGTGGAGCACACTTTGCATGGAGAGTCCCTTTTCCCGCGAACATGAGGCGATTGAAGGCGGATCGCCGGAGCGCGACCTTCACGGTATGGAGAGAGCACGCCGAGAGCCAACCTTCGCCGGCCACAAGTGCTTGATTTTATTGGAGGAGGAGGGTCATTGAAGACGACGGCTGTCCGCTTTCGTCCGCTCGCTGTTCATAAATGGACATTTGTATGCGCAGGAACCTGATAGCCTGACCGAACTCGCGTCTTCGCATTCGGCAGGTAAATCACGAACCGGGATATACTTGGGATTGCTATGGCAACCGACAAAACCTTCTACCTAGAGACCTTCGGCTGCCAGATGAATGCCCATGACTCCGAAAAAGTGATTGGCACATTGCAGCACCAGGGTTACCGGCAGGTCGAGTCGGAAGAAGAGGCCGGCCTGATCCTCTACAACACCTGTTCGATCCGCGACAAGGCGGAGCAGAAGGTCTTCCACCGCCTCGACTACTACAAAAGGCAGCAGAACGCCGGCAAGCGCTTTGCCGTGCTGGGGTGTGTGGCGCAGCAGGAGGGCGAAAAGATCTTCGAGCGGGCCCCGTATGTTTCGCTGGTGTCGGGCTCGGCCTCCTATCGCAAGCTGCCCGAGATGCTGGCCCGGCTCGAAGCCGGCGAGATGCGCATCACCGGCCTCGACGACCGTCAGACGGATGAGACTTTCGAGACCGAGTTCACCGCCCGCCAGAATCCGTACCGCGGCTACATCACCATTATTGAGGGCTGCGACAAGTTCTGCGCCTATTGCGTGGTGCCGTACACCAGAGGCAAGGAGCGCAGCCGCGGGTCGGAGTCAGTGCTAGCCGAAGCTCGTCGCATCGCCGACATGGGCTACACCGAGATTCAACTGCTGGGCCAGAATGTGAACAGCTACCACGACCCGGAAGGGAAGCGGAGCTTTGCGGAACTGCTGACCGCTGTGGGCGAGGTGGGCGGAATTCGCCGCGTGCGCTTTACCACCAGCCACCCGCGCGACTTTACCCGCGACATTGTCGAGGCTATCGACGCGGTGCCTACGCTCTGCGACCATGTGCATCTGCCGGTTCAGTCCGGCTCTTCGCGGATTCTGAAGCTCATGGCCAGGGAATACACGCGCGAGTGGTACCTGGAACGGATTGCCTGGATCAAGCAGGCGCGCCGGCCGATCTCGATTTCCACGGACATTATTGTGGGGTTTCCAGGCGAAACCGACGAGGACCTGATCCAGACCATGGACCTTCTTGCCGAGGTCGAGTACGATTGCGTTTTCGGTTTCAAGTACTCCGGCCGGCCCAACACCCCGGCGCTCACCATGATTGATTCCATCCCCGAGGCGGAAAAGGCGGCCAGACTTCAAGTAGTGCTTGACCGTCAGAGGGAGATTCAAAGAGTGAATTATGCCCGGCACCTGGGACAGGTCATGGAAGTGATGGTTGAAGGCATGAACCCGGCGCGAGGGCAGATTACCGGCCGCAGCAGCCAGAACAAGCCGGTCAACTTCAGTTGCGCGCAGCCCATTGCGCCGGCGCCGGGCAGCTACCAGCAGGTGAAAATAACCGCCACGCACCCGAACAGCCTGGTTGGGGAAGCCGTCTAAGATTGCAGCAGGCGAAGGGAAAGGAAGCCATGGATATCGAGGTGAGGATTCGCGGGCTGATGATGGACCCGGCAACCAATATGCCGATCGTGGTGCTCAAGGATGTCGCTTCAGACACGGTGATGCCTATCTGGGTGGGCATCTTTGAGGCCAATGCGATTGCCATCGAGATTGAGAAGGTGACAGCGCCGCGGCCGATGACCCATGACCTGACGAGAAACCTCATCCGCCACCTGAATGCCCGGCTGGAACGGGTCGTGATTTCGGACCTCAAGGACGACACGTTCTTTGCGACCCTGTGGCTTCGCCGGGGAGACGAACCGCTGATTGTCGACGCGCGGCCGTCGGACGCCATCGCTTTGGCGCTGCGCTCGGACTGCCCGATCTACGTTGCGGAACAGGTGATGCTGACCGCCAAACTGAATACCTCCGGTCCTCCCGAAGGCCCCACAGCCGAGCAATTGCGCGGCTGGCTCGAAGGATTGAACGACGAGGACCTGGGCCGCTACAAGATGTAGCCGATTGGCGACGCGGAACGGCGGAAGGAAGGCCGAGTTTCTTCGTTTGGAGTGCCGGAAAATAGTGGGAGCCCCGGCGACCTGTGCAAAGGTCGCCGGGGCTCTTTGCTTATGGCCGGGCTGCAGCACCGTACGCGGCGAGCAGCGCATTGTATTGGTCTTTGCTTATCACGAGCATGGAGCCGTGGCGTGCGCCGGGCGTCATTTCATACTTGTTCCAGGCCGGTACTCCTGAATTCCCAGAAACCTGAAACCATGGCCCGCGCAGCCGCGGCGCCATCGAGAGTCCGTAACTTGTTCCGGCGTATTGCTCGTAATACAAGTACCAGGCTTTGCCGTCGAGTGAGGGGATAAGTGTCGGCGCTTCCCGGAAGTTAGGACTGATAGGCGGCCCCGGCTCGGAGTACGGTCCCAAAAGGCTGGAGGAAAAGCTCAGGCGAACCGTTTTGCCCGTTGTCCATTCGAAGGTGGGGTAACGCTCATCCTTCAGAATTGCGCAATAACCACCTTCCCCGTCGGGACGAATGATGGTGTCGATGGTGGCCATGTCCCATGGAAAGAGCTTCCTCGGCGGGTCGGAGAAATGAACCAGGTCCTTGGAGGTGACATAAAGTGTTCTCTGGCTCGACCAATAGGCCTCCGGGTCCTTTGGATCTTCTGGAACATTGGGAGTGTGCCAGGTTAAAAGGAATTGCGAAGAAGGAATGTCGAAGTAAAGTTTTGGCGCGCCAATGCGTTTGAGGGGATGCGCAAAGTTTGGCGTCGTAGTTACATCCGGGCGGTAATCGCCGAATTTCTTCCAGGTGATCAGGTCGTCCGAGACCCAGAAATTGATATCCGGCGCGTCGTCGCCCTTATTACCGACCAGATAGTAGCGGCCGTCGTGGTCTTGAGCGATTGAAGCATGGCCATGATACTCGGGGAAGACCGGTTTTCCATTGTTCAGAAATGTCCAGTGCAGTCCGTCGAGGCTGACGGAATAATAAAGGCTTCCGTAGTCTCCCTTCATCATGTGAGCGAACAGATAGGCCTGATTCGCGCCCGGAGCAGCTTGCGCTGAAGCGCACAGTCTGCCTGCCGCCAGGAAGGCCAGGAGGAGCACAGAGAACAGAGTTACCCGCTTTTGCCGATCGGCGCGAAATGCTTTCTCCGCGCGTAGAGTTGACAACATGAAAGTTCCTCCTCTTCGATTCAAGTTACTCATCTTTCAAGCCGGCGTGTAGGCTTCGCTGGTGGTTATGACAAGCCACTTATTCGCCGTCGGGTCAAGGAAAGACGATATTGCCGGCAGTCAGTCGGCGGATAAGTTCCCCTTCGCCAGGCCTGTAGAGCGACCCGTCGGGATGAAACAGGTCGTGAAACCACACCGGGGGTACAATCCCGACATACGGCCGCTGCCATGAATCCCAGGGCAGATAGGTCTGCGTTTTGCCGGCGACAAAGCCCCAGTTGATCGCTCCAACCTTGGAATGCTGCGCGATCGGAAGTATCGTGTCGGTCAAGCTTCCGACACCGCGGGCCATGTACTCCGTGCAGATAACCGGACGACCATATCGTTCGAGTTCACTGACTCTCTTTTCGAAGTCTTCCGGCCATCCATAGTTATGAAAGGTAATCACGTCAGACTGTTCAAGCTGAATCCGGGTCATCGGCGAAAGTGCTGCGCGGCCCGACCAATCGCCCTGCCACACTCCGCTGGTGAGCGGCTGCGACGGATGCTTCTCGCGCGCCCACGCAAAAACCTGGGGCAGCAAT
>JBEKTB010000131.1:0-11033 GCA_049516495.1 Occallatibacter sp.
AAATCTCGAACAGCATCGGAGGCGGGATGGAGCACGGACGACACCAGCGCCAGCACATCGCCGCCGATGGCGTTTTTGAGCGAGTGCAGTTCGATGCAGCCGATGCCGTCGCCCAAATCAATCAGCGAGGCTCCGGAGTTGGAGCGGACCACGCCGTTTGTGCGGCGGAAATCGGCAATGCGGGCGTGGCCGGGGAACGCGGGAACGGGCTCGAACTCGCCCTTTTCCGGCTGGAAACAGACTTGTTCGCCGGCCGGGCCATGCTGCTCGTACCAGGAGGCGTGGCCAGACGCGAGCAGGGATTCGACGCACGGGCTCACCGGCAGTCCGAGGGCCTTCATGCGGCTTACGGTCGATGCGACGCCTGCCGCATCCCACATTTCAAAGGGACCCAGCTCCCAGTTGAAGCCGGCGCGCATGGCCTGATCGATGGAGGCGGCGTCACCGGCCGGCCTTGTCCCTGGCGGGGTCATTGGCCAGCAGCAGTCGCAGGCGCTCGGGGAGAGTGGCGGCGTTCTTGGCCATTTCGAGCGCCGGCAGAGCGGGCCTGGCAGAGGGGCGGTACTCGAAGGTGGAGAAATCGAGCACCAGGCGCTGGTCTTTTTCGTTTTGGGCGCCGCGGACCTTCTTATAGAAGCCCCCGCCGGTCTTGTCGCCCAGGATTCCCCGGCGCATCATCTCTTCCAATATGGCCGAAAAGCCGCTTTGCGTGACTCCCTGGGGAAAATTGGCGGCCACGTGAGCGGGAATGTCGATGCCCACCAGGTCGGCAAGGCGGAAGGTGCCGGTGCGGGGCCAGCCAATGGCCTGCCCGGTGAGCGCATCCACCTCCTCGACGGTGAGGCCTTGTTCCAGCATCAGCGCGGCGGCCGAGTACATGACGGATATCCCAACGCGGTTGGCGATGAAATTGGGCGTGTCGTTGGAGAAGACCACTTGCTTGCCGAGGTTGCGATCGGCAAAAGCAGCAAAGGATGCGGCGACGGCGGAATCGGTTTCAGCGGCGGGAATGACTTCGAGCAGGCGCATGTAGCGCGGGGGATTGAAGAAGTGGGTCCCAAAAAATCGGTCGCGATGGCTGGCGAGGCCGGCGGCGATCTGCGCGACGGGCAGGCCGGAAGTGTTGGTGGTGAGCAGGGCTTGAGGGGCCAAGTGCGGCACGACGCGGCCCAGGAGCGATGTTTTGATGGCCAGGTTTTCGGCCACGGCCTCAATCACCCAGTCGCACGTAGAGAGCTTCGACAGATCGTCCTCGAAGTTGCCGGGGGTGAGAAGCGCAGCCAGGGAGGACTCATAAAAGGCCGCGGGCTTGGCCTTGGTCAAAGCCTCGATCGCCGTCTTCGCCAGGCGATTCCGGTCGCCTTCGCCGGGGGGAATCATGTCCAGAAGCAGGGTGGGGATTCCGGCGTTCGCCAGGTGGGCGGCAATGCGCGAGCCCATGGTTCCGGCGCCCAACACTGCGGCGCGGCGTACGAGGAATGGATGGACGACGGAAATGGAGGGGGGAGTTACAACCGTTGCGGTCGCGCTCATGAGGGGATCTCCCTGCGTGGGTTGAAGTCAGATTGCTTCCGCCACGCAGAAACCATGGCAGCATACGAAAGTGCGGGTGGTGTGGTCAAGGGCTTGGGGAAAAAGAACTTGGAGCCGCGTCCCGGGTGTCAGAGCCTGGATCCGGGGCTGCTGATTTGGATGCAACAACACGCGCCCAGAGACGCTAAAGTTTCTTGCGCAGGGACTCAAACAGCACATAACCGACCAAAGCGGACACGAGGGCGATTCCGAGGTTTGCGAAGGTGAAGATATCCATCAGGGCGTAACTCAGAGTCTTGCGATGGCCGTTGGAGACGGTGAACTCTCCCATCAATAAATTGGAATAAAACAGAAAGACGATAAAGGCCATCTCCAGCACCGCCCGCCAGACCGGGGTAAGGCGGCTGCGATTTGTCTGCCTGGGTTGCATGGAGTCTCAAGAGTATCAAGAATCTACCGGCGGCCAAAGGGCGGTTGCTCTCTTCTACATCGGTGTGCCGGTCGGAGCGGTGCGAGACGAGCGATGTTGCTTTCCCACCCTCCTGCAAAATACGCGGAAGGATGGGCCACGGAGCGCAATCCGGACGGCAGTGGAGACAAGGCCCAATCGAGGCGATCGGAGCGCATGCTGTTGGCGCTGGATCGGCAAGAGACGCTGAGAATGGGGAGGTTGCGGACAGGCTTTGCGGACCTGGCTGGGGTCGACGCGCTGGTCCCAAGTTTGACCCTGCTTGGTGCGGGGTCATAGCTTGGAAGAGTGCGGGTGCGGCTGCGCCCCCCACACAAGGAGACTGAATGCGAAGCAGAATTTTTTTCTGGTTTTGGAGAAGCGCTCTTTCCCTGGCGCTGATGGCGATAGCCTTCGCGGGAGCGACCGCTTCACAATCTCAAGACCTGAAGAGTTTCGAGGGCCGGATCACGACCAAGGTTCTGCCCAACGGACTGACGCTGGTGATCTGCGAGCGGCCGGACGCGCCGGTGTTCAGCTATTCCACCTTTATTGATGCAGGCGACGTGAACGACCCTTCAGGCGAAAGCGGCCTGGCGCACATGTTCGAGCACCTGGCCTTCAAAGGGACCAGCGAGATCGGGACCAGGGATTACGCGGCCGAGAAAGTGGCGCTGGCCAAGGTGGAAGCGGCTAACGCCGCCTACGAGGCTGAGTACCTGAAGGCCGTAGGCCGCGACCCAGCGAAGCTGGCCGAGCTAAAAAAGGCCTTCGTCGACGCCCAGGCCGAGGCGCACAAATATGTCATCCCCAACCAGTTCACCGACGTGGCCGAGCGCAACGGAGCCGAGGGCGTGAACGCCGAAACCGGACTCGACAATACGATGTACTTCTGGTCGATGCCGGAGAATCGTCTGGAGTTGTGGGCGTGGATGGAGAGCAGCCGCCTGGCCGACACGGTGCCGCGCGAGTTCTACAAGGAACGCGACGTGGTGATTGAAGAGCGCCGGATGCGCACCGATTCCAATCCCATCGGCCGTCTGGTCGAGCAGTTTCTTGCAACCGCTTATGTTGCGCACAACTACGGGCGCAGCAGCATCGGCTGGCCCAGCGAAGTGAGCCAGATCAACGCCACCGAGGCGATGGAGTTCCACAAAAAGTACTACGTGGGGGCGAACGTCGTGGTCGCCGTGGTGGGCGACGTGAAAGCTTCAGAAGCGCTGCCGGTGCTGGAGAAATACTTCAGCCGGGTTCCCGCTGGGCCGAAGCCGGAAGAGATGACCACGGTCGAGCCCAAGCAGTTCGCCGAGAAGACTGTGGCCATCACTGAACAGACGCAGCCGTTTTACATCGAGGGCTATCACCGGCCGAACTACCGCGACCCGGACGATGTGGTGTACGACGCCATCAGCGACATCCTGTCGAACGGACGCGTGTCGCGGCTCTATCGCAGCCTGGTGCGCGACCAGCAGATTGCCGCGGAGGCAGAGGGCTTCAGTCCCTTCCCTGGCGACAAATATCCTGGTCTATTCGCGTTCTACGCGGTCCCCCTGCCGGGACACACGCCGGCAGAAATGCGGGATGCGATCCACAAAGAGATTGAGAAGCTCAAGACCGCGGACGTGAGCGACGATGAGCTGGCGATGTACAAGACCCGGACGCGTGCCGACCTGCTGCGCGGGCTGGCCAACAACCAGGGATTGGCGAACACGCTGGCCGAGTACCAGACCCGGTTTGGGGACTGGCGCGAACTGTTCCGGCAACTGGACAAGGTGGACAAAGTGACCAAGGCAGACATCCGTCGTGTGGCAAACCAGGTGTTTGTGGCCAGCAACCGCACCAGCGCATGGATTGAGACAGCGGCGCCGGCAGGCAGTGCAAAGAAAGATGGAGGCGCGGAATGAAGACCCTGTCCATGAAGAGTTTTTCTCGAACATTTCTGACCGGTGCGATTCTTGCCGCCGCGCTTGCACCCATCGCTCTGAGCGCCCAGCAGAGCAAGCCCTGGGAGCAGATTCCCATTCCCAAGCTGCACGAGTTCAAGCCGCAGGAGCCCAAGCGGATCGAGCTGAAGAACGGGATCGTGGTGTTTTTGCAGGAAGATCACGAACTGCCGTTCGTGTCGGGCTCGGTGCTGATTCCGGGCGGATCGCGGGACGAGGATGCGGCTAAAACCGGCCTGGTGGAGCTCTACGGGCAGGCGTGGCGCACCAGCGGCACTGCCAAGCTGGATGGCGACGCTTTGGACGATCTGCTGGAAGCCAAGGCTGCGCACATCGAAACCGAGGGCGGCGAAGGCTCGACCGTCCTTTCCTGGGACTCGCTCAAGGGCGATGCGGACCAGGTTTTCTCGCTCGCATTGGACCTGCTTTTGCACCCGGCATTCAACGCCGAGAAGCTGGAACTGGCGCAGCAGCAGATGGCGGCGGGAATTGTGCGGCGCAATGACGACGAGGGAGAAATTGCGGAACGTGAGTCGGCCAAACTGGTGTACGGAGCCAACAGCCCCTATACCCGGCAGCCGGAGTTGGCCACCATCGGCGCGGTGACGGTGGGCGACTTGAAGGCCTGGCACGACCGCACCATTGGCGGCAAACTCATTGTGGCCATCGGCGGGGACTTTGATCCCGCGGCGATGGAGGTCAAGCTGCGCGCGGCGTTCGAAGGACTGCCGCAGGTGAAGCCGGCTCCGGCCCGGCACGATGATTTCGCGGGACCGAAGCCGGGAGTCTCGTTCATCGACAAGGAGGACGTGAACCAGTCGAATGTCGAGATCGTGGGGCTGGGCACAGACCGGCACAATCCCGACGTCCCCGCCCTGTCGGTAATGAACGAAATTCTGGGAGGCGGGTTTGCCAGCCGGTTGTTCCAGAAGATCCGCACCGAGAAGGGCCTGGCCTACGCGGTAGGGGGTGGCCTGAGCTTTGCCTACGACCACCCCGCCACCTTCCACGTGATGGTGCTGACCCAAAGCGCAAACACGGTTGAAGCCACAAAGCTGGCGATGGCCGAGATTGCGGGCCTGACCACGGAGCCATTCACCGCCGAGGAGCTGGCGCGCGCCAAGGACAACATCCTCAACTCGTTCCTGTTCCGCTACGACACCCGGGAAAAGGTGCTCGCCGAGCGGGAGCGGCTGGAGTTCTACGGCTATCCGGCAAACTATCTGGAGACCTACAAGGCGGCGCTTGAGAAAGTAACCATCGCCGACCTGGACCGCGTGGCCAAGAAGTACATCCATCCCGACAAACTGGCGGTGCTGGTGGTAGGCAACGGACCGGAGATCAAGCCAGGACTGGACGAATTGAAGCTGGGTGCGGTGCAGACGGTGGACATTACGATTCCCCAGCCGGGTCCGCAAGGGGAACAGCGGCCGGGCAAAACGGGTGCAGGAGAGAAAAAGCGGTGAGTGAAGAAAGAGCAGAAACGCCCGTCGCGGGTGGGAAGCTGGCAATCGTCATCATGGCGGCGGGCAAGGGCACGCGGCTGAAATCAAGGCGGGCCAAGGTGCTGCATGAGATCGGCGGCAAGCCGCTGCTGGCCCACGTGATTGCGGCAGCGAGTCAGATCGTCAAGCCAGAGCATATCTACGCGGTAATCGGCCACCAGGCGGAGCAGGTGCGGGCGGCAATGGCCTCGACCGGGGTCCGATTTGTGGAGCAGGCCGAGCAGCGCGGCACCGGCCACGCCGTTCAGAGCGCTGGGACCGCGATTGCGGGATACGACAATATCCTGGTGCTGTCGGGCGATGCGCCTCTGGTCCGCCCGGAGACCATTGCCGAGGTTTGGCGGTTCCACCAGGCTGAAAACGCGGCCATGACGCTGCTTTCCGCCGAACCCGAGCAGCCGACCGGTTACGGGCGGATTGTGCGCAAAGCGCCGGATTCTCCCGAGGTGGTGGCCATCGTGGAGCAGAAGATGCTGACGCCCGAGCAGCTATCGCTGCGCGAGATCAACATGGGCATGTACGCCTTCCGCACCAAGCCGTTGCTGGCTCATCTGGACAAGCTGACCACGGATAATCCCCACGGCGAACTCTACCTGACCGACATGGCGGCGGTACTGAGCGCTGCCGGCGAGCGAGTTGTCGCCATCCAGACGGGCGACCCGGCAGAGCTGCTGGGAGCCAACACCATCGCCGAGTTGGTGGCGCTGGACGCGACTCTGCGCGCCTCCACCGCGAACAGGCTGATGGCCCAGGGGGTGACAATCTTCCGGCCCGAGACCTCGGTGATCGACGCCGACGTCGAGGTTATGGCCGACACGGTGATTGAGCCCTTTGTCCAGTTGCTGGGCCGGACCAAGATCGGCGCGAACTGCCTGATCCGGTCCTATACAGTGATCGAAAATTGCACGGTCGGCGACGAGGTAATCATTCGCCAGAGCTGCGTGCTGGACGACAGCACGGTCGCGAACGGAGCCCAGATCGGCCCGTTCGCCCGCCTGCGCCCTGGCAGCGAAATCGGCGAAGAGGTGCACATCGGCAACTTTGTTGAGACCAAGAAGACCAAGATCGGCAAGGGGTCCAAGGCCAGTCACCTCACCTACCTGGGCGATGCGGTGGTGGGCGAGAGGACGAACGTGGGCGCCGGGGTGATCACCTGCAACTACGATGGGGTGCACAAGCACCCGACGCGGATCGGCAACGACGCCTTTGTGGGGAGCGACTCCACGCTGGTGGCGCCGGTGACGGTCGAGGATGGCGCCTACATCGGCGCGGGTTCCTGCATTACCAGGAACGTGCCCGCCGGTTCGCTGGCCGTTGGCAGAGCCCGGCAGATAACCAAGGAAGGCTGGGCCACAGCTAGGCGAGCGCGGCAGCGAAAGGACTAGGCGAATCCAAAGTGACAATACCCCTGTTGGGTGGCGCTGAAGGGGTCTTCTTGATGGGAAAGAAGCCCCCGGGGCGCAATTGCCGCCGGTCAGACGCCCTCGTTTTTCTCCGAGCCGGATCCTGCTGCCTGAGGAGTTCCGTTTCACAAATGACATATCATATTTATTATCAACATGGTACGTTGAAATGGGATCGAAGTTACAGCAGCGCCGCAGCGGACCCATGGAAAAAAATATCTATTCGCCACTTGCCGACATCATTTAATTGTCATCATAGTAAACATGGTGCAGCCGGCTTTCTGCCCAGGAAGCCTGTTGCGCTCCGCCCGTAATGCGCGTAGCGTTTTAGTTGCGATCATCAAAAAACTGCGGCGGAGACGGCAAGCATGACTCTCGAAAGAGAGTGCCGGCCATTTCCCCTCAACAGGCTCGATCAGCAAACTGATCTCACGATTCTTTGTAGGCGATTCCAGTTAAACGATTTAATACTCTTTGCCGATGAAGAGAATAGCGTTGCTGGGACGTCATTAGGGCCCGCCGGATACCAAGGCGATTTCGTGATGACAAATTGCATCCTCCGGTGCGTATATTTGCTGCGGCCGGAAGACAGACAACGCCAATTCGGGCTGTCTGCAAGGGATCTCTTTCCGTCGCGGCCAAAGTTGATGAGGCTGCCGGAATGCTGTTCCTTGGTGCACGCAGAACTTTAAGCCCGTTGGCGGGCTGGCGAAGAACGTTGGGAGAAACGGCCGTGGTGTTGAACCTGCCAGAACTGGGAATGCTGACGTCCTCGACGAATGTGGCCGTGGAAGCAATCCCGCGCCTGGGCCCCCGGTTTCGCAGGGCTGCGCGCATCCTGGTGGTGGACGACGAACTACAGGTACGGACCATGATCGGCGCGTCGCTGGAACGCCAGGGATATGACGTTCAATTGGCCGGAAGCGGCCATGAAGCAATGGAAGCGCTGGAGAAGAACGTTTTCGACCTGGTCCTGACCGACATTGTGATGCAGGATGGAAACGGCATTACCCTGCTGGAACGGATGCGCATCCAGCAGCCAAATCTTCCCGTGGTGATGGTGACCGCCATCCACGACATCAGTGTGGCCATTGACTCGATGCGCCGCGGAGCCTACGACTATCTTTTGAAGCCGTTCGAGCGCGAACACCTGATGAGCACGGTCGAACGGGCACTGAGCCACAGGCAGGCACTGCAGGAGAGCCAGAATTATCAGCAGAACCTCGAGCAGGTGGTGCTGGCCAGAACGGAGATGCTGCGCCAGGCGATGGAAGATCTGGAGCACTCCTACGACGTGACGCTGGAGGCTCTGGGCGACGCGCTGGACTTGAAGGATTCCGAAACCGAAGGGCACTCCAAGCGTGTGACTGCTTACACCATTGCGTTGGCGCGCGCCATGGGCATCAGCCCGGCAGAGATCAAGGTGATTGCGCGCGGCGCCTTTCTGCACGACATTGGCAAGATGGCGATCCCCGACCATATCCTTCGCAAGGCCGGCAAACTGACGCCGGGGGAACAGCACGTGATGCGCGAACATTGTTCGCGCGGCTACCACATGCTGCGCAAGATTCCCTTCCTGAGCGGGGCGGCGGAAATCGTCTTTGCCCACCAGGAGCACTACAGTGGAAGCGGCTATCCGAACGGCTCGCGCGGTGCCGAGATCCCCATCGGGGCGCGCATCTTCGCAGTTGCCGACGCCCTGGACGCCATCACCAGCGATCGCCCTTACCGCACGGCGCGCACCTTCGACGCTGCGCGAGAAGAAATTCTGCGCTGCTCGGGAACACAATTCGACCCCAGTGTAGTCGAGGTGTTTCTCAAGATTCCCAATGAACTGTGGCACGAACTGCGTTCGGAGATCACGGGTCAGGACAAGCGCTTCTCGACCTTCGACCTGGTGCACGCCGGGACGCCGCCGAATCTCTGAAATCTCCTCTTAGGAGCAGACCCCATGCCTCCTCTTTCCACTCAAGAAGTCGCTTCCCGTTTGAGCAACCTGTCCGGTTGGCGGGTTGAGAATGGCGAGCTCACGCGTACCTTCGCATTCAAGGACTTTCTCGCGGCGCTGGCCTTCGTCAACCGCGTGGGTGAACGCGCTGAGGCTGCGGGGCACCATCCGGACATCGATATCCGCTACAACCGGGTAAGGCTGGGCATGGTGACTCATGATGCCGGCGGGTTGACGGAGAAGGATTTCGATCTTGCCGCGGCGGCGGACAAGCTGGCCTGACGGTCAGGCCCCTTCAGGGGGTTATCCGTCAGACTTCGTCGCCTGGATCGTATCCGGATGTTCCACATTCTGGAAGAGTGCCGTTCGTTTCGGCCTGGTTGAGCTTGGTGAGAGTCTTGCGGTACCACCAGGCGGCCGCCAACCCTCCCACAAGAACCGATGCTGCCGCGACGACCCCTACCTTCAGCCAGCCGGAAGTCTGCTCCGGGGCCGGTTTGATTGTGACAGAAGTGGAAGATTCTAAAGGCATTTTTGTGACCAGCGCTGCTTTCTGTCAGGTGAGCTGCACGTGTTAGGTTTGAGAATTTTCTACCTTTTAGACGCCTCCCATCCGCAAAGGATTCTTCTGCGAGAGCCCAAAATAAATTTCGATTTTTGTATTTGCTTTCTACTGAATCTATGCTATGGTGTATATATTCCAGTTGAGGAGGGGGTAGAGATACCGCCTCAGAGATTGGAAGTAGTTTGCGTCACTGGCCTCCCGGCACGAACAGCAAGACCGTTCGTGCCGTCTTTTTTTTGTGCCGGACTGGCGCCGCTTCCCGCTTGCGCCGCGGCAAAAGGCGCGGTTTTGATCGAGGCTCGCGCTGGTCTCAAGCGTTCCACGTTTACCCTATTCCGGACACACCAGGCGGCAGTTGCTTTACCCCATCCGTGACTGGGTTCGCGCTCTGCTTGCGCAGAATTATCTTCTTCCGGTGCACAATGTAAATTGGAAAGCCGAGCGGCAGGATGACGAGCAGAAGCCCAGCATCGGAAGCGGTTGATCGGGAACGGGGAGGCTGGTCCCCTGGGTGCCCCCCTCCCCCCGGGGGTATGATTCCCCTTCTATTCGCCTATTGAGCCGAGACACCGTAAACTTCCCTTGCTTGATTTCGCTCTCCGCATAAGCACCGAGATCCAGGAAACGCCTTAGAATACATCCAAGAGAGTGTCCCATGATGAGAAATCTGATGAGGCGCCGCTGGTTTCTGGGTCTGGCGGTTTTTGTTGTCACAGTGACCAGCTATGCACAGTGGTCGAACCCGGCCGACGATGTTCCGGCCTACCACCCCTCCGCTCCTCTCAAGGTGAGCGCGCTGCCGCCGATCCTGTCCGGGGCGCAATTGAAGGGCGAGAACTTCCGCTATCCCTGGCAGGTGCACGTCTACCAGCAGGCGGCCAAGATCGGAAATGTGCTTTACCAGCTTCCCTGCTACTGTCGTTGCGACCGGGCCCTGGGGCACACCAGCCTGCGCAGTTGCTATGAGGGGCTGCACGGCACCGAGTGCTCCACTTGCGCCAAGGAGGCCTTTTTCGCCTACCAGCAGCTGAAGCTGGGCAAGACCACGGCCCAGATTCGGGAAGCAATCAATCGCCGCGAGTACGAGAGCATCGATCTGGAGAAGCAGTAGGCAAAAGCAAACAATGGGCTGGCGGGCATCTGGACCGGAATTGGCGTAGAATCAGGATCAGCAGCACGAGCCAGCTGGCCCGGCTCGCACCCTCCCCGGGGTCCCCGGCGACAGGTCTTCGTCGCTGGGGTGGAAATCCGGAGTCCCCGGCGACAGGTCTTCGTCGCTGGGGTGGAAATCCGGGGTCCCCGGCGGCAGGTCTTCGTCGCTGGAGTGCAACAGATGGGGGCGTCACGGTTTCGACGGGATCGATTGCGGCTTAGGAGTCATGTCAGGGTGTGGGCACCTGTAATCGCCTGCAAAACAAAAGTTGCCAACGATAATCTGGCACTTGCAGCTTAATTAAATAAGCTGCCGTCTTCCACGGCTTTGCCTGCGGGCTGTGAGCGGACGTCATACAGTGGGCTGGCGTAAGCGGCTCGGTCCGTGTTGCTTGCGTGAGATCATCGGACTAGTTTTCGGCGCATCTTGTCCGTTCTGAGTGCCGGGGGCGAAACCAAAAGGAACCGGGCAAAGCATGAACACTCCTGGCTGACAGCGATTTCGGACGCGGGTTCGACTCCCGCCGCCTCCACCA
>JBEKTB010000132.1:0-10726 GCA_049516495.1 Occallatibacter sp.
AAGGCCGCAGGTTCGCTCGACTTAGCCAGCGAATAGTCCCCCAGACGGAATTTGGCGCGGCATTCCCGTTACCCGAGATCAGTCTTAAGGAATCTCATGACGAGGGCGTAGACCTTACTGCATACAAGGGTGACCGAACGGCCGTGCTCTACGGTCAGGCGAAGCTCTGGATCGATAGAGTCGAGGTTTTCGACGCGGTTCTGAGCAAGTTTGAGGCATTCCAGAGCAAGTACCACACGGATAACGAGTCCGGGCAGTTCACTCTGGCATTTAATGATCCCTCGGTTACCTTTTTCATCGTTACGCTCTCAGATGTCGCGACTATCGTGCAGAAGTACGAAAAGAAGCAGTTTTCTTCACGGATATTTTACGACCGCCTGAAGCAAGCCAGCCGTTTGAGAATCATTGATGGACCTCAAGTTCTAAAGATCCTTAGAGGTGCCTATCTCAAAATGGGGGAACTCCCGCAGACTCTGCGGGTCCATCTCACCAGTGGCCCCCTACATAAGGAGAATGTATACATCGGCATAGTGTCGAGCGTGGAACTGAAATCGCTGTACTCGGAGTTTGGCGACGCCTTGTTTTTTGAAAACGTCCGGGACTTTTTGGACCCGTCCAAGGCTCGTGAGCGCACAGGGCGTACCAGCCCAAATCTTGAAATCATCAAGACCGTTTCCGAGGAGCCTGGATCTTTACTATCCCGAAACAACGGAATCGTTTTTCGCGCCGAAGCGGTTACTCCCGAGGGACAAAACACGCTTATCCTTACAAACGGGAGCATCGTTAACGGGTGCCAGAGTACGATGTGTGTCGTTATGCATGCGCATGAAGAGTGCTTCGTGCTCGCAAAATTTGTAGAGACGAGTAACGCGTGGGACGTTGCCAAGGCCGCAAATTACCAGAATTCGGTGAACGACATTGACTTGGAACTCGCACGGCACTTGCGCCCACAGGTAGTCAAGCGCGCAGCAAACATATCGGGCGTCAAGATTGACGACGGCAAAGACTCAGCGTTTCAAATCATCGATGCGATTTACGATCAAAGAGTCGCATACCAAGAGACCAGGCTCCTGTATATCGGCCTATTTAGCAGACTTCCCAACAATCTCTATGCGTCAAACTACACCGAGATAAGTAGCAACCTTATTTCGCGGTTCTACGATGACGACAAATATGGTGATTGCCTGTTCGAAATGTTATTTGCCCTTCAACGCGCCTGCCAAAAGGGGCTGCACGATTCCAAGGAGACTTTTTCGAACAGCGAGTATGCTGGGATGTTTGATAGATACTATCGAGAAGACAGCCCAACATATCGTTGCTTCGTTGGAATTCTCGCTCTTTGCGGTGCGCTGAAGGTAAATATCGCCGACAGGAAGCCAGATCCTGCGGACGAGTATGCGCGCATGAGGACGCTAGTCGAAGACGCTTCACAACTCCTTCAGAAGGATGAAGCTCGATTTCTTCGATTCTATCGGCTCGCGTCGAAACTCTGGATGGGCCAGATGATGGATGCAGGGGGAGACGAAAGCGAGATTCGGCAGCTTATGAGTCTTCAGAGCCGCAAGGCTGATTTCAACTTGATGTACAAGAAACTCTGCTTAGAGTCCGATCTTGCGACAAAACTCAATCGTGAGTGACAGGCGCGCGTAGTGAGCCGAGTTGCGACGCCAGCAACTCGGCCGGCTTAAGACGAGCTCATGTCCATCTCGGCGTCTTTGATCCGCGCTCGGCGCCGTAGGATCAATCACCATTTCTAGAACATAAGTACCGGTAAGTCGCCTTTTCGACTGCTTTTATGGGCCTCGCGTGGTCGGGACGGTTGGCCGGCAAACTGAAGCCACCCAACTCACCAACCCGAACGCGCCTTCAAACGCGAACTGCACCCCTCGGAATCGTTTTGCAGAAAATTGCACGGAGGACGAGCACAATCCCAATAGGGCATAAAGCGCCGAGTCCCGCCGTCAACCGGGAAAATTCAGGTCCCCCCCCCCACCCCCCCTCTCCATGTGCGATTTCCCCGGACTTCCTTGCAGATAATTATTGAAAACGCGAATCTGCGGCCTTTCGCTGCGGGGAATGGCGGACGATTGCCGCCAGTGTCAAGGGCGTCTGCCTCACTTATGAGAAACTAGAAGTGCAGAAGTTCTCCTGGGCTGACGAGCAGATGCGCGCCCGAACCTTGACTCAACTCCAATTTTCGCCGGCTTTTGCAGCCGTTACCCCGCTGCGGCCCGCATACAGGAACAAGAAAAAGAATGCTTAGTGTCAGCAATGTAACCATGCGCTACGGCTCGAAGGTGCTCTTCGAGGATGTGAGCGTGTCCTTTGTCCCCGGCCGCCGCTACGGCCTGACCGGTCCCAACGGATCCGGCAAGTCCACTTTCATGAAGATCCTGACCGGCGAACTGGAAGCGCAGAAGGGCACGGTGGTCCGGCCGCGCAAGTTCGGCGTGCTACGCCAGGACCAGTTCGCCTTCGACGCCTATCGCGTGATCGACACGGTCATCATGGGCAACAAGGGATTGTGGGCGGCTCTGGAAGAGCGCGACCGCATTTATGAAAAACCTGAGATGACCGACGCCGACGGCATGCGTCTGGGCGAGCTTGAGGGCATCATCGGGGACGAGGACGGCTACACGGCCGAGAGCGACGCCGCTGTGCTGCTGGATGGTCTGGACATTCCCGAGAGCCTCCACGACCGCAAGATGGGCGAGATGCAGGGCGGCCAAAAGGTGCGCGTACTGCTGGCGCAGGCCCTGTTTGGCAAGCCCGAGGCACTGCTGCTGGACGAGCCCACCAACTATCTCGATCTCGATTCGATCCACTGGCTGCAGGACTTCCTGCACAGCTACGACGGCACGCTGATCGCCATCTCCCACGACCGGCATTTCCTGAACAGCGTGACCACGCACACCGCCGACATCGATTACGAGACCATCATCACCTACACGGGCGGATACGACGAGATGGTGATGGCCAAGACGCAGATCCGCTCCACGCTGGAGTCGCAGAACGCCCAGCGCGAGAAGAAGATTGCGCAGCTCAACGACTTCATCGCCCGCTTTGCCGCCGGAACCCGTTCCAGCCAGGTGACCAGCCGGCGCAAGGAAGTGGAGCGGCTGCAAACCAACGATTTGGCGCGCTCGAATATCGCCCGCCCCTACATCCGTTTCGACCAGGTTCGGCCCAGCGGCAAGCATGTGCTGGAATTCAAGCACCTGATCAAGACCTATGGCGAGGAGAAGGTGCTCGACGGCTTCTCAGCCAACGTGCTGCGCGGCGAGAAAATCTGCCTGATGGGCCGCAACGGCGCGGGCAAGACCACGCTGCTGAAGAGCCTGCTGGCTAACTACCCCGGCCTCGCCGACAAGGAATTTTCGCTCGACAATGGCACGGTTTTCTGGGGCCACGAGGCGCAGATCGGCTATTTCCCGCAGGATGTGGGCGCAACCATCGAGCACGGCCTCACCGTGGCCGAGTGGCTGCATCGCTGGAACCCAGCGGCCCATGTGGAGGAGATTCGCGGCATCCTCGGCCAGATGCTCTTTTCCGGCGAGGAAGGCGACAAGCAGACCAAGGCGCTTTCCGGCGGCGAACAGGCGCGGCTGGTCTTTTGCAAGCTGATCCTCACCAAGCCCAACTTTCTCATCTTCGACGAGCCCACCAACCACCTGGACCTCGAAGCCATCAACGCGCTCAACATCGCTCTGCAGCGCTACGAGGGCACGGTGCTGCTGGTTACCCACGATCACGATCTGATCGACGAAGTGGCCACCCGGCTGTGGAACTTCAAGGAAGATGGCATCGAGGACTTCCAGGGACCGTACGAGGAGTGGAAGGGCAAGCACAACTAGGAAAGTTACCGCGTGACTTCGTGCCTGGAGTTCGAGATTCCCAGGTCTCAAAATCGAGACCTGGGGCACCCGGGCTGCTTGAGATCGGGATGCCTCTGTGTACGTGTGGCGCAACCGCGTTCAGATGCAATGACCTGCGGGCGATGACGGGCGCTATTATATCCAGTCCGGTTTCCCAGCGTCTCGTAATGAAAGATTCAAACGTGAGCGCCGTCACATCTTTTAAATAGGCAACCAGTCCTAGCATCGTAGGCATGAATGCTGCAACCCTAGTTCTGGTTGCGCCAAGCTCGCTCCTCCTGGGCGCAGCTCTTCAAATTCTGGTAGCAAGACTGTGTTCTGCCCGGGTGAAGGGCGTTCTTGCCGCCCTTGCCTGCCTGCCTGCGGTGCTGGCTGTGGCCGGACTGGTGCCATGGGTTACGGCAGGCCGGGCGGTCGACCTGAACTTGTTTGAATGGGATGGACCGCTGGCCCTGGTCTTCCACGTGGACGCCTTGAGCGTCCTTTTTGCTTTAATGGGCTCGGGGCTGGGCGCCTTCGTGCTGCTGTATTCGATTGGCTACATGGCGCACGACAAGTCCGCGACGCGCTTCTACAGCTCGATGCTGGTCTTCATCGGCGGCTTTGTCGGGCTGGTGTACAGCGCCAACCTGTTTGTCTTCTATCTTTGCTGGGAACTGGTCGGGCTGTGCTCGTTCAGCCTGGTCGGCTTCTGGTACACCAACCGCGAGGCGGTCAACGGCGCGCGCAAGGTGCTGCTAATGACCCACATGGCGGGCTACGGACTGCTGGCGGCGATTCTGGTTGTTTATCACCGCACCGGCAGCGCCTTGTGGACCGATCCGCATGTGGCGCACAGCTTCACGGGCGGCGTGTTTCTGCTGATGCTGCTCGCTCTGGTGGCGAAATCCGTCCAGGTGCCGTTGCACACCTGGATTCCGGAGGCCATGGCCGCGCCGACTCCCGTGAGCGCCCTGCTGCACGCGGCCTGTTACGTGAAAGCAGGCGTCTATCTGGCCGCGCGCATGCACAGCTTTGGCGCATGGCCGCCGGCCTGGGGTGAAACGCTGATGTGGGTCGGCACAGTCACCATGGCCGTAGGCGTGATGTACGCCATGGTGCAGACCGATTTGAAGCGCATGCTGGCTTTCTCGACGGTGAGCCAGATCGGCTACATGATGATGGGGTTGGGCATCGGCACGCCGCTGGCCATCGCCGCCGGGCTCCTGCATTGCCTCAATCATGGATTCTTTAAGGGCGGGCTGTTTTTGACCGCAGGCTCAGTGCAGCACGCGACGGGCACACGCGACATGAACGAGCTGGGCGGACTGGCGCAGCGCATGCCGCGGACGACTCTGTCGTGGCTGATCGGCGTCGGCAGCATGATGGGCATTCCGCTGATGAGCGGGTTCGCCAGCAAGTGGATGCTCTATGCCGCGGCATTGCAGGCCGGATGGGCCGTTCCCGCCATGGTGGCCTGGGCGGCAAGCCTGGGCACGGTGTTCGTGGGGGCAAAGGCCACCAGCGCCGTATTCCTGGGTCCGCTGACTGAGAACACCAAAAACGCCCACGAGTCTCCGCCGACCATGGTGTGGGGCATGGGATTCATGGCCGCGGGCAGCGTAATCCTGGGCGTCGCGCCGCAGTTGGCCGTCAACTACCTGGTGAATCCGATCCTGGGCGCGCTACAGCTCAGCGCGGTGCAAGTGACGTGGTTTGGATTGTCCGCGAGCGCAGGAAGCTTTTCGACCATGGGTGGCCTGGTGCTGGCCCTGGTTTCGCTGATTCTGGGCGGCGCGATCTACACCATTGCCTACGTAGCGCGGCCTGCTTCGGTTGCCGCTGCTGGAGGGCCAGCGCTGGCCGCCGCAGGGGGCGGAATCTTTACCGGCGGAGAGCCGTTGGGCGATCAGGACAGGCTCACGGCCGGTGACTTTTCCAGCATCTTTCTGGGGAATTGGCATGGATTCTTCCGCTGGTCGAACGTGGATCGCGTGTACCTGGGCGTCTGGGACGGGTTGCAGGCTGCCTCGCGGGTTCTGGGCATCGCGGTCGCATGGATGGAGCGAAACGCGTTGGCGCTGGTCGTTGTGCTGGCGGCGGCCGTTCTGGCAGGTGCTCGCTGGCTGGCTCCGGAGCAGGAAGCATGGAAAATGTCGCGCGGTGTGCCCCTTTCGGGGCCGATTCCAGTACCGGCGATGCTTGTCGCAGCCTGCACTCTTGCCGCGATCGCGCTGGTTCTGGCGGCACTGACGCATGCAAAGGGCTTCCGCGTGGCGCCGCTGATGGTTCTGGCCGGCGCGGCCACAGTTGCCGGCTTGGCGGCTGGCAACCCCTGGCTGCGTCTCGGGCTTTTGGAGTTGGGCGCATTCCTGACCGTCGCGCTGGTGTGGCAATGTGCGCGAACGCAAACTGTCAAGCTGACCTACCTCACGGTTGTCCTTCTTTCGGCTCTGTCGCTGGCATTGAGCGATCTGCTGCTGGATCGGGGACAACAGCAATGGGCGTGGGCGCTGCTCATCACCAGCGTTTGCGTCAAGCTGGCCGCCGTCCCGCTCTTCTTCTGGCTGCTCGGCCTGGCTGACGAAGTTCCAGCGCTGGCGCTGGGCATGATTATCGCGGTCGTCGATATGGCGGCCTTCGGCGAGTTCTGGATTGCTGCGCAGTCTGTTCCGGACTTTTTCCTTCCCCATGGAATTCTGTTGGGCGCGGCTGCTGCAACGTCGTTGATCGCCGCGCTGCTGATGCTCACCCAGCGCAGCCTCAAGCGCCTGCTGGTGCTTTCGACCATTGAGGACATCGGCTTCCTGCTGTTGGGCGTCTTCTCTTTGAACAGCGTTCTCGGAATCAATGGCGCGCTGGTTGCCGCCGCGACACACTCTCTCGCCAAGGCTCTGCTCTTCACCTGCCTCAGCGGTCCCGAGGCGGATGGTGTGCTGGACGGCGAACACACGGGGCTGATCGGCCGCTACCCGGTCTCTGCTTTTGGATTCTTGTTCGGAATGCTGGCCATGCTGGGTGTGCCTCCGACGCTCGGCTACATCGGCCGCTGGAGACTCTACGAGACCGCATTCCAGATCAGCCCTTTTCTACTCGCGGCGTTTGTCCTCTCGTCCATGTTTGCGCTGATTGCCTATACGCTGGCTCTGACCCGCGTCTGGTGGGGACCGGCGCAAGGACCGCCAATACCGCTGCCGGCTGCGCCGATCTTGGAAGAGACGATCCCGGACACAACGGTACTGGAATCGCCGCTCTTCAACATGCCGCCGCCGGATGAGCAGTTCTCCAGTTCGTCGATCACGGGCGCGCCAATCACGGTTGCGCCGATTCCCGATGCGCCGCTGAAGGAGCCGTTTTTATTGCAGGCCACCATCGTTGCGCTGGTGGTGCTGCTGCTGGCTGCCGGCATCTGGCCGGGTGCATTGCAACTGCTACTGGGGGTGAAGCCATGAAGCTCTGGAATCGATGGATGTGCATCTGCCGGCGCCGCAGCCCATGGCTGTTCCACATGAATTCGGGCAGTTGCAACGGGTGCGACATTGAGTTGGTGGCCAGCCTGACGCCGCGCTACGACGCAGAGCAGTTGGGCGTGCGCCTCGAAGGCAGCCCGCGGCACGCCGACATTCTCTGCATCACCGGCCCGGTGACGCGCAACTCCGTGCACGCCATTGAAACCGTCTACGGGCAGGTCTGCGGGCCGAAGGCCGTTGTGGCCATCGGCTCCTGCCCGGCGACCACCAATGTGTTTATCGACAGCCGCACGCTGGACGGACCGCTGGACCGGCACATTCCGGTGGATGTCTTTGTTCCCGGCTGTCCTCCGCGTCCCGATGCAATTATTCAGGGAATCGCCAAGGCTGCGGAGATTCTGGCCGAAAGGGGCACGAATCCGCCTCCCGAACCCGATCCGGAATCCGAGACCAATCCGGAGTCGGAGGAGGAAGAGCTATGAACCTGACCACTGCTCTGGCTCGCCTGCTCATCTTTCCCGGCCTCCTGTTCGCCGTGCCGGCTGCGTGGTTCTTTCTGTGGGTCGAGCGCAAGGCGGTGGCGCGGATGCAGGGACGCATCGGTCCTCCCTTCATGCAGCCGCTCTTCGATTTCTTCAAGCTGCTGGGCAAGACCACGCCTGCACGCAGCGGAGTGGGTGGGCTGTTGATGCGGGCCTGGCCGCTGATTGCAGTTTCCGCGGCGGCGGGCGCGGTGGGGCTGCTGCCGGTGCTGCCGTCGTCGGGAGGCTTTGAAGGCGACCTGATCCTGCTGCTGGCGCTGCTCGAACTGCCTTCCATGTGTATCATCGCCGCGGGCTTCTCATCGCGCTCCATTTTTGGGGAGATCGGCTCGGCGCGCGAAGCTGTGCTGAGCGTCTCGTATAACGTCGTCTTTCTTCTGGCCATTGTCTCGATCGCCGCCTCGCAGCACACGTTCCGGCTGGAAGCACTGGCGCTGCTGCCTCCCTCGTTTCTGCGCTACGTGGGCGTGGCGGCGATCCTGGTTTGCTTACCCGCCAAGCTGCACCTCAACCCCTTCTCATTGCCGAATGCGGAGCAGGAAATCTACTCCGGGCCCATGATCGAATACGCGGGCCCGGAGCTGGCCATGTGGGAGCTGTCTCATGGCCTTGAATGGGTTGCGGCCACCGGACTGGTGGCGACGCTGGTCGCGCCCCACCTAACGCTCTGGTGGCTGGGTGCGGCGCTGTTTGTCGCGCTCTCGTTTGGCCTCGTGTTGCTCTTGTCGGTGCTTGCTGCAGCGACAGCGCGTTTGCAGATTGACACCACGGTGCGCTTTTACTGGCAATGCACGCTCATCTTTGCGGTCCTGGCTATTTCATCCGCGCTCTTCATGAGGCTCAGATCATGAATATTCTCGCCATGCTGTGGAGGAACCTGTGGGGCGGCTCGCGGACGCTGCTGTTTCCCGCGCGGCCCAAGGTGAGCGCGCGCTACCGGGGCCTGGTCCGGTTTGATCCCACGCTGTGCACCGGCTGCGCGATGTGCAGATTCCGCTGCACTGCGCGGGCCATCGAATTTCGCGCCGCGAAAACCGAATTCGAGTGGAGCTACGATCCTGGCCACTGCACCTTCTGCGGGCGCTGCGTGGAAGGCTGCAACGCCCATGCGTTGAGCCAGGAGTCCGCCCCGCCGCCCATTTATTTGTCGAAGGGCGAGTTGAAAGAGTCCCACATTCTCACCCGCAAGCCACCGGTCAAGTCCCCTCCGGCAACGCCGCAGCCCGTTGCTCAACCCAAGCCAGACCCCGCCGTCGGAGGCCAACAATGATCAGTCTCGAAAAAATCTCGGAGCAGTTGGGCACCACCGATCCCTGGGTCGAGAACCGCGGCGCATACTGGCTTGCGGCCACGGAATTGAATGTGCGCGATGTGGCCCGCGTGATGAACGAAGTCCAGGCCCGCTTTGTCACCATCACCGCGTATCAACGGCCCGACGAGGATGGCTTTCGGCTGGAATATCACTGGGACCTCGACGGCCGGTTGCTGGGATTTTCGTTCCCTGTTTCAGGCAATTCCATCGACAGCATCTACGACATCTGCGAGGGCGTCGACTGGATCGAGCGCGAGGTTCACGAAGGATTTGCCGTGGATTTTCTGGGACGCGAGTATGAACCGCTGCTGTTGCGCGAAGGAGACACGCTGGGCGTGAATCTGCGCGAGGTGAGCAAATGAGCTACAAGATTCCCATGGGTCCCTACCATCCGGCTCTGGAAGAACCGTACAAGCTGGACCTGGTGTGCGAAGGCGAAACCGTCTGCGACGCCAAGCTGCATATCGGCTTCAACTTCCGCGGCATCGAGCACCTGGCAGAAACCCGCAACTACATTCAGGTGATTGCTCTGATGGAGCGCGTCTGCGGCATCTGCTCGAACATTCACACGCTCACCCTTTGCCAGGCGATGGAGAAGCTGACCGGCCAGACACCGCCGCCCCGCGCGCAATACATCCGCGTCATCATGGCGGAGCTGGAGCGCCTGCACTCGCACGTGCTGTGGGCCGGGATCGCGGCCAAGCTCATGGGCTTCAAGACCATGTTCATGACCTGCTTCGAGCTGCGCGAGAAGGTGATGGACGTGCTGCAGGCCATCAGCGGCAACCGCGTCAACTATTCCATGAACCGCATCGGCGGCGTAAACCGCGACATCGATGATTCGCACGCGGTGCTCAAGATGGTTGAGGCGCTCGAAGCGGAGATGGTCCGCACCGTGATTCCGATCTTTACCACCAGCAGCACGGCGCGCTCGCGCTGCGCGGGGATCGGCGTGCTGACCCACGAGAAGGCCCTCTCCTGCAGCGTTGTCGGGCCCACGGCGAGAGCATCCGGCGTGGCCCAGGATCTGCGCCGCGCCGCGCCCTACGCGGCCTACGCGGAGATGGAATTTTCGACGCCGGTGGAGCAGGACGGCGATGTACGCGCTCGTCTGATGGTGCGCGCTCTCGAGATCATGGAGAGCTGTCGCATCTTAAAGCAGGCGCTCAGCAAAATGCCTCCCGGCGAGTTGGACACGGGCGACGGCAAGCTGGTCTTCGCCACTGGAACGGCCACCAGCCGCGTGGAAGCGCCGCGCGGGGAGGTCATGTATAGCGTCTCGTGGAAAGAGAATTCCAGAACCCCGCGCAGGGTGCATGTGCGTACGCCCACCTTCGCCAACATGCCGGCCATTCGCTGGATGGTTCTTGGCGCGCGGCTGGCGGACACACCGCTGATTCAGGCCTCGATCGATCCTTGCTACTCGTGCACCGACCGGTAGGGGTCTGAACCCATGAATTCGTACCTTGAATCCCAGGTCATCCCAGGTCTCAAAATCGAGACCTGGGGCACCCGCAGTTGATACAAGAACTAGCGGGCAGAGACTTG
>JBEKTB010000133.1:0-10602 GCA_049516495.1 Occallatibacter sp.
CACTAAGGAAAAAGCAAATGCAAAAGCAACGACAAAAACCTTGACAACACCAGCCGTCTCATAGAAGCCGCTTTGAGCGGCTCACACCGTAAAGCCCCCGGCTCTGCCGGGGGATATTTACACCGCCAGCCGCCACTTGATGCGCGTGTAGGCGATGCGGAAGCCCCTGAGCCAGCTCATCGCTGGAACCATCGTTTGCCATCGGGCTTTTTCACCGGCTTTCTGTTCCTTGCCGCGGTGGCTTTGGCGGCAATCGGTATTCTGTATTTTTTTGTGCTCGAAACCCGCATCATACGTTTGGAAAACGCATGACTGGCACAGTGCGCATCGTGGCTACATTGGCGATCTTCGCGGCGATGGTGGCCCTGGTGGTCATTCGCCCGCGGCGATGGAACGACGCCTGGTGGACGACGCTCGCGGCAGCGGCGATGCTGGCTCTCGGCCTGGTCACGCCGCACCAGGCCATCGGGTCGGTGCTGGCCGGGAAAAACGCCCTGCTTTTCCTGCTTTCGCTTCTTGCGCTTTCGCTCCTGGTTGGCAAGAGCGGCTTCTTCGATTGGGCGGCGATTCGATGCGCGCGCATCGCTCAGGGAGACGCGCACGCGCTTTTCCGGAACGCGTTCATCGCCGGCGCCATCATCACAGCCGTGTTGTCGCTGGACACGACGGCGGTGATGCTGACTCCGGTGATGCTGGCCCTGGTAAAGCGGCTCAAGGTCCCGGCGGCGCCATACGTGGTGCTGTGCGCCTTCGTTGCCAACGTGGGTTCTCTGCTGTTGCCGATCAGCAATCTCACCAATCTTCTTTTCGCGGACGCCTTCCACCAGACCTTCGCGGCATTCGCAGCGCGGATGATCGCGCCCCAACTGGTCGCGCTGGTCACGACTTTCGCGATCCTGCGCTGGCGCTTTCGCCGTGAGTTGCCCAGCCGCTTCGACGGCGAGAGCCTGCCGGATCCGGCGAGCGTGGTTCCAAATCATTTTTTCTTTGTAGTCTGCATCGCCGTCCTGGCCGTCGTGCTTATCTTTTACTTCCTTGCGCCGCTGATGGGCCTTGAACCCTACGTCTTTGCGTTTGCAGCCAGCGCGGTGCTGGCGATTGCCGGTCTGCTGGCAGGACGCGTGCAGGCGCGCACCGTACTGGAACTCTCCTGGGACCTGTTCCCGTTTGTCATCGGGCTTTTCATCGCGGTGCAGGGACTCGAAAACCTGGGCATTGTCGGCATTTCGTCCGGATGGCTTGCCGAGATGCATCCTGGCTCAGCAGAGAAGTTGCTGTCTGCCGCTGGCGCCACGGCGTTCGCCGCGAATATCGTGAACAATCTTCCCGCGGCGTTGATCGCGCGCAGCGTGCTGTTGCGCTCGCATGCTCCCATGGGCGCGGTTCTTGCTGCGCTGGTGGGCGCCGACGTGGGACCGATGATCACTCCGTTCGGGTCACTGGCAACCATGCTTGTTCTGGCGTTTGCGCGGCGCGATGGAGTTGAAGTGCGCGCCGGACGGCTGGTGCTGCTCGGCCTGTGGGCCGTTCCCGTCCTTGTTGTTCTGACGACCCTTACGCTCACTCTAAGTTTCGCTTTGATCCGGTGAGTTTCCGATGCAAGCCGGATGATATGATGATGCGGTTTGGGAAAGTGATCGGGGAAATTATCCATGTTGAAAACATTTTCAGGAGCCGTCGTTTTGCTTGCCGCCTCTCTTCTCGGATCCGCTCAGCCCGCTTCCGTCACCTTCGATCCGGCCGCAAAAACTTTCCGGCTGGACGGCGGCCGGGCGACCTATGTTTTCGGCGTGAATACGCGCGGTGAGTTGCAGCAGCTCTATTGGGGCGGCCGGCTGGCTGTGACCGACGCCTTTCCCAAGGCCGTTCCGCTGCCGGAGTGGGCCTCGTTCGACTCCTCCTACACCACCACCCCGGAGGAGTACGCGGGATGGGGCGCGGGGCTGTTCGTGGAGCCGGCGCTCAAGGTCACTTTCGCCGATGGCAACCGCGACCTGGTGCTGCACTATGAGAGCCACACCGCGCGCCCCAAAGGCTTTGATGTGGTGCTCAAGGACATCAAGCGGCCCCTCTATGTGACTCTGCACTACGACATCGACCCCGAGAGTGGCATTCTGGAGCGGTCGGCGACCATCGAGAACAGGGGCACGGAGCCGGTGACCGTGGAACAGGCCGCCGCGGCTGCCTGGGCGTTACCGCCGTCGCATTACACGCTCAACTACCTGACCGGCCGCTGGGCCGGGGAGTGGACGCTGACCCAGGAGCCGGTGCATCCAGGCGCACGCGTCCTCGAGAGCCGCCGCGGCTCGACCGGCCACCAGGCCAATCCGTGGTTCGCGATTCAGGCCGGCGAATCCAACGAGGACCACGGCGACGTGTGGTTTGGAGCGCTCGGCTGGAGCGGCTCCTGGCGCATCACTGTAGAACAGGACCAGTTGGATGAGGTGCGGGTGACTGGCGGGTTCAATCCCTTTGATTTCGGCTATGTGCTGCACGCCGGCCAATCGCTCGAAACCCCGGTCTTCTATGGCGGATATTCGCCGAACGGGCTGGGCGGAGCTTCCCGGTTGTTGCACCACTATGAACTGGCGCACGTCCTGCCGCGCACAGCCGCGACGGCGTCGCAGCCGCTGCCCCGGCCGCGACCGGTCATCTACAACTCCTGGGAAGCGACGGAGATGAACGTCACCGAAGCCGGGCAGGAAGCGCTGGCCGAGAAGGCAGCCGCCTTGGGCATCGATCGCTTTGTGATGGACGATGGCTGGTTTGGCCAGCGGGCGACCGACCACGCCGGGCTGGGCGACTGGTATGTGAACCAGGAGAAGTTCCCCCATGGCCTCAAACCGCTCATCGACAAGGTTCACTCCCTGGGCATGGACTTCGGGCTGTGGGTCGAGCCGGAGATGGTTAACCCGGACTCGGACCTTTACCGCAAGCATCCGGACTGGGTGCTGAACTTTCCAGGGCGTCCGCGCTCGGAGCAGCGCAATCAACTGGTGCTGAACCTGGCCCGGCCCGATGTGCGCGCGTACGTGCTCGGCTTCCTCGACAAGCTGCTCACCGAGAACGACATTGCCTTCCTCAAGTGGGATTACAACCGCAACTGGAGCGAGCCCGGCTGGGACCAGCTTCCCGCCGCCGAACCGAAAAAGGTCTACGTCGAGTTCACGCGCAATCTCTACGCCATTCTGGGCGAACTGCGGAAGCGGCACCCCAAGGTCGAGATCGAATCCTGCTCCGGCGGCGGCGGACGTGTGGACCTGGGCATCCTGCACTTTACCGACGAGGTCTGGCCCTCGGACAATACCGACCCCTTCGACCGGCTGATCATGCAGGACGGCTTCAGCTACGCCTATACGCCGCAGGTGATGATGGCCTGGGTTACCGACTCGCCGCACTGGCTGAACCACCGCACTACGTCGCTCTCCTACCGCATGTTGAGCTCCATGCAGGGCTCGCTGGGAATCGGCGCCAATATATCGAAGTGGTCCGACGAGGAGATGGCTACGGCCAAGCGGCTGATCGCCGCCTACCACGAGGTGCAGCCCACCATCGTCCAGGGCAACCTCTACCGGCTCATCTCGCCGCGCGATGGCAGCGAATTCTCCTCAACTCAAACCGTCCGCCCGGACAAGAGCCAGTCCGTGGTTTTCGCCTTCATCCACTCCACGCAAAAAGGCCGCCTGTTCCCCACACTCAAGTTGAAGGGGCTCGACCCGGCGGCGGAGTACACGCTCAACTCCATCGAAGGCAAGGCGCGCGCCGGAACGCCCGCACAGGCCAGCGGCGCGTGGTGGATGAACCACGGTCTCGATATGGACGCCGATTTTCGCGGAGACTTTCAGGCTGCGGCCTTTCGCCTGGACCGGAAGTGATATTTCTGGATGGGCGTCGCTTGCTTAGTGGCGTCCCATGCTCACGGTTTCATTCCAAGCCTTTTTTGTTGCCGGAGAGATGTGCCAGATAGTCAGCGGGCGATATCACTGTGACTCCATTGCGCGCTGCCTCCGGGAAGTGCTTGAGATTCCCCGTCACGAGCCAGGCTCCCGCTGCGTGGGCAAGCGCCAGAAACGGTGTATCTTTCGGGTCCGGGCAAGCAGAGGGAAACGAACTTGCGTCCGCAAGCTGCATGCTGCCTTCAATCAGATACTCCAACCAAAGAGGCGGGAAACCGTAGCGGTGGAATTTTGCGCGGCGAACGACCTCTCGGTACTCTGCCGCGACCAGTGGACTGGTCACTATTTGGACCTTCCCGCCCAATACCCAACCCGTAATGATCTTTGCTGGCGGTCCGACAGGACTAGTGCTGGCAGAGACGATTACGTTGGTATCGAGAACGGCTAGGCGCATTTTTCTTCCTTGTTCTCGGGGGATTTGCGGATACGGTCTATTTCCGCTTCAATCTCTTCTTCGCTGGCCAGATTGGATCCCGACGCTTCGGCAAGACGCCATCCCTCCCGCAGGCTGGCTAGCGCCATCGCCCGCCGGAGTTCCCGATCTTCCTTGACGACATCGCCGAAGACAGGGACCAGGAAGAATGCAGGACCATCCTGACCTACCAAAAGAGTTGTCTCTCCCGCAGGGACATCCACCAGGGCTTTGGCCCCCCGGGTCCTGAACTCACGTAGTGAAACTTGACGCATGGAGCACCTCCTGAACCGTAGTGTAGCCGAAATGGCTACACCGGACAATGGCTTGTGATCAGGGCGTCAGCCGCGGCGGGAGATCGCGCGGTTGCGCAGCCACTTGGCTACGCCGAGGGTCAGCAGCAGCCCGCCGAAGGGGATGCACATCAGGGCGACGATGAGCGCGAACCAGCCGGTGTTGGTGCTGGCGCCGGTGGGCGAAAAGCCACCAAGCAAGGTTTCAAGCAGCACCACGGCTATCAGGCCGGAGCCCAGGATCGACGCGCCCCATTGCAGCAGTTGGCGGGTGCCGTCGTTGGACGTGTGGGGATTCGGGTTCGGCTCGCTTGCTGCCATGGTCGCTCTATCCTTGCGCCAGGCGCAGCATCGCATAGGTGATCACGCCGGTGACGGAGACGTAGAGCCACAGTGGGAATGTCCAGCGGGCGACTTTGCGGTGCTGGGGAATGCGGCCGGTGAGCGAAAAGAAGAACGTCACCAGCACCAACGGCAACGCCACCACGGCCAGCAAAATGTGGCTGATGAGCAGCGGAATGTAGACCGAGCGCAGGGCGGCGTGGGCGGGATAATAAACGTCTCCGTGCAGGTAGTGGTGCAGGATGTAGCTGACCAGAAACAGCGTGGAGAAGCCAAAAGCCGTCATCATCGAGGCGCGATGTGCGGCGATACGCCTGGCCCGGATGAAGGTGTAGCCGATCAAGAGGGCAACCGCGCTGAGACCGTTGAGCAGAGCATTGAGCGCGGGAAGAAATGCAAACCGGGTGCTGGCGGCCGCGGCGGGATGGATATAGATGAGCCAAAGCAGAAATGCCGTGGCTGCCGCGCTGATGGCCAGAATGGCGGCGATGGCCGAGCGGGTTCCTGCCGGGTGAGTGTTGGAATGGGGAACTGCGGTCGTCATACGTTCCTTAGTGCTTTGCAATAGCGCAGAGCATGAGCGTGGTGAACAGCAGGGGCAGGTAGAGCACGCTGACCTTCAGCAGGTCGCGCGCCAATTTGCGGCTTTCGTCCTCGGAGACGGCGCGCAGAATGCGGCTGAAGCGGATGGTATACGCCAGGTAAACCAGGCCCAGCGCCGGAGCCAGCACGGCATACGGCAGACTGGTCATGCCCAGCCACCAGGGCGCCAGGCTGACGGGAATCATGAGTACGGCATAGAACAGGGCCTCGACCACCGTGGACCAGCCGTCGGGCTGAACCACGGGCAACATGCGGATGCCGGCCTTGGCGTAGTCGTCGCGGTAAAGCCAGGCGATGGACATGAAGTGGGGAAACTGCCAGACAAAGAGGATGGCGAACAGGGCCACCCCGGGCCACTCGATGCGCCCGCGGGCGGCTGTCCAGCCGAGCATGGGACCCATGGCGCCGGGGAAGGCCCCGATGAAGGTGGCCAAGCTGGTGGCGCGCTTGAGTGGGGTATAAATGGCCACGTAGGTGAATGCCGTCAGCAGCGCCAGGGCTACGGTGAGCAGGTTGGTGTGGACCAGCAGCCACACCGCGCCCAGGGCCAGCGCACCCAAGCCGGCCAAGACTCCCTGAGCCAGGGAGAAGCGGCCGGAGGCCAGCGGCCTGTCGGCTGTGCGCTTCATGCGCGCGTCGGTCTTGCGCTCCAGGGCTTCATTCAGGGCGCCGGCCCCGGCCGAGACCAAACCGATGCCCAGCAGCGCGTCCAGCAGACCGCGCTGAACGCTGGAGATGCCGGACTGCATGGAACCCAGGTAAAAGCCTCCCCAGCCGGTGACCAGCACCATGGTGACGACCTTGACCTTGAACAGTTCGCGGAGGTCGTGAAGCAGCGAAGCCGTAGCGCCGGGGCTGGGCGCATGCACGTGCGCCGAGGCGTGCGGGGCGTTCCCGGCGGAGGGTGCGGCGAGTTCGGGTGGAACGGCGGCTTGGGTGGCGGGGGTCATCGGAATGGGTGAAAACCTCAGTATTTGCGCCGGGGTGAACGCTGTTGCCGGAAGCCTGCACTGATGATAGCAAGCGGAGTTGTTCCAAGTGGAATGAATCGTTTAGCCCAGTCGGGCGGCTCGCAGGATTGCGTCTGCAGCCTCATCGGGGGTCAATGCGTCTACGGCGATCGAAACGTGTGCCGTGCGGTAGAGCGGCAGACGGCGCTGGTAGCGGCTGGCCAGGTTTGCCTGATCGGCGAGGACGGGGCGCAGATGCTCCGTGCCGCGGCAGCGGCTGAGTGTGGTGGCCAGTTCCACTTCCAGATGAACCAGAAGCGTGCCGGGGGTGGTGACCAGCAAGTTGCGGGTGGCGGGATGCTCGATGGCGCCTCCGCCCAGCGCCAGGACCAATGCGTCTCCCTCGGCGCACAGACGGCCAATGACGGCGTGCTCGCGTTCCCGGAAGGCTGCTTCGCCATGGCGGGCAAAAAGCTCGGCGATGGTTGTACCAGCCTCAGCCTCGATCACGTCATCCACGTCGAGAAAGGTCCAGCCAAGGCGTGCGGCTACCAGCGGGCCGAGGGTGGTCTTGCCCGAGCCCATGAAGCCGGTGAGGACGATGCGGCGGGGCGGGGGTGCGTTTTGGTCGACCTGGGCGACCGGGTGAGATTCGGTTTGCGCTGGTGTCGTCATGAGAGCTTTTCCGCCGGCTGCAGGGGCGTTCTCCTCAGTATAGGCAAGCGGCGCTCGCGGTCCGTCAACCCAGGACCATCACCACGGCTCCGGCGGTGATAAGCAGGCCGCCCACGAGGGCTGGGGCGGTGAGCTTTTCGCCCAGCAGCAGCCAGGCGAAGACCATTACGAGTGGGACGCTGAGCTTGTCCAGCGGAGCCACGCGCGAGGCCGGACCCAACTGCAAAGCGCGGAAGTAGCACAGCCACGACAGGCCGGTCGCCAAGCCGGAAAGGACCAGAAACAGGCAGGTTCGGCGGTCGAGCGAACGGATTTCGCCGTGCTTTCCCAGCGCCAGCGCGATGCCCCAGGCAAAGACCAGCACCACGCTGGTGCGTAGCGCCATGGCCAGGTTCGAGTCCACATGCGCCACGCCCACCTTGGCCAGCAGGGCTGTGGCAGCGGCAAAGGCCGCGGAAAGCAGTGCCCATCCAATCCAGCTCATGGGGATTATGGTACGCGGCCGGGCTGCTCAAGCGGAGGTCGAATAAACTTGAGACATGAAGACCGGCAAGGCCAGCAAAACCGCCCTCCGTGTGGCCATTCGCCGCGCCGCGCACCAGGTGATGGAGCGGCCCCGCATCCTGGACGATCCGATCGCCGTGCGGCTGGTGGGTCCCGGATTCGCCCGCGACATGGAGCGCGCGATGCACCCGGTGGCGCGCGACTTTCGGGCACTGATGGCGGTGCGCAGCCGCTATGCCGAAGACCGGCTTGCAGAGGCTGTCACAAATGGAACTTCGCAATATGTCGTTCTAGGCGCTGGTCTCGACACCTTTGCGTATCGCAATCCATTTCCTTCGCTGCGCGTCTTCGAAGTGGATTTTCCCGCGACGCAGGAGTGGAAGCGGGCGATGCTTGCCGAGGCCGGGATTCCATTGCCGCCCGAGCTGACGTTCGTTCCGCTCGATTTCGAGCACAAGACGCTGGCTGACGGACTGGGCGAGGCGGGATTCGACGCCGGTGCGGCGGCATTTTTCGGCTGGCTGGGGGTTGTGCCTTATTTGACGCTCGATGCCTTTCGCTCGACCCTGGCCACGATTGCGCGCCTTCCCGCAGGATCTGGCGTGAGCTTCGACTACGCATTTTCGCCGGAGACACTCAGCCCGGCGCGGCGACTGGTGTTCGACACGCTGGCAGAACGGGTGGCGGCAGCCGGAGAGCCGTTCCGGTTGTTTTTTACGCCGCAGCAAATGGAGGCGGAGCTGCACCAGGCCGGATTTCATCGCATTGAGCAGGTGGATAAAGACCAGCTCAACGAGCGCTACTTCAAGGGGCGGGCGGATGGCCTGAAGCTTTCCCCCGCGGGGCTGGGCATGATCGCTACGGCGTGGGTATAAGCGCCCCTGCGCGATAAGATGAATCATGCGCCTGCCTGACCTTTTGCCCATCGCTCTGGCCCTGCTGGGCCTTTCCGGATGCGGCTACCATTCTCTCGGCGCGGCCACCCATCTGCCGCCCAATGTGCATACTCTTTCCGTGCCGGCCTTTGCCACGCGCACTGAGGCGTACCACACGGAAGCGGTGATGACCAACGCGGTGATCCGCGAGTTTGCCACGCGCACCCGGTTCCGCGTGACCCCCAACCCGGACACAGATGCCGACGCGGTGCTGCACGGAACCATTCTCAAGGAGTATGTGGCGCCGCTCACCTACAACTCCACAACGCAGGAGTCGTCCAGCTTCCTCATCACCGTCGTGGCTTCGGTCACGCTTACCGGTCGTGATGGCAAGGTGCTCTACGAAAACAAGAATTATGTTTACCGCGAGCAGTACCAGTCGACTACCGATCTGCCCACTTTTCTTGAGGAAAATCCGGCGGCCGTCGAGAGGCTTTCACGCGCGTTCGCGCGGGCACTGGTGGCGGACGTGCTGGAAGGGCTTTAGAAACAGCGGAAGCAATCTACTACTGCGAACCTATGAATTTGCCCATCCCAGGTCTCAAAAGCGAGACCTGGGGCACCCACCCTGTTTTAATCGAGATTTCCAAATCACGCGATCTCGGTATTAGCCTCGAACCGGGCCGTGCCTCGGACGCTGTGGAAAGCCGGCCCCGGCGGATGCCTTGTTTTGCACAACTTCGCGTGGTCGAATTTCCTCAGCAGCTCCCTGTACCATGGATATGGAACACCTATGAAGGAAACTAAAAACCTCTCCCCGGAAATTCTTCTTCACATTGCACAAACGCTGAATCTGCCCATGCGCGGCCTGGTCGCGGTGATCGAACTGCTCGACGACGGCGGGACCGTGCCGTTTATCGCGCGCTATCGCAAGGAGGCCACGGGCAACCTGGATGAAGTGCAGATCCTCGCGATCGAAGAGAAGCTGGCTTACTTCCGCGAACTCGCCGATCGCCGCGAGACCATCCTGGCCTCTATTGCCGAACAGGGCAAGCTCACCGACGAGTTGAAGGCGCGCATCGAGGCCACGCTCGACAAAAGCGAACTCGAAGACTTGTATCTTCCCTACAAGCCCAAGCGGCGCACCAAGGCCACCATCGCGCGCGAGAAGGGGCTGGAGCCGCTGGCGCAATACTTGTGGGCGCAGCAGAATACCCCTGAACCGCTGGAGAAATTCGCCGCGACTTTTGTCAACGCGGAACTCGGCGTGGCCACTGTGGATGAGGCTCTCGAAGGCGCGCGGCACATTGTTGCCGAGTGGATCAGCGAAGACGCGGATCTGCGCAAGGCGCTGCGCCAACTGGTCTTCGACGAGGGCGTGGTCGTCAGCCGCAAAGTTACAGACGCGGTGGACGAGCAGGAAAAGTTCAAGATGTACTACGAGTACTCGGAGCCGGTGAAGACGATTCCCTCGCATCGCATGCTGGCCATTCGTCGCGGCGAAGGCGAGAACGTGCTTTACTTCCTCATCGAGGTGGAACCGGAGCGGGCCATCGCGATCATTCAGAGGCATGTGCTGCGCCAGTCCGGCGACTGGACGCACCAGCTCGAACTGGCCATCGACGATGCGTGGAAGCGGCTGTTGAACTCTTCCATTCAGGGCGAGATTCGCCTGGAGTTGAAGCGCCGTTCCGACACCGAGGCCATCCAGGTTTTTCGCGACAATCTCTATAACCTGCTGCTGGCCCCGCCGGCCGGACCGATCTCCGTGCTGGGCATCGATCCCGGCCTGCGCACGGGCTGCAAGGTCGCCGTTGTGGATCAGACCGGCAAGTTGCTGGCGCACGACGTCCTCTATCTGCACACCTCGAAGCACGGCAATGAAGAGGCCGCGCCCAAGCTTGAAGCGCTGTTGCGCAAATACAATGTGAGGGCCATCGCCATCGGCAACGGGACAGCGGGGCGCGAGACCGATGCGTTTGTGCGCGAATT
>JBEKTB010000134.1:0-10473 GCA_049516495.1 Occallatibacter sp.
GCCAAGATTGCCAAAACAGGTGACCGCAAGAAGGAAATGGACACGACGAAGTCGACCGACTGTCCCAAGTGCAGCAAGCCGACGCGCATCGTCAAGCGCGTAAAGGACCGCGAGCGCGGCATTCCCGGTGGCGTCTACATCTCGTGCTCTGTGTGCGATTTCTACGAGAAGCTTTAAGTATCAGATGAAGTTCGGCGTCATCCAGAAAGCCCGGCGATCGCCGGGCTTTTGCCGTATACGCTACGATTCGAGCTCTTCGGCCATCTCCCTGAGAATTGCCTCCGCGGCTTCCGCCGGGTCCGGCGCCTGGGTGATGGGCCGGCCCACGACCAGGTAGCTTGCGCCCTGGCGCAGGGCTTCCGCCGGCGTGGCGATCCGCTTCTGGTCGGCGATTGCAGCTCCCGCAGGGCGAATTCCGGGAATGACGAGGACGCCGGCTGGTCCGGTGAGCGCCCTCAGGGTGGCAACTTCCTGGGGCGAGCAGACGAAGCCGCTAATGCCGGCCTCCAGCCCCATCCGGGCCAGCAATTCCACCTGCTCCGCAGGCGAGCGCTGCAGGCCGACGGCGTTGATCTGGTTCTGGTCCATGCTGGTGAGCACGGTGACGGCCAGCAACTCCGGCGGGTTCGCGACTCCGTCCAGTGCGGACCTTGCTGCTGCCAGCATCGCCGGACCCCCTGCGGCGTGAAGAGTGATCATGCTCGCGCCCAGCCGCGCTGCCGAGCGTACCGCGCTGCCCACCGTGTTGGGGATGTCGTGCAGTTTGAGGTCAAGAAAAACAGAGTGGCCGCGCGCAACCAGAGGCTCGATTACGGCCGGGCCCGCTGCGATGAACAACTCCAGACCGACCTTGAACCAGCTGCAGTTGTTTTCCAACTGGTTGACCAAACGGATTGCCGAGGCCGCGTCGGGGACGTCGAGAGCCACGATCAGGCGCTTACGGGCTTCTTCGATGGGGTCCATCGCGGGGGGGCGGGCGGGGGCGAAACTGGGGTTCAGCCGGTCAGGAATGGGCATAGCTCAATCTTATCGCGCGTTTCGGAATCGCCGCGGCCGTAAAGAAAGGCGCTCGGGCTCTCCCACTCTTCCGGCGGCGGGCTCCTTACGGGCTTCAAAACACACGGAGTTATGTGCAAGGTTGGAGAAGGACGCCCTTCCGTGGCTGAAGCCAGCGCTGATTATTCCAGCCTTATGCGGGGGGCGAAAACCCCCGCCTCCCTCTGGATCGAGTTCTTTCCGCAGCGTGTTTCAGGCTTGGGCAACCAACGTCTCAAGCTGGGATTCGCGCAATGCCTCCTGGTCCTCGGCGGGGAGGAAGCGGCACACGTACGCGATGGGGTCCTCTGCTGCAGCCATCTGTTGCAGATGGTACTTCCACACATCGGCCTTGATGGTGCGGCGGGTGAAAGGCTTGCGCTTGACCTGAACCACTTCGCCCTGGCCGTTGATCCTTGGATAGGTGATGCCCGGAACCATAAAGCTCATCTGTGCGCCCGTCCTCCAGAACGAGCTCGCGAAATCATGGGAGAACAACAGCGTGTAATGCCGGCCCTCGCTCGCCAGCAGGGTGAGCGCCAGTTCTGCGCCTGGCCACACGGGTTGCACGTGGGCCAGAAACCAGCGGCGAAACTCGAATCCGTTAAACTGGGCTTGGTTGAGCAGCAGTCGCAGCATCTCTTTCCGATTCATCTCACCAATCCTTCAAGAACCGATCTGGGGCAGGGTGTAGAGGGCGCGTCTTCGAACCCGTGGGACGGGCACAAACTCTTCGAGCGCCTTCTCTCCATGGTTAACGACAAACATGCACGAGTTTCCTTTTTTTGCCTTTCTTCAGCTTTCCTGGAGGCAGCGAGCCGGCTCCTTCAAGTCCTCCTCCTCCCGGCGCGATAATAAGAAGTCCTCATAGATAGATCGCGAAAGGCGCGCTGAAAATGGTTCAACAAATCGTCAAGAGAAGCTTGCGCCTGAGGACGGCCCGTGTGTCAGCCTGGAGAAGGGCGCTCGTCGCGACCGAGTTATGAAACATGGAGGGGAATTGGGTTCAAGAAGCCGTTTGACTGGGATGCGCAGCTTAACATGGGGATTTCTGCTGCTGGCAGCAGCCAGCTTGGGTTGCGCTTCCACGGTGCATACCAACCCGTTGAACCGGGATCCGCTGGTGCGCGAGGCCTTTGAGCATTTTTACAACCTGGATTATCCGGGGGCCGTGGAGCGGTTCGAGCGCTTCCATGCGGCGCATCCGGGCGATCCGCAGCCCACGGCTCTGCTGCTGGAGGCCGAGGTCTTTCAGGAACTCTACCGCCTGGACCTGCTCGACACTACCTTCTATGCCAACGATGGCTTTCTCACCGGCCGCCACGCCACCAGCGAAGACCCGAGGACCCGCGACCGCATCCTGGCGCTGGCCGACGAGGCCGTCCATGAGGCCGACTGGCGCATTGGCAGGAATCCCAACGACATTGACGCCCTCTATGCGCGCGGCTGGGCCCGCAGCCTCAAATGCACCTACCTGGCCATGGTCGAACGGGGTTTCGGCGCCGGCTTCCGGCTGGCCACCAAGGCGAAAGACGACGAGATGCGCGTGTTGCAACTAGACCCGGATTACGTGGACGCGAAGCTGGTGGCGGGGGTCTATGAGTACGTAGTGGGGGCTCTGCCCTTGCCCTTCAAGTTTCTCATCGGTTTTGCCGGTATCACCGGCTCCAAGTCCAGGGGCCTCGAAATGCTGAACGACGCCGGCAATCGGGGCGTAAGCACCAGCATCGAAGCGCGCACCGTCATCGCCCTGTTCCTGCGCCGGGAAGCGAAGTACAAAGACGCAGTGCAGGTGGTTCGCGGTCTCAAGAACCAGTATCCCCACGACTTTCTGTTTTGTCTGGAAGAAGCCAATCTGCGCAAGGACGCCGGCGAGGGCATGGGCGCGGTGGAGGCCTACCGGGACATCGTGGCCAAAAGCGCCAAGCCGGGCTATTTTGCCGAAGCGCGATTGGAACTTGCCTACTTTGGCCTGGGCGATGCCCTGCGCGGCCAGCGCCACTACGGGGAGGCTGCCCAGGCTTATGAGCAGGCAGCATGGACCAGCAATGTCGGCCCGGAACTCAAGATCCGGTCGCTGCTGGCTGCGGGCGAATGCCGCGATGTGAACGGTGAGCGTTCGCTGGCGGTCCGGGACTATCAGGCCGCCATCAGCACCGGTCCGGATACGTCGCGTGCCGATACCGCGCGCAAACACCTGCGCAACCCCTACAAGGGCATCTGATTGCCCGGAAAGCTGTTGCCGGACTCCTGCGCGATGGAACCGCCGCGACCCGTCCACCGTATATTCACACTGATTGGGGTTGATCACCCTGATCGCGGACTAACGAGGAGGGATCGACAATGGCTGTCTTCTGTCAACGCTGTGGGACCGGGTTGCCGTCGGGCGCGCGGTTCTGTTCGAGCTGCGGTGCGGTCGTTCCCGTTGCAACGTATGTCCCCGGAAGGCCGCTGGTCCGTCCCCATGTGGGCCGTCAGATTGCCGGTGTGTGCATCGCCCTGGCGCAGGCCTACGGCTGGGATGTGGCGCTGGTTCGCATCTTCACCGTCATTGGATTCTTCTGCTCCGGCGGGCTGGTGGCCGTGGCTTATCTGGCCGGATGGATCGGCATCCCCGAGGAGCCCCTGGCGCTGCCCTGAGCTATCCTGTTGCCATGAAGGGTACCTACACATTCGATGACGTAAAGCTGGCCTATCGCGAAACAGGGAAGGGTCTGCCCGTGGTGTTTCTCCATCCCACCCCGCTCGATGGCGAATATTGGCGGCCGCTTGGCGAGAACCTGGCCGGCGTGCGCGCCATAGTTCCCGACCTGCGCGGTCATGGCGGCTCGGAGCTGGGAACCCTGCCAGTCGGCGGATTTGCTTCCGTTCCCGACGCTCCCGTGCTGACCATGAAGCAGTTGGCTGCAGACGTTCTTCACCTTCTCGACCATCTCAAGGTACCGGAGGCGACCTTTGCCGGCTGTTCCATCGGCGGCTATTTGCTGCTTGAGATCTGGCGTCAGGCTCCGGAACGGGTGAGCGGATTGGCTTTCATCTGTTCCAAGCCGCAACCGGACGCCGAGGCCAATCTGGCCAGGCGAGCAGCCACCATCGCCCAGGCGCGTGCCGGGGACACGGAAGCGATCTTTGACGGAATGGCGCAGACTTTGGTTGGGGCGACCGCCCGCGAGCGCCGTCCCGAGATTGTGGCCCAGTTGCGAGCCTCCATGACCCTGACCGCGGAAGCCCTGGTGGCCGTGCAGGCTGGTCTGGCCACGCGTCCGGATTCAGTGCCGACCGTGGCCACAATCGAGGCGCCAGTTCTGGCGATTGCCGGCGGCGAGGATTCGGGAGTCACTCCAGTCGAGATGGAGGTCTTCAACGCCGCGCCCGGCGGTTGCGAATTTCACCTGCTGCCCGATGCCGGCCACTTTGCCGCCTACGAACAGCCGCAGAAAGTTGCCGCTCTCCTGGCCGAGTGGCTGCGCCAACCCGAGGCCTGAATCGCGGGCCACGGTTCAGGCTGCGCAGGTTTCCTTATTTCTTATCCGACTTGAACCGGCAAGGCCTGCGCCGGGAGAGGCTGCGTCGACCCAGTTTGACGCGGCGCGGAAATGTTGGCTTCATACCGCGACGCCGTCGACCTCAGTTCCTCGATCGCGGCGACCGTGTGAATGCCGCCCCTTGCCCCGGAGGCCATGCAGTTCAAGGCCGCGGCTGCGCAGGCAAAGTCGAGCTGCCGTTCCAGCGCCCAGCCTTGCAGCAATCCGTAGATAAATCCGGCGTGGAAGATGTCCCCAGCGCCGGTCGTATCCACCACCGGCACCCGGTATGCGGGGCTGAAATGCATGCGCCTTCCATCCCAGGCCATCACGCCGTCCGGCCCCAGGGTTGCGGCCGTCAGGGCGCATCCAAAGCGTGCGTGCATTCCGCGCAAAGCCTTCTTCAGGTTGTTTTCTTTCATCAGCCGGCAGGGAAAATCCCGGCTCACAATCAGGTAGTCCACATTCTCGATCAGCCGCTCGACGCCCGGATAGAGTTCATCCAGGTCGGCGATCACCGGAATTCCTGCCTGGTGCGCCCAACTGGCCGCCAGGGTTGCCGCGGCTGTGTCGTAGCCGTCTACATGTAGCGCACGCGCATTCTCAATCCAAGCACGGTCCAGATCCTCGGGCTGCAGCACCAGCCGGTCATCTCGTCTGCACAGGACCGTCCGTTCGCCCCCGCCGTCCACAAGAATCAGCGACTGCGGGCTGGCCGCACCTGCAACCGCAACCAGCCGCGCCTCCACCCCTGCGCGGGCAAAGGCGTCGCGATGCAGGCGGGCCGCGTCGTCGTCGCCCAGTTTCCCCACGTAGCGAGTGCGCATTCCCCAGGTCTGGCAGGCCACCACGGTGGTCGCGGTCTGGCCGCCAGGCGAGACCGTTGCATTGCGATATTCGACCTTGGAGCCGCGTACCGGGTAATCGGGCAGGGGAATCAGCGTGTCTGTGGCGTTCAATCCAACGCCCACCAGGTCAACTTTCTCGGGCTCCGTCATTTTTTTATTGTAAAGGGAGCGGAGCTCTCCAGGGCGGCCAGACTGCGCTGCGGGTCCCGTACTCGGCGGCGCGTGCTTTGAGAAACCGGATGCGGCCCAGCCGCTGTCGAGAGAACGGCTGACCGGTCTCCAGACTCAGCGGAGAAACGCCTCCGTGAGCCCGCCGTCGACGGGAAAAATGTGTCCCGAGGTGCACCGGGCGCGCGGGCTGGCAAGGAACAGAATAGCTTCGGCACAGTCGGCCGGGTCGATGGGCTGGTGGGTGAGGGTCCGCTGGGCATAGAAGTCGGCCAGGAGGCCGCGCAACTCTTCGTCAGAGAGAGATTCCTCGAAAGGAATGTTGTATTTGGCGAGCGATGCGCGAACACGGTCGCGAGGAAACATGGCGGACCCTTTGACGACCGTGGCCGGCGCAATGCCATTGACGCGCACATGGGGCGCGAGCGAGACCGCCAGTTCGCGAACCAGGTGCGACAGCGCTGCCTTGCTTACGTCGTAGGCCTCGCTGCCGCGCTTGGCGACTACGGCGTTGGCCGAACTGGTGAGCACGATGGAGCCGTCGAGTCCCTGTTCGGCGAAGAATTTCGCTGCTTCGTCGGCCAGCAGATAATTGGCCGTCACGTTGATGTCGAGAGTGGCGGCCCACTGGGCGTCGGTGAGCACGCCGTCGGGCGAGGACGGGAACAGCGCCGCGGTGTTGATGAGGATGTCGATGCCGCCGAAGGCTTCAACTGTGGCCCGGAGGGCGCGGGCGATGGCTTCCCGGCTGCGAATATCGACCGCTGTGCTGGCCACGAATTCCGCGGAAGCGACGGATTTCAGTTCGTCGGCAACGCGCGCGGCTGCGGCTTCGTCCCGGTCGGCAACGACCACGTGGGCTCCGCGGGCGGCGGCCTTCAAAGCGACTTCGCGGCCAATGCCGCTGGCGCCGCCGATGACCAGCGCGATGCGGCGGCTGAGTTCTTTTTCGGGTGGCTGGCGTCGGATCTTGGCTTCTTCCATGGCCCAGTATTCAATTCGGAAGGCTTCAATGGCGGGCAGCGCCACGTAGTTTGAGAAGACTTTGAAGCTGGCGGGGTCAAAGCCCTCGCCGCACTGGGGCAGCGTGCCCGTCGCCTCGCCTTCAGCCAGCAGGGTTGCGCCTTCCATTACGTGGATGGCGTTGGTGTAGAACTCGCCGACAATCCGCGCCTCAGTCTTGTTCTTGCCGAAACTGAACATGCCCAGGCCCTGGATCAGCACCACGGTGGGGCTGGTGTCGCGCAGGGCGGGCGAATCCGCGGATGCAAAGGAGTGGTAATAATCGCTGTACTGCCGGCGATATTCGGCGATGGAGACGCCAATCTGCCTTTTCAGTGCTTCGATGTTCGCACCTGCCGGCCACGAGACAAACAGTGGACGGATCTTGGTGCGAATGAAGTGGTCGGGGCAACTGGTGCCGAGGAAGGCCAGATCCCTGGCGTCAGCCGAGTCAACGAACTGGAGCACGTCAGGCGCATCGGTGAAGCTCGCGATCCAGCGCTTCTGGGTGCTCACCACGCCGCGCAGAAACGGCGCAATCTTGACTGCAAGCTGCCTACGGTCTGGACGGGACGGGATGGCCTCACCGCCGAAACGGACTGCGCTTTTTGCATGGCGCTCAATGAACTGGCCAATCTGGTCGATGACGGCCAGGGTGTTCAGGTAGCACTCCCGCTGCGTGTTGCCCCAGGTAAAGAGGCCGTGGCCGCCCAGCACAATGCCGTCGCAGCCGGGGTTTTCAGCCACGGCGCGGCGCAGCATCAGCCCGAGCTCGAAGCCCGGGCGCTGCCAGGGCAGCCAAACCAGGGAGTGGCCGAATTCCCGGTTGAATTGCTCCATCTTTGCCTTGCCGTTTGCCGAGGCAGCCAGCGCGATGCCCCAATCGGGATGGAGGTGATCGACATGCGGGAAGGGAAGAAAGCCGTGCAGAGGCGTGTCGATGGAGGCGGCGACGGGGTTGTTGCGGAAGGTGCACAGCGGGTACATCGCCACCATGTCGTCTTCCGTGTCCACCCCCTTGTAGCTTCGTTCGAGAGCCAGCAGCTTGTTCTGGTAGAGCGTGGCGAAACCACTGCGCTGGATGCTGCCCAAGTCGCCGCCCGAGCCTTTGACCCAGAGAACCTCAACCGGTTCGCCGGTCAGGGGATCAATCTCCACAGTCTTAGAACTGGTATTCCCGCCCGCAAAATTGGTGATGCGCAGGTCGGAGCCCAGCAGGTTGGAGCGGTAGCGAAGCAGCTCAGGCTCATCGAGAGTAGCGGCCAGGTTCGAGTCCCAGCGGTCTTCGAGGAATTTGAGGGTGGGGGAAGCAACTGTTGCCTGAGTCATAAACACCACTGTAGCGGGAATTGGCGAAACCTGATCAAGATATCACACGCAATAGCAATAGGGAATCCATTTCCGGCATGGAACCTGACTGCCGTGAAGGCGGCTTGCGTCGCGGTCCCGGGGGACAACACAGTGCTTGCCGCCCTTGCAGCAGAAATGGGCCGTGAAGAATACGCCGCGCGTCTTCACATTTCCGGGATTTGAACTGCACCTCGGCGGAATCCGTCCCCGAATTCCTGTCCCTGCAAAGCTATCCTATTGCTCGTAGTCGCCGACTTTGTACATGTACTTGATGGCCGACTTGTAGACAAGGGTTTTCGTCCGGCCGCGGACTTTCAGCACATTGCGGTCGTACCACTCGATGCAGCCCTTCACCAGTTCTCCATCTTCGAGAACGAGAATCATGGGAGTCTGGGACTGGATCTGCTTTTGCAGGTAAAAGACTTCGGCCTGCTGTTGAGGTGTCTCCTGCTCGACGGCATAGGCCGGCATGCGGTACGAAGACATGGCGGAACGTGGGGAGCGGCCAGGCGCCGGGGTGGGGGCCGGTGGTGCGGCGCTCGACTTGCCAAGGTCGGATAGAGATGCTTCAGGGCTCATGGGACACAGATCCTCTCTGGGGGGAAACCAAGGTTCAAAGGGAACACACGCGCGGAGCGCAAAACTCAAATCCTGGGTGCAGCCGGCCGATCTCGTGGAATCCGCTGGTTGAAAACGGCTGCGGGCAAGAACACGGGCAGCTTCAACCGCAGTCCATCCGCAACTGAGGCTGACACAGCGGGGAAGGCCTCTTCGACGCCAGTTGAGGGTGGAGAACAGGGGCTGCTTGTAACAAAGAGATGCCGGGGCACGCCTGCGGGTTGCTTTTACTGGCCAATGGCGGCCCGCAGGCGCTGCGCTCAGGCCGGTCGCGCCGCATCGGCACAGAGAGCCGGGATCTCCTGCTACAGCGATTCCTGGGTTGCAGTATCCCGAATCCTATGCCGTTGGGTCGACGCGACCACAAGGGAGTCGGCGACTCGGCACAAATCAGAAAAGGACACACTTACCCAGGAATCGCTCTAGCCCTGGGCGCGGTCTTCGTCCAGCGTTTCCGGGGTAACAACGCGATGGCGAACATAGTTATAGGGAGGCACGGTATAGCCGCGGAGGAGGGCAATGCCGAGCTGGATCAGGCGCGGGCCATAGGTTTCGGCTTCGTGGGAAATGGAGCCGATGATGGCGCAATTGGGTTTGCGCATCTCGATCAGTACTTCCGGGATGCAGTCCTGCCCCACGATGGCGAAGTCGACTTCGCGGCCGGCTTCGCGCACCGCGTCGAGCACGCCGAGCGCGCTGGAATCGGTGGCGGTGGCGACCAGGATTTGCTGGCCGTGCTGGTGGGCGCGGAGGAAGTCCTTCATTGCCAGGCGGCTGGGTTCCCTCATACCGCGGCCTTCGATCTGAAGAAAGCTGTTTGGGGTCAGCTCCTTGAGGCGCTCGCGAATGCCGTCGAAGGCGCCGAAGATGCGGCTCTGGACAAAGCTGCCCGCTTCATTGAATCCAACGCCAATGACCTTATCGACCTTGCCCTTCCACTTGCGCAGCGCGTGCTGCGCGAGCAGTGAGCCGGCCTCGTAGCCGACCTCGAAGTTGTCCACGCCGAAGTAGGTGGCGTTGGGGTGGGGTACGTCTATGGCCACGAGAGGAATGTCGGCCTTTTTGAAGATATGGGCGATGCGGGGCGCAACCGCCTCTTCAACTTGGAATTCAAGCACCAGGTCAACCCGCTTGGCGACAAATTCCTCTGCGTTCTGGACGGCGATGTCGGGATCGTAGCGGTTGTCGAGCAGGAGCAACTCCACGCCGGAGGCCGCCGCGGCGCTCGTGACGCTATGGGCCACCGCCTCAGAGAAGGGCATTTCCGCACTCTGAACCGCAAAGCCGAAGCGCAGGCGACGGGGGCGGGAAACCAGCCGGTACTGGCCATTCTGCGCCTGGGCAACATAACCGCGGTGAACCAGTGTCTTGAGAATGCGGTAGACGCTGGTCTTGGAGATTTGCGTCTTCTGGTAAACGTCCTCCAGGGTGACGGGAGCGTGGTTCTGCTCCAGCAATTCGAGCACATCGAGCGCCTTGGAGAGGATGGGAATCAGGTACAGCCGTTTGATCTTAGCCTTGGGCAACCGTTCGTCTCCTGCGACTACTGTCCGATAAAAGGAAGATTGCAAACCAGAATAGCGCGTTTCAGGTGTAGCTGCTTGCGGCGGCGTTCCGGCTTCAGTTGTTGCCGGTCACGGGAACGCCCTGGTCGCGAACCAGGATCACATGCAGGAAGCGCGGTCCATGAACGCCCTTGATGCGCGTCATTTCAATGTCGGCCGTGGCGCTGGGGCCGGAGATCCAGGTCACCAGCGCCGGCGGTTGCAGGCAGCGGTGGAAGTACTCGGGCAGCGTCTCGACCACCAGGCTGGCCCGAAGAATGCAGAGGTGCCAGTCGGGCAGCAGGGTGAGCACACGGCGGCCCTCCGTCGACGAGTGATGGAGCACGATCGTCCCCGAGTCGGCGACGCCGCAGAAGGCCGCAG
>JBEKTB010000135.1:0-10400 GCA_049516495.1 Occallatibacter sp.
TGGTGATCGGCTCGGGGCCGATTGTGATTGGGCAGTCGGCGGAGTTCGATTACTCCGGGACGCAGGCCTGCAAGGCTCTCAAGCAGGAGGGCTACGAGGTAGTGCTGGTGAACTCGAACCCGGCCACCATCATGACCGATCCGGATCTGGCCGACCGCACCTACATCGAGCCGCTGACGCGCGAGTATGTGGAGGAGATCATCCGTCTGGAGACGGAGATGCTGGCGAGTGGACCTGGCTTGCCCTCGGGTGGAAACGGTGCTGACGGCGCAGGCGCATACCTTCCCGGCAAGTTTGCTCTCCTGCCCACCGTGGGCGGACAGACGGCGCTCAATCTGGCGGTGGATCTAGCCGATTCGGGAATTCTGGATCGCTATAACGTCGAGTTGATCGGCGCCAAACTCGAAGCCATCAAGAAGGCCGAGGACCGGCTGCTCTTTAAAGACGCCATGATCCGCATCGGACTTGAGGTTTCGAAGTCGGCCCTGGTGAACAACCTTCGGGACGGCCTGGAATTTGCATCCAAGCTGGGCTTCCCGGTGCTCATCCGGCCGAGCTTCACGCTGGGCGGCTCAGGCGGGGGCATTGCGTATAACCGCGAAGAGCTGATGGAGATTCTGGCGCGGGGGCTGGACCTTTCTCCGGTGCATGAGTGCCTGATTGAAGAGAGCGTGCTGGGCTGGAAGGAGTACGAGTTGGAGGTGATGCGCGACTTGGCGGACAACGTCATCATCATCTGCTCGATTGAAAACTTTGATCCCATGGGCGTGCACACGGGTGACTCAATCACGGTGGCTCCGGCGCAAACGCTCACCGATCGCGAGTACCAGAAGATGCGCGATGCTGCTATCGCAGTCATGCGCGAGATTGGCGTCGAGACGGGCGGCTCGAACGTGCAGTTTGCCGTGAATCCTGTGGATGGCCGCATGACGGTGATCGAGATGAATCCGCGTGTCTCGCGCTCTTCGGCGCTGGCCTCGAAAGCTACCGGTTTTCCGATTGCGAAGATTGCTGCCAAGCTGGCGGTGGGTTACACGCTGGACGAGATTCCCAACGACATCACGAGGAAGACTCCGGCCTGCTTCGAGCCGACCATCGATTATGTTGTGGTCAAGATTCCCAAGTGGCAGTTCGAGAAGTTTCCCGGCTCGGACGACACTCTGGGCCCGCAGATGAAGTCGGTGGGCGAGGTGATGGCGATTGGCCGCACCTTCAAGGAAGCGCTGATGAAGGCTTGGCGAGCCCTGGAAACGGGCAAGAAGACCGGGGCGGAGATTCTGGAGCCGCGGCGGCTGACGCAGATGCTGGTGACGCCGAAGCCGGAGCGACTGGGTTATATCCGGTACGCGTTCGAGCGCGGCATGAGCGTGCGTGAAGTGGCGCGGCTGACGGGCATGGATCCCTGGTTCCTGCATCAGGTTCGTGAAGTCACGAAGGCGCAGATGGCGATTGCAGAAACGACTCCGGAAGCGATCAGCACCGAGCACCTGCGGCAACTGAAGCGCCTTGGTCTGAGCGACGAAAGGATCGCCACGGAATGGAAGCTCGAGGGCCACGCCGGTATCCAGAAGGTGAGGGAACTGCGCGAAGCGAAGGGCATCAAGCCGGTCTTCAAGCTGGTGGACACCTGCGCCGCGGAGTTCGAGTCGATGACGCCCTACCTCTATTCGACGTACGACGAAGAGGACGAGGCGGCGCCGACGCAGACGCCGAAGGTCATCATTCTCGGCTCGGGACCGAATCGGATTGGGCAGGGCATCGAGTTCGACTACTGCTGCTGCCACGCCGCCTTCGCGCTGAAGGACGACGGCTACGAAACGATCATGGTGAACTGCAACCCGGAAACCGTCTCGACGGATTACGACACCAGCGACAGGCTGTATTTTGAGCCACTGACTCTCGAAGATGTGCTGGCGGTGTATAACCACGAGGCGCAGTCGGGTGCGCAGATCGGAATGATTGTCCAGTTCGGCGGGCAGACACCGCTTAACCTTGCGCAGCGGCTGCGCGCAGCTGGAGTGCCGATCATCGGCACGTCGCCGGAGTCGATCGATCTGGCAGAGGACCGCAAGCGCTTCGGCAAGCTGCTGGATGAGTTGAAGATTCCTCAGCCTGCGGGTGGTACGGCGACCAGCGTGGACGAAGCTCTGGCCATCGGCGAGCGGATCGGATATCCCGTGCTGGTGCGGCCCAGCTACGTACTCGGTGGCCGGGCGATGGTGATTGCCTACGACGCAGAAGCTGTTGCTCTCTATATGACCAAGGCGGTCGAGTACTCGCAGGAGCGGCCGGTGCTGGTCGATCACTTTCTGGAGAACGCGATCGAGGTGGATGTGGATGCGCTGTGCGATTCGGAAGATGTGATTATCGCCGGCATCATGCAGCACATCGAAGAGGCGGGCATCCACTCCGGCGATTCATCGTGTGTGCTTCCTGCGGTGAGCATTCGCGCGGAAACCTTGGAAACACTGCGTATCTACACACGGAAGCTCGCTCTTGCGCTTGAGGTAGTGGGCCTGGTCAACCTTCAGTTCGCCATACAGCGCGACACCGAGGGACAGGACCACGTGTATGTGATTGAAGTGAATCCCCGCGCTTCGCGGACCGTGCCCTATGTGTCGAAAGCGACCGGGATTCCGCTGGCTAAGATTGCCGCGCGCCTGATGACCGGGCGCAAGCTGCGCGAGCTTCTTCCGGCTCAGCTTGACGCTGGCAGGGACCTGGAAACCGGCACGCATTATTACGTGAAGTCGCCGGTGTTTCCATGGAATAAATTCGGCGGCGTTGATACGGTGCTGGGCCCGGAGATGCGTTCGACGGGCGAGGTGATGGGCGTGGCGGCCACGTTTGGCGAAGCTTTCGCGAAGGCGCAGCTTTCGGCCGGACAGGTGTTGCCCGGCGGCGGCACGATCTTCTTCAGCGTCAACGATCACGACAAGGTGGCGGCTGTTGAATTGGCGCGGCGCTACGTTCACCTGGGATTTGAGATCGTCGCTACCGAGGGCACGGCCAACGTGCTGGAGCGAGCGGGGCTAACGGTGGAGCGGGTCTTCAAGGTCAAGGAAGGCCGGCCGAACGTGGTGGACCTGATCAAGGGCGACCGCATTCAGCTCATCATCAACACCCCGCGCGGGCAGGATACATTTTTCGACGAGAAGGCAATTCGACGGGCCGCGGTGCTGGCGCGGATTCCCACCATCACCACGATTGCCGCCGCACAGGCCGCGGTGGAGGGGATAGCCGCCATGCAGCAGCACCACACCACGGTTTTCGCTTTGCAAGAGTTGCACGCCGCGACCTTCTCAGTTGAGAAGGTGTCGTGACAACCCACGGCGAATGGCCTAGTTAGGTAGCGGATATGACAGAGCTGGAGAAACTGGAAATCCTCGCCTCTCTGGAGCGCGGGCGGGCGGAGATTTTGGATGCGTTGCGCGACGTGACGGAAGAAATGGCTGTTCGCGCCCCTGGCCCAGGGAAGTGGTCGATCGGAGAATGCGTTGAGCACGTGGCTGTGTCGGAGCGATATCTCTTCTCTCAGATACTTGCCTCGGAAGACTCCGCTACACCCCTGGTGAATGAGGCGCGGGAAGCGCGGATTGCCGCGAGGGGAACGGATCGAACCAGGAAGGTCGAATCTCCCGCAACGGCACAGCCGAATGGGCGCTTCTCCACGTTGCAGGCGGCGGTTCAAGACTTCGCGGCGAGTCGACAGCAGGCGATACATTACGTTCGCAGCAGCCGGGACGACCTCCGCTCGAAGATTACCTCTCACCCGCTGTTTGGAACTGTCAATTGCTACGAGATGCTTCTGCTGTTGGCTGCGCATTCCAAGCGCCACGCGAAGCAAATTGAAGAGATTAAGACCGCAGTGTCCTAGTTCGACGACTACCTGAATCTGCACATCCCAGGTCTCAAAATCGAGACCTGGGGCGGCCGACACGAGTCTGCCTTGTATCAGGGCATGACTTCAGTCGTGCTGAAAGCCGAATGGAATCAATCGGGCTTCAGCCCCTGGAAAACCGAACTTATGCGGCGGAACTTGTGCAGATGTTCGTTAGCTCCCGCCTACTCCGGTACCTTAAACTATCAAAACAGCAACGATGAGAAGCCGCCAGTAGCGCATGGTGAGCGCTTCACGCGTAGGGTGCAACCTCTCGGCAGGGGTGTTGCGGAAAATTGAAAACCAGAAGTTAACTTGATTTGAGGATATTGCAATGAGCGATTGCTCGATGAAGAACGGACTAATGGGCAAAGCGGTGACTGGAAAGCCGGTTACCGAATGCCAGGATTTGAACGAATTGTTTTCGGGCTCTCTTCCGGCTTTCGGCGGCGCCTATCTGCGGCGGGTCTATGAAGCTCTGAAACAGGTGATCGAAAAGCGTATTCCCCTGGTCGTTACCTGCGCCGGGCCGATCACGGTTTCCGATCAGCACCGCGCCTGGCTCATTCCGCTGCTCAGGGCGGCGAACACGGCCTACATCACGGTCACGGACGCCATCTGCTACCACGACGGGCACGACTGCCTCCGCAAGACCGCAGAACGCCCCATCCGCGAAGTGAATCTCTTCGGCGATGACGCCGAACTGCGCGAGAACGGCGTGATTCGCGTGACCGACACCGGCTTCGACGAACAGGTGCTTTTCGACCAGGACGCCGTATTCACCGAAATCCTGCAACGGCCCGAGTTCCAGAACCGGATGACGACCACCGAACGCAATTATCTGCTCGGCAAGCAATATGCGGAACGGGAGAATGCGCTCGGCGTTGCGCCCGGCCTGTTGAGCACCTGCGCCGATCTTGAATTACCAGTCTTCATTGGAGCGCCTGCCGATGGCAGCGGGTTCCTGAACTCCGTCAAGCTGTGGACGCTGGCGCGGCTGGGGAAGATCAAGTATGGATTCGATTACGATCTCCACGAAGACGTATTCGAGTCTTGCGCCTACCATCACTGGGGATTGTTCGGTTCCGAAGCCAAGTCGCTGGCCATCCTGATCCTGGGAGGCGGCGTTCCCAAGAATTATTCCTTGCAGCCGGAGCCCACGCTTTCGCAGATATTCTTCCTCAAGAACATTCGCGGCTACGACTACGACGCACAGATCGTTTCCTCGCCGGTGACCGATGGAAGTTTGTCTTCGTGCGCACCGGCCGAAGCCGTGTCGTGGGGCAAGGTCAACCCGGAAACCTATACCACGCAGACGGTAAGCATGCAGGGAGACTATTCGTCCTACATGCCGTTCATTGTGCGCGCCCTGGTCGGCAAGGATTTGCTGCACAATCCGCCCGAGCCGCTTCGCCTTTACGGCAAACGCGAAGAACTCAAGGAAAAGCTGTTGGCAACGATTGGGAACGACGAAGGCGCCATGGAGGAGATCATGGCGAGCCTCTCGCTCCCTGCTGCGCTCAAGATTTAGTACCGCGCCCGCATGATTCAGTCACGTTGATCGGGACGGAATGGGGGCCCCAGGTCCCTCGCATTTGGGGACCTGGGAAGGATGCCGGCTTCAACCCTACTTCGCATCCAGCAGCGCGTTCACCTTGGCCATCACCTGGAAGGCGTCGGCGATGTAAACAACATCGGCTTTGCCGCGCGTCCATCCGCAGTTGGGGTCCAGGCTGATGGCGCGCCGGTCGCCGATGAACCGCCAGCCCACCACGTGCGGCTCTTCGCCGTGGCAGCAGGTGGACAATCCCTTGGCGTGGCGCGGCGTCGCGCCCGTTTGCCCGATCTGGTTCATGTGGGTGAGGAAGGGAAGCACCGGCACGCCGTCGCCGCCCTGATCGACGAGAGACTTGCTGCTGCCGAGCGATGCGCCCGTGGCGTGCAGGAAGCCGAGAATCAGCTCGCCCGCTTCAGCGGCATGAATCTGGCCGTCAGGCTGCTTCTTGGTCCAGCCGGCGCCGGCTACAAACAGCATTTTCGCGTCGGGCCGGATGGTCTGCGCGTCCTGCGCTGGAGCGCGGAACCCGCTGACGGTGGTGCGAATCTCCGAGAGTTGAACGGCAATCTGCTCGACCTGGGCCGCACCCGGTTCGCCCGCAAAGGCAGCATGCGTTCCCGCGTCGAGCAGCAGGAACCACGGCCGCGCATCGCGGCTGACCACGGCCTCAACCCGCTGGCGATAGAACCAGCGTGTGGCCTCAACCGATTCCGCGCCGCCGATGGCGGTGATGTGCGTATCGATGAATCCGCCCAACCGGTGCGCTACGCCGGCCGCAATGCGCGTCACACGCGAACTTCCCGGGGCGAGTACGATGGTGGCCTGAGCTGCACGGCAAAGGGCCTCGCATGCGGCTGCGTCGCTCGAATAGCGCGCCTGCGCGAAGGCCTCGCCTGAGACGGCAAGCAGGCGCGCTCCCGTTGAAGACAGAACGCCGGCTGCGGCCGTGGCGTTTGCGGCCACAATTCCGATGGTGAGGGCAGCGGAGAGCTGCGCAGCCAAGTCCTTGCCGGCGGTGATAGCTTCGAGGGAAGCGCGCGTGAGGGCGGAGCCGGTTTCATCGGCGTGCGTCAATACAAGGATGTTTTCCATTATTCGGCTCCAATCCACGCGACCAGTTCGGCGGCGATTTCGTCAGGGGCCATGTCTTTGACCACGCGGGTCGTGCGCTGCTGTTTGGGCAGGGAAGCAGAGACGTAGCGCAGGCCGTTGGCTTCGAGCTTTGCGGCCTTGGCCTTTTGCAGCGCGGGCATGATCGTGCGCATATTGGCCATGCCAAGTTGAGGGTTGTTGCGGGGCTCGGCAAGGTTGCCCGTAGCCCAGCCCAAGACAGCAGGCGCTCCGGCGCAGACGGAGACTTGATGTTTGCCCCCCTCAACGCGTTCCAGCACTTCAAAGCTCATGTCGTCGCGCAGATCAATCTGGTCCACTCCCTGAAACTGATCGGTGATGCCGAGACGTTCGCCAACGAGTTGCAGTGTGATGCCCGCGCCGCGCGTGGCTGATTCCCATCCGCCGAACAACAGCAGGCGATCGCGATCAAGACCGGGCAGAGCGGCGATGGTTTCAGCAAGAACGGCCGCCGTCGCGTGTGCATCGGGAAAGCCGCCAATGGGGCCGTCGATGGGGACCAGTTCAAAGTTCACCTTCTGCGCGACAGTCATCATCACCTGTTGCAGCTTGGCCTTGGGGCCGAGTGAGACCAGCCAGAGTTTGCTACCGGGATTCTTGGCGACAAGGATTGCAGCCTCATAGAGCGCGCTCGCAGCCCAGGGATCAAGCACCACGGGCAGGACCATTTCGTTCTTTAGTCCCGGGCCTGCCGGTGTCGTAACCGGTTCAAGCGTCTGCAGCGGATCGGGCACGATGCCCGCGCAGACGACGATGTGCAATGCAGTTGCCATGGTTCTCCTAGGAGCTAGCAGCTACCAGCTTCCATTCAGTTTTCCGCCGAGTGCAGCCCACCCGCGCCGCCGCGGAATTCAATTTGAGACTGCGCTTCGTCCGGAGGGTGAACGCAGTTCCACAAACAAGCACCGCAATGCACGCACTTCTCCCGTTCAAAGGCAAGCGCACCATCTTCCGCCTGGGTGAGGGCCTGGCCGGAACACATGGCAATGCAGGTCTTTTCAACACAAGCGATGCATAAGCCCGCATCGCGGAAGACAACGTGATCGGCGAAGCCGGGCAGAGCCTGTACCTTTCCGCCCATCAGCAGTGCATCTTGGTGGCTGACGAGTAGACGCCCGTCGAAGGGGATCTCGGGCCAGCCGCGCGCGGAGAGCAGTGCATCGTGGAAGGCGCGGCCGTCGGCCAGGGCCAGTGCCGTGGCTTCCTCTCGCTTCAGGCCCTCCGCCAGCGACGTCTCTCTGCCGGCCGCCGGCATTCTTGCCTTGAACGAGAGCCTTCCGCCGGTGAGCCCGGCTAGCGCCATTCCGATCATCCCCTTCACCATGCCGCCGTGAAAGCCGTTACGGGAATCTTGAGCTTCCCGAGCGCCCCGCGCCACCCAGCTCGCCCCGCGACGTGCTTCGTAACTGGCGGCGAGATTCTCGCGGGTAAATGGCTTGTCGACGCGGAGCAATTCGATCACCGCCTCACCCAGTTGTGTTCCCGTAGTCCAGGCCTCGTCCACTCCTGAGCCGGTAAGCACGTTTGTACTCCCTGAGTTCTCGCCGATACGGGCGTAGCCAGCTCCGCTCAGAAAAGGCTCGCCGTGCCTGCCTGACTCATCGATCGACTTTGCGCCCCAGGATCGTAGTGTCCCGTGCCTGAGGAAGCGCCAGAGCGCAGGGTGCTGGATGTAGTGCTGAAGATAGCGATAGGCCGTTCGTGAAGGATCGCTCATCCACGACGGAACGAAGATGCCGACGGATACCAGCCGCTCAGGATGAACGTAGAGAAATCCGAAGATCTCCGGTTCGGGATAGCCGAAGGTGTGCCACACTGCGCCAGGCTTCAGGGACGAGTCCGTAACCGGCTCTTCGGGCAACTCGATAACGAACTTCATGCCCAAAGCCCACTCGTGGAGCGCGTGCCTCTGAGGCATGCCGAACTTCCGATCTATGAATCGTGAAACTGCACCAACCGGACCGTCGCCGACTACCGTGAGCCGCGCTCGGACATCCATTCCCGGCATAAAACAGCCTTCGGGATTCCCTTTCCTATCCACGCCCTGGTCGGTGAGACGCACGCCCCGCACGGCGTTACCCGCGGCTGTCGGCTCAATAATCGGCTCGCTGACGGGCGTGCCCGGCCAGATCTGAACCAGGCCGGAGGCCATCAACCGGGATCCCACCCACTGGTTGAATTGGCCGATGGAAAGCACCAGTCCGCCGCTCTTCTTCAGGAACTCCGGGGCCCAGGGCAGTTCGAAGGCATGGTCCTGTACATGCGCAAACGATGTAAGCGCGCGCAATACGCGGTCAGCGGTTCGAAGGGTGAAGGAGCGCCGGCTCGCGCCTATAGGGTCAAGAAGGTAAAGCACGCGCTCGCTTGTGACCTCGGCGGCCATGGGAATCTCCGCCGGGTTCAGCTCCGGGAAGCTGGCGCGAAGACCCTTTGCGCGGGTCACGACGCCGCTGACGCCCGAGGCGATATTGTCTGCGCGTTCATAGCAGACCACCTGCAACGGCATTCCCGGCGCAACCTTGCTCTCAAAGGCTGGGTCGGCGGGGTTCTCCGCCCATGCATTGCTGATGGTGGTGAGGAAACCGCCCGTCGCCGGTCCAAACCCGGCACAGGCAATATCAACCTCCATAGTCTGACGAAAATAGTCAGTTTCGGGTATACCGGCAGTCGTGGTTTCGCCGCTCATACGGGGTAGTCCAATGCCTCCGGGATCATGACCTTGCTGACTGTCTCGGCCGCACGATCCTTGGCCAGGCGTGCGCCGCTCAGGCACATCGTCAATTTGCTCTGGAGGCGCAGGAACTCGCTCGAGCCGGCGCAATCGGCACAAGGGCCGGCTTTCTGGGGATGGCTGCCGTCCTCATCCAGCACATCGAACGCCATCGCCGTGATGCCCGGCATCGTAACTTCAAAGTCCTCAAGTTCACTCGCGAGGAAGCAATTCCTGTGCTCTCCATCTTTCCAGGACGGATGGCGGTTATAACCGAAGACCAGTTCAGCGCAGATGCGTGAAGCCTCGCCGGCGGCTTGGGCAGCCTGCGTGTGGCATAGGTCGGACAGGAACTGAACGGTGCCGGGAAGCCCTTCGGCAGCGACGGAATCCAGCGGACCTCGCGTCTCAAGTTCCAGTACATCCAGAATCTGGTAGCGCGAGGCAAGCAGCCAACAGAGCGCATCCGCGAGCGCGAACGTAACACCCTGGCGCTGTCCATGATAGAGCTTATTGCCGTCAGGATCGGTTGCATTCTGCAGATACCTCAGTGTCCACAGCCAGAGGTTCATTGCAGACGCCAGTGTGCAGGCGCCGGTGCCCGGCCGATGGGAAGCAATCCAACGCATTTCAGCAGTCCACGCCCGGAATTGCGCCAGGAAAACTTCGCTCGTCATGGTAACTGTCAACTGGCGGCGCTGGACTGCTTCAGGTCCCTCATAGATGGCTTCCAATGCCGAGTCCATCCATTTATTACCCAGGAATCCGGGGCAATCCTCGGTAATGCCGTATCCGCCCATCAAGCTGACGGCCTCACGCAGCAAGTTGCTTCCGTGGCCGGTGTTCCACAGCTTGGTTGCGGGACACAGGACATTTGCCTCGGCGTCCTTGATGACAAAGTCCACCAACGGATCGGCTTCCAGCGCGGCTTCGAGTTCATGGCGATGGCTGTGACCTTGCGCGCGGGCAAGCAGGTCGATGGCGCGCTGTTCGCTCTCTTTGAGTGATTTCATCTCCGCGCGCCCACCCTGCACTCCGCGTTCCCTCAGAATCGCCGCCTTTTGCTTCTCCAATGGTTCCATTGTGTCGAAGAGGCGTGCGGCGGCAAAACCCATCGATGC
>JBEKTB010000136.1:0-10340 GCA_049516495.1 Occallatibacter sp.
ACGACGCCGTTCCTGCGCGCCTCAACCAGCACGGTCCACGATCCCGCCATCGGCGGCTGGCCTTTGCCCATGTACATCTGGTGCGCGGCCATCCACGGCAGTTCGAACGAGCTTTTCATCTCTGCCATGCCCATCGCCGGCATCGCGGGCATAATGAACGTAACCATCACCCGCGCGTCAGGGATCGGCTTTCCGTTTGCATCGGTCAGATTCACATGGAACAGATTGTCCTCGCCGGCCTTCAACGGATCGGCGTCGGAGTGGAAGTCTATCTTCGCCGTAGTTGTTTCCGCGCTCTTGTTCGTGGCAGACGGAGAAGCCGCCTGCGCCTGTTGCCCGCCGGCAAACTCTTTCGACCCTCCGTAAAGTCCTGACATGCCGGAACTCAAGTGCGCTTGCGAGTCGATCAGGAAGTTGCCGTTGAGCACCACCTTGTCGCCCAGCGCCAATCCGCCCGACACCGGATACAAATCTTCCGTAGGAGCGCCAACCTGCACCTCGCGCGCTTCAAAGACGCCTTCAGGCCTGGCCAGATAAACGATCTTGCGCGTGCCCGTGTCGAGAACGGCCGAGCGCGGAACCACTATAGACGGCTGCGCGGCGCGGCTGATGAATGTGGCGTTCACAAACATGCCGGGCAGCAGGCGCATTCCTGGATTGGCGAGGTGCACATGCACCGGCACTGTGCGCGTCTGCGGGCTTGCGGAGGGCTCGATAAACTCCACGTGCCCCCGCAAGGTCTTGTTGGGCACCGACTCTGCCGTGATGTCCACCTCCTGTCCCTGGCGAATCTGCGGCAACTGCTCCTCGTAGACATCGGCCTTGATCCACACCTGGCTCAAATCGGCCACCGTGAACAGCGTGTCGCCCGCATTGACATACTGGCCCTGCGTCACCTTGCGATCGACCACCGTTCCTGCCGCATACGCGTAGATGGTCACGTGGGGAATGCCGCTTGTTTCCGGCGCGTTGATCTGTTTGGCTGAGATGCCCCACAGTTCCAGCTTGCGCTGACTGGCCTCAACCAGCGCGTCGGCCTGCTGGCGCGCAAAGGCATCGTCCGATTGATGCAGTTGATTGCGGTTCTCCGCGGCCAGTCGATATTCTTCAACGGCCGTCGCCACTTCCGGGCTATACACGTCGGCCACGGCCTGGCCGCGCCGCACGCGCTCGCCCGTGTATTGCACATAGAGTTTGTCGATACGTCCGCCGATGCGCGCGCTCACCGCCGCAAGCTGCGACTCCGGCTGTTCCACGCGGCCAAACGCATCGATATTCGTCTTCAATGCCGCAGTACGCACCTCGGCAACCTGCACGCCCGCCGCGGTAATCTCCGCCGGACTAAGTTGAACCGTCGTTCCCGGCTGCGTACCCTCCTGCTTTTCAGCGCGCTCCGATTGCGCGGCCGTGGCTGGCCTGGCCATGGGCATCGCTTGTCCCGATGCAAAAATCGGCAGTTGCCTTGCCACCACAATTCCAATCGCCAGCGCGGCAACCAGTATGCCTGCGCCTGCTCCCGCGGCTATCAGCTTTTTTTCTCTTGAAGTCATTTGTCTGTCCTCTCTGTGCCGGGCGCCAACGCCAACGGCGCGCCAATGGCGCGTTCCAATTGCGCAATGCCCGCGTCCACTGCCGACGCCGCTTTGTAATAGGCGGTCTGAACATCGAGCAGAAGATTCTGGCTGTCGATCAGGCTCATGAACTCGGCGCGATTGTTCTGGTAAGCCACGGTGGAAGCTTTGAAGGTTGCATCCGCTTGCGGCAGCAGCGTATCGCGATAGAGCTTCACTCGCTTTTCGGCAGCCAGCACAGCGATTTGGGCCTGCCGAATTTCAAGGAAGACGGCGGAGGTGCGCGCATCCAGTTCGGCTTGCGAAACGTCCGTCGCCGCATCAGCCTGCTTCGCTTCGCCCTCATGCCGTTCGCGATTCAGCCAGGGCAGGTTCATGGTCAGCTCGGCCATGTAGGCGTTGCGCGATGAGGAGCCGGTGGGCATCAGCATGTAGCCCAGGGCGGCCGTGAAATCCGGCTTCATGGCCAGCCGCGTCAGTTGACTCTGATCCCGCGATTGCGCAATCTGCTTGCGTAGAGCGGCCAGTTCAGGACGATTCTCGATGGCCACGCGCTCCAGTTCCTCGATGGAAGGCAGCGCCGTAACAGTCGCGTAGTCGCCCGCAATCTCGACTGGATCATCCGGGCTCCGGCCAAGCAGCGCATTCAACTGCGCGCGCGCATTGTCCCGCTCTTCCTCCAATTCAATGAGGTGTTCATTCAGCCGGGTCAGCGCCATCTGCGCCCTCAGCACGTCCGCCTGCGGAACCTTGCCGGTGGTGTACTGGGCCAGCGACGCGGACAGTGCTTCTTTCAAAAGCGACGCCTGGCGGTTGTGGAGTTTCATCTCGTCTGTGTTCCGAAGCAGGTCCGCGCAGGCTTTGCGCACTTCGACCGTGACTTCCTGCCGCACCGATTCCAGTTCGCTAGATGCGACTTCCGCATCGTCGCCGGCAACCTTGGCGTGCAGGTCCCGCTTTTGCCTGCTCAGGAACGAGCGCTGCAGCGAGAACATCATCTGCGCCTGGTTCAGGTCCCAGGGTTGGCGCAGCGGCGTGTCCCAGTCGCGCACCATGAACATGGGATCGTCGAGGCTGCGCGCGGTTGTGATTTTGAGCTGGGCCAGCGACAGACGCCGCACCGCTGCCCGGATCTCCGGATTGGCCTGGAGCGCCAGGGCAACCGCTTCATCCACGGACATGGGAACAGCGGCCGGCCCCTTCGGCATGCTCATCGCAGGACCCGGAACCGGCGCCGGAACGGGTACCGGGGTTGGCTCCGTCTGTCCCTGACAGACCATCGCCAGCGCCACCAAAAGCGGCGCAACAACAAAATTGGATTTCACTCTTCAACTCCACGGTGAATGGCAAAGCAAACATTGCAGGCGCACGAAGGCGCACTGCGGCGAGCCACGGCGGAAGCGAAGAGCTAGATTCTCAGGTTGAAGGCGCCAGTCGGTGGAGACAGGGGAGGAATCACCGCGGCGGCCAGAAAGTCGCCCGGCGAAAAGAGTTCAGTGGCGGGAACGAACTCTGGTGCGGCAGCCATTGAGACCGGACCGGGGAGGTTCGGCGCAACCACGACAGCCGGCAGCGGAGCGCGCGCAGCGCAGCAATCCGACTTCACCGTCGCGCTCGACTCCGGGGCGGGCGCGCAACAACTGTGCGTCGCCTTGTGCGTCTGTTGCAGACAGATTCCATTCGGCGCAAGCAGGCCGCCCATTAACAGGATGGCCACCGCCGCGCGTTGGAAGACACCTCGCAACATAGACTCAGGCTACCACGGAAACGAATACCTGCGGTGATCTGGATCACCTAAGCCTTGCGCCGCCCGGAATCTCTCTTCCGGTGACGCGGCCTGGCAATTTATCTTGACAATACCCTAATGGGGTATGGTACAAAGAAATCGTGGGCAGCTCATCGCCTGCAGGAGAAATCAACCAACACATGAGCATCGAAACCACACAAGAACCTCCGAGTTGCCGGAGTTCTTTCCTGTGCCGCGATGAGCGCTCCGGAAACTGCCTCTAGCCAAGCTACCGGCGATTCCATTGCTGCTCTTCACGGCATTTGTCCTGTGAATTGAGCGCGTGAGCCGGTAAGTGAAATCACTGACCCACCCCTCCTGAACCCGTCGTCCGGAGCCAATGCTTCCGCCCGTTTGCGCCCTTTCGCGCCCGGACGAGGCGCACCCTCCTGGACTGCACGAGGAGGAACCATGACCAACAAGCTGCATTTGATCAAGAACACCTTTCGCCTGAGCTGCGTATGGGTCGCGACCGGCGACGCGAGGACGCCCCTGGCCTGCGTCTGGGTGAAGTCCGCCACTGCGCAAGCCATGTCCACCGCATCTCTGGAGACTGAGCCGGGGAGGTTGTATCTGTGCGCCTAGAGCGTTTTCGATTCAAGTCTTAACAAAATCTTGGGGGTGCCCCATCCATTCGCGCACTTTGCGAATGGGTGGGAGAGCATAGACGATCACTTCGGTTGTGAACAGTAGAGCCGAAAACGCTCTAGCACCGGCGCGAAATTCAGGGGCGGAGCAAACGTTGCCGGCCCAATCACGCACTCAACCCAGGAGACCACACAGTCAGAGACCCGGTCACTCCGGTTTCGCCCTGGCCGAGTGTTCCAGCACCTGCTGAATATGCACATCCACCTGCCTCAGAACCGTCGGCCCCACCGCGCAGGCGTCGGTTTCATAGGTCAGCAGGGGCATGCCCTGTTGAATGCCGAGCGGCTTGAGGATGGCCTCTGAAATCCTGAAGGGCAGGCAGTTGAATGGCCCGATCAGGAGGATGCCGTCGTAGCCCTCGTATTCGGCGTTCAGGCTGCGGCCAACCGTCGGCGTGATCTCGCCGAAGATCCGGGGCGAAATGTGCTCCGAGCTTTTCTCAAAATGGGCCTCAATGTCGTTGGAACTCGACACCAGCAAGCCGGTCTTCATGAAGATTTCGCGGTAGCGCTGCTCGGCCTTTCGTCCCGCCTGGTAGCCCCACCATTGCTGCAGATACTGTTGCCCGTCCGATTCCAGCATCCGCGTGCAAGCCCTGGCCAGGGCAAAGCCTCCCGGCTTCAGGCCCCAATTGTTCGCTGTTTCCCGCATTCCATCGTAGGTGACATAGAGAAACAGGTCGGTCAGATCGACTGGCTTGAGGATGATGCCACGCGCCGTGTAAAGGTCGCGGACGCCATCCATAAAGAATGGGCTGAAGCGGGTAAAGAAGTCCCCCGTGACCACAACCCGGGGGCATTCCATGGGATCGCGCATTCGCGGCAGCGCGGCAAGATACTCCACAAATGCGGGCAGCGCCCAAGAGAACTCCTCGAGCGTTCTGGCCCTGGCCGCAAACCGTTTCCACTCCTGTTGAAACAGCTCCAGGCTGCCCGGCGCACCCACCACCCGCAGAACATTGTCGAGCTCAACCAGGATGTCCGCCACCAGAACGGCGGGAGACATATGCTTCATCAGATTGGATGGATCGAATCCCAGGTAGTCGTTCTCCTGCGCGGGGCTCACCATGAACACATCCGCCAGCCGGTGTTCGGCGATGAATCGCTCGAAATAGTCCATGTAAGCTTCGCTGACGCAGGGAGCGCCGCCGCGCATCATGAGGAAGCCGACGATCTCGCCGGGCTTGCGATCCCGGTGGATTTGGAGAAGTTGTCCGATCGAGAGAGGCAGCGGGAGGCATTCCCGTCCGGATGTGGACTGCAGTCCCAAGTCGAGCTGGCCGCGATCGATTGGAACCACTTCGCCGGCGTGCAAGCCAAGCCAGCCCATGGCCATCGCCAAAGACTGCGCATGATACTCAGAGAAGTTGAGCATGTGCAGCTTGACCCGGGGGTCGGTCAGCGGCACTCGATCGCCGCCGGAACTGAGGACAACCCCGCCCTTCAGCAGCAGGCAGGGCGCGAACGGCCGGCCCAGGCTGGGTTGTGCCGCATGATAATTCTGCACAATATCGAGAAAGGCCTCCAGGCGCGTTTGCACGCCGGCGTCGGCCGTGTGCGCGTCGATTTCCAGGATCAGGTACGGTTTGGATCCCAACTCGGAAGCCAGCAGCGAGTGCGTGAACGCATCGATCGTGCAACTGAAATTGCTGACACAAAGAAGAAAAAGGTTGGGATGCTGCCGGGCGAGCGATGCCGCGTTCAAAATCTGGTTTGCGAAATGCCACGCCGTTGGCCCGGCACCGGCCGCCACTAGGCAGTCTGCCGGGATGACCGGCACTCCCATGCTGGAGAGCTTCTTGCCCACCGATTGCGAAGCTTCGGGGGTGTAAGCGTTGTAACTGTGGCCAGCCAGCAAGATGGCCGGACTGCCCGACGCCAGCGCTTCGGCAAGTGCTTGCCGGCCCATCTCGATCAGGGCGCATTCGGCCTCCGTCTGTGCGCCGACCGCCGCGGCCCAGGCCTCGTTGGCCAACTCGCGAGGAACTCCCAGTTCGCGCACCGCCATGTCCGCCATCGCCGTGTTGGCCGCGTATCCGCTGGTGAAATCCATCACCGGCGAAAGGAAGCGCGTGTCGGGAAACGCCTTGGCCAGAAAGTAAGGCCCGGCCTGGGTAATTGGACAGAGATAGGAGTCCTTGCTGGCGTCGTGCTGCGGCATGCGCGATACCTGCGGCAGGAACACCAGCCGCACGCCCTGCTGCGCCAGGTTCCACACCGCGCCGTGGGAAATCTGCACCGGCAAGCAGAAGCCGGATTGCGCCTTCAGTTCGCCGCGCGCGTCCACAGCGGACAAAACGGGCTCCATCCCCAGGGCAGAAAAGAAGGTCGAATACATGGGAAACAACGTGTGCGTCGTCAGCGCGCGTGGAATGCCAATGCGCGTCTCCGCAACGGGAACCTTGGCGTTTGCATAGCCAAAAGACTCCTCGAAAAAGGTCCTGGCGGCTTCAAGCGCCGGCCCAACGTCCCAATAGGCGCGCACCTTCGGCTCCCGGCCTGGCCCTGCGCCGTTACGCCTCGGAGCACCATAGATAATTGCTGTCCGCCGCTCCACCAGGTCGGGGGCCGGCGCAATGCGGGCCTTGCGCTTCCACACGTTTTCGTACAGGCTGCAGCGGCCGCCGAATGGAAACCGCCTGCCATCCACTTCGAAGCGCTCAATGCTGCAGTACATCTTGCACGCGCGGCACGTGAATCGGCCGACAAGTTTCATGTCCGCCGCCGCCAGCGTTTCAAGATCAGTCTCCGCGTCCAATGCGCCGCACGCCCGCTCCAGAGCCAGCAGCCCCACGCCCAGGGCTCCCAGTAGCTCCGGGTTGGATGGAATCACGATCGGACGCCCGACACGATGCGCGAACGCGTAGCCAACGGCGCGGTTGAGAGCGACTCCGCCCTGAAGCAGCACCTTGTTCCCCACCGGACGCTGGCCTTTGACTTTCGTCAGATAGTTTTCGGCGATTGCGCACACCAACCCGGCCAGAATGTTGTCGCGCTCCTGGCCCTGCTGCTGCGCGATGCGGATGTCGGAGTTGATGAACGCCGCGCAGGTGGTCTTGAACTTCACCGGCGCGGGGGCCGTCACCGCAATGTCCGCAATGCCGGAGACGCCCACCCCGAGATCGCTCTGGGCGCTCTCTTCCAAAAACGACCCCGTGCCCGCCGAGCAGGCGTTGTTCATCGCATAGCCGATCGGTACGCCATTGCGCAGGTGGATGTACTTCGCGTCCTGGCCGCCGATCTCGAAAATCGTGTCCACGTCCGCGGCAAAGTGCGTTGCGCCCGCGGCATGGGCCGAAATCTCGTTGTACACCTGCTCGGTTCCCAGGCACGCGCCTACCAACTCCCGGGCCGACCCTGTCGCGCCGGTCAATCCGACCGGCCGGTTGCCCACCTGACCGATCAGCGCCCTGAGGCACTCGCGAACCGCGGCCACCGGATCGTCGTGCGTACGCGTGTAGTGCGAGGCCACGATCGCCCGCGTCTCCGGATCGAGCAGGACCACCTTGGTCGTTGTCGAACCCGCATCCACACCCAGAACCATTGGCCCGTCGGGCGGTGCCTGGAAGGGCGGGGTAGCCATCACCTGCACCTGGCCTTGATAACGAGAAAGCGACGGCAGCGTTTCGAAGGGCGGCAAGCGGGAAATCAGCGGGGATTTGTGGAGCGGATGGTCCTGCGTGAGCAGAGCGGCGCCCCACGCTTCAAACCATTCGCTCTGGGGCAGTACCACCAGCTCGGTTCCAGGAAGCTTGCCGCCGAGCGTCTCCAGCAGGGCTCGGTTGCGCGTCACCCCTCCAATCAGCAAAACGCGGCGCAGCGCGGTTTGCCCCCTTTCGAGCAGCGCGACCACCTTGCTGGCCATGCTGTCGTGCAGCGTTTGCAGAATGTCCGCGGGCGTCGCCTCATGGCGGTTGAGCTTGTGCGTCACGTCCGATTTGCAATGGACGGTGCAGCGCGACGCCAGCGGAACAACTTGTCCGCAAGACGACATCTGGATGGCCGCGTCGATCTCCAGCCCCATCCGGCCGATCAGTTGAACAAAGAATTCGCCGCTGCCCGCCGCGCACTTGTTGTGCGACAGCACATTGGTGACCCGTCCATCCGCAAGCGTATAGACCAGAAAGGATTCGCCGCCCAGGGAGGCCACTGCGTCAAACTCGCCGCCCACCTCGCGCAGGCCTCGCTGGATCGCGGCAAATTCAGAGATGTGCCCCAGATTTCCCGACACGCCGAAGTATTCGGCGTCGGCGAACTCGGGTGCGGCAAGAATCTCCGCAAGAACTTCCAGCGGCCGTCCCTGGTGGGCCATCACCCTGGCGCTTCGCACCCCGGTGCCCACAACGACCACCTTGACCGTCAATGCGCCGATGTTGATGCCTGCGCAGGACATGGCAACCCAATCGTGGGCTGACCGGGGAAAATGTGCCGCGCGCAGGCAAAGATTGAAAGCCCGATCAACTCAATCCTGCACGCCCACGGACTGTACTCCCAAATGGGAGATTATGAAAGCTGATTCGGCGAGCCGGCCCGCAACCGAGTTGATGCCGCTTCAATCCGGAAAATCGACAGCATCGCCGCTGAATCGTGTTCGCGCGATGACCGTGGTTTTCCAGTTGAGCGGGTGCCGGATTGCCTGTACACTCCCATTCAACAGAACGGCCTCTCGGAAACTCGGCAACAATCTTCCTGTCGGGAGGGTGTCATGCTGACTCACTCGGCCCTGAAATCCGCAGGCTCGGCACTCTTCTCCGCATTGTTGACCCTCGCGGCGCTCCAGCATCACTCTGCTCTGGCACAGACAGCCCCGCCGCAAAGCGATTCGCAGGCCCGTCCGTCCTCTGACAGCCCCGCCCCGGGCCAGCAGCCCTCGCCCGCAACCGATTCCAACCGGCCCACGCGCGGCTCCGGCAAAGGCAACACGGTTTCCCAGCGGGAGGTTCCCGCCTCCCAGAGTTCTCCCGGCAGAGAGGGCCATCCGGCGGAAACCAATCCCGGACGTACGCCTCACTCCTCTGAAAACGGCGCGATCATTGCTGGCGCTTCCGTGGGCGCGGCCGTCGTCATCGGCGAGCTCATCGCGCATCACAACAAATCGCCGGAAAAGCTGCTCCACGACGGGCCCCAGGTTCCGGACTCATTCGACATGAATGGATTCGTGATCAAGGGCCTCGTCCACCCGAATTGGCCCATTGTGCTGGACTTCATGATCGACTCCCCCGGCGCCGTGCTGGTGGATATCCTCGCCGCGGACAAGCACCATTACCAGTCGACGCTGCTGAACACGCCGAATCGTCGCGCCTATGCCATCTTCCGCCTTCCTCCAAACTTCGGAACCAAACTTCAAACCGCGGTCTACCATGTGAGCGCCATTCCCTCCAGGGGCGCCACTACGCCGCCACGGCTGCGCACCTATGGCCTGGGAGCCGGAGATCATGCAGTCGGATCGGTGGCCATCGATCAGTTGACCTTCCAGCCGGCCACCATCCACCCGCAGGCCAGGGAGGTCGCCAATTACAGCTTCCACGCTCATTCGGCCTTCGATGGCGTGCGCGCGGAGTTCATTTTCACCACGCTCTACAATGGGCGCCTTCTGGTTCAGAAGGAAGACGAAAAGAAACTCTCCCCCATCCCTGAAGGCGAGCGGGCCAGGGGCACATGGGAAGGAAAAGGCAAGCCAGGAGAGCACATGCTGCAGGTCAGAGCCTGGCGGGGCCTCGAAAACGGCGGCGACTGGGTGGTGGCATGGTCGCCGGACATTGTCGATGTCGTGAAGTAGTTCCGCCGGTGGGACCTGATTGGCAAAACTCAAACAATTCTGGCAGGCGTCGCTGCTGTTTCGCAGGATTACCGCGATCTCTGTCTTCGCCCTCGCGGCCTTGCTGGTCTATCTCGGATCGCATATTCCGCGCGCCATTTCGCTGCCGGCGGACGACCTCAATGCCAAAAGCATTGCGCGCATCGGGGAAGAACAGATCGTCCTCGTGAAGCCGCAGATCGCTCCCGGAGACCTTGCGCTTTCCTACGCAGGAAGCAGAAACGAGGTCGCCAGCATCTGGATGGAAAATGCGACTCTCGACGACCAGTCGCAACACCTGTTTTTTCCCGGTTCAACCGTCGCCGCACCCGCCAGAATCGGCTACACCCCCGGCAGCACCCTCGGCGCCCCGGCCAGCTCGAACGATACGTGCCACACGACTATCGAAATCCGCCGCACCACCGATTCAGCTCCGATCGATGCGTTGAAGCTCTACCAGACCGACCAGACCGCGGGCGTACAGCGCTTTCGCCAACTCGTCCTGAACGCGGGAGCATCCACGCTGGAAATCGAGGTTC
>JBEKTB010000137.1:0-10205 GCA_049516495.1 Occallatibacter sp.
CGGCTGTTGAACCCGCCTTGAAACCCCTCGCGCCGCGCGGCCAGGAAGTCGCAGGTCCAGCCGTCGAGGCAGACGCAGTCGATAAAGTCCGCCGGACCCTGGGCCGGCTTCAGATAGTGCTCCGTGCTGGGGTAATAGGGATAGCAGATGCCTCCGTCGCCGTCGCCGTTGTCGATGCCATGCTGGCTCCATATTTGTCCCTGGCAAACATGAATGCCCTCGTCGGCGGCCAGATGCCGCTGGTTCTCCGCGTCCAAAAAGCCGGCCACCAGGGACTGCGGCCGGTATCCGCTGCCGACCATCTGCGAGATCATGCCCAGCGCCTTGGCGATGGTCTGCCGGTTCTGCTCGCGGGTCGCGTACATGGGCGCAAAATAGCCTCCGGGAATGAAGGTGATCTCGTCACCGTAGCGGTCGTGGTAGGAGGCCAGCAGCTTGCGCGCTTCCTTGTACTCCGCGCGCTGGTCGATGAGAGCCAGCCAACTGATGGCCCAGGTCATGCTGCCGCCGGGACAGCCACGCGCAAAGGCGTCTCTTCGCGAACGGATGCGCTCCGGCCGGTTGTCCGCCGACTCGTCCTCGCCGATCGAGCGTGTCGGAGTTACCTCGATCTGATTGACGCGCACAACCGATACATGGGTTAGAAATCGCCCGCGCAACCCGGATGATTTGCCAACTTCACTCAATGCATCGGGCGCCATTCCGGCCAGCGCCAGGGCCGCAGCCGATCCCGCAGTTGCATTCAGAAACCGCCGCCTGGTCCAGTTTTCGTTCATTTCCCGCTCCCCGCTTTCTGTTCGACCCCTCACTCATAAACTGCGACCGCGCCCACAGCCCGGTCGATCCGTTCGAGAACATCATTTGACAGATTGACACCCACCGCACGCACGTTGTCCGCAATCTGCTCTGGGCGCGATGCCCCGATGATCGCCGACGCCACCTCAGGCCGGCGCAGCACCCAGGCCAACGCCATCTGCGCCATGGTCAGCCCCAGATCGGCCGCAATCGGTTTCAGTTGGGCCACCGCTTCCAGCAAAAAGTCCGACCGGTAATGCCGTCCGGCCGTCTCCATGAAGGCGTTCATCTCTTCGCTGGCGGCGCGGCTTCCCGGAGGCGGCGCCTGGCCCGGGACGTACTTGCCGGTCAGGACGCCGTGGGCCAGCGGCGAAAACGCCAGGTTGCCGATTCCATAGCGTGCGCAGGCGGGAAAGACCTTGCCTTCCGGTTTGCGCCACAGCATGGAGTACTGCGGCTGGCTTGAGCTGAACGGCGTCAGGCCGCCCGCAGAACCGATGGCCGCAGCCGCATCGATCTGCTCACCCGTCCACTCGCTGAAGCCGATGGCCCGCACCTTGCCGGCCCGCACAGCGCGGTCCAGGGCTTCCATTGTCTCTTCCAGGGGCGTTTCCTTGTCATAGCGGTGGCACTGGTAAAGGTCGATCACGTCCACACCGAGGCGTTCGAGCGAACGATCCAATTGCTTTGCGATCTGGGCCGCCGAAAGCCCCTTGTCCGGCTCATCGCCGACCGGAAAATACAGCTTGGTGGCGATCAGGTAGCGATCCCGGGGATAAGCCTTGAGCGCCTCGCCGAGAACGCGCTCCGCCTCGCCCGCCCCGTACTGGTTGGCTGTGTCGAAGAGCACAATCCCGTGATCCACCGCCGCATGGATGCAGCGGGTCGCCTGCTCCCGTCCGATTCCTCCGGCCACCGTCAGCCAGGTTCCAAAACTCAACTCCGAAACGTCCAGCGGCCCATGGCCCAAGCGGCGAGATTGCATTCGTTCCCTTTCCAGTAAACCAGTGTCTCAAGGAATTTGAACACACCGGGCAGCGGAGCGGTGCGAGGTGGTGCGAGGTGGACGGGAACCAAGCCGCCGCGCGGTGCGTATGGAGAAACAGCGGTTGACGGATGGCAGGCTCCGACCGTCTGAGGTTTCAGGGTCTACTTCATCGATTTATTCGCGCAACGCATCCTGGTGAAGGAAAGTTGCGACTTTCATGACGTTTTTTGAGGAGGGTCTGGTGGCTGCATCGCGCAAAAGCAAACGATTCTGGATCTGGCTGATTGCAGCCGCTGTGGTGGTGGTGGCGCTGCTGGGCCTGGGACTGACGCGGCTGGCGCGGGGCTCCTCAATCGACCCCAACAAGCTGGCCAAGGTGACGCGCGGTGATGTGGCGCGATCCGTGATCGCCACAGGAAAGATCCAGCCGATCACCAAGGTCGAGGTCAAGTCAAAGGCCTCAGGTATTGTGGAAAAGCTCTATGTGGACATCAACAACCAGGTGCACAAGGGCCAGCAACTGGCGCAGCTCGATCAGCAGGAGATCATGGCCGAGGTTGAGGCGCAGCGGGCGCAACTGGCTGCCGCCGAAGCCAATGTCTCCACCTACCAGGCCAATATCGAGCAGGACAAGGTGAACGCCGCGGCTCCCGACCTGCCCATGTACAAGGCCACGCTGGACCGCAATTTGGAGATGCAGAAGCTGGGCATTGTGAGCCGGCAGGCGCTGGACGACGCCAACAAGGATTATTTGGCCGCGCTGACCCGGCGAGATTCATCGAAGGCTCAGATCGGCGTGGACACAGCCCGTCTGAAGCAGGCGCGGGCGCAGGTGATGCAGAGCCAGGCCAGCCTGAAACAGCTTGAAGAGCAGTTGAGTTACACGACCATCGTGGCGCCCATGGACGGGGTGATCCTATCGCGCGACGTGGAGATCGGCGATGCGGTCAGTTCGATCCTGGTGCTGGGCTCGACGGCCACGCTGGTGATGACCGAGGGCGATATCAACGAGGTGTACGTGCAGGGCAAGGTGGATGAGGCGGACATTGCGCACGTCTACATGAGCCAGCCGGCGCGCATCAAGGTGGAGAGCTTCCGCGACCGCGTCTTCCAGGGCAAGGTAACCAAGATCGCGCCGCTGGGGGTGGAAAAGGACAACGTGACGACCTTCGAGGTGCGGGTCTCGATCGACAACCCCGGCGGAGAGTTGAAGGCCAATATGACGGCCAACGCCGAAATTCTGCTCGACGAGCACAAGGGCGTGCTGACGGTGCCCGAGAACGCGGTGATGTACGACAACCAGAAGAAGGCCTCGGTCGAGATTCCGGACAAGAAGCAGAAGGAAGGAAAGCGCAAGGTTCCCATCACGGTGGGTTTGTCGAACGGCTCGGTGACCGAGGTTCTGAGCGGGCTGAAGGAAGGCGACCAGGTGGTGTTGCAGCAGTAAAGCAGGGGTCAGGGAACAGGGATCAGGGATCAGGAAAAACACGATGCGGCCGTGAACGGTCTTCGGGATTCTGGCTGATTCGATGCTTCCACTTCCCTGCTCTCTCCCTGTTCATCGGCGGACGCTGCTGTTCAGAAACGGACACAAGCAAGACAGAAAGAATGCAGCAGGCAGTGTTCAACTATCGGAATTCATTGGGATTGGCGAGGGCCAGGCTTTGGCAACAGAGATGCATTTGGTTATGCGTCTGTTCCCTGTTCCCTGTTCCCTACGAAATGAGGCATACGATGAAGCAACTTCTTCTTGTAGCAGCAGCGGCTTTGGCGCTGGCGGCGGTTCCGGCGCTGGCCACCGAGGCCACCTTCGACCGCACGCTCTCGGTGAATGGACGCGTGGAGTTGTCGATTGCGACCGGCTCGGGCAACATTCACCTGACGCACGGCGCCGGCAACCAGGTGCACATCTTCGGCAAGGTCAAGAGCGGCTGGGGCAGCAACGAACAGCGGGTTCACGAAATTGCGGCCAACCCGCCCATCGAGCAAACGGGCAACATTATCCGGATCGGCGCGCACCACGAGAACCTGCGCAACATCAGCATCGATTATGAAATCCAGGCGCCGGAGAATGCGTTTCTCGAGGCCAGTTCCGGCTCGGGCGACGTCGTGGTGGACGGGGTGGGCGAGAACGCCAAGATCTCGACCGGTTCGGGCAATATTCACGCCACCGGCCTGCATGGGGGCTTCCTGGTGAACACCGGCTCGGGCGACATCTACGCCGAGCAGACCGGCGAAGGGGACGTCAAGGCCCAGACCGGATCGGGCAACGTGGAATTGCGCAACCTGCACGGCGGACTGCGCGCGGGAACAGGTTCGGGGGACATCAAGGTGGCCGGAACTCCGTCTTCTCCCTGGCATCTTGAGACCGGATCGGGCAACGTGGAGTACTGGGCCGGCAATGCGCCGCTCACACTGGATGCCTCGACAGGTTCGGGCTCGGTTCATACCGACCACGAGATGCTGACGCAGGGCTCGTCGGACAGGCACCATGTGACCGGCAAGCTGAATGGCGGCGGCCCAACTGTACGAATCGAAACCGGTTCCGGAGACATCAGAATTCATTGAGTTGTCGGTGGTTAGTGGCTTGACAGGCCGCAGAAAAAGGGCAAAAACAAGCGGAAAGCCCGAAAAGCGCGCCTCCGGGGCTAAAGCCCGCGTTGATTATGCTGGCTTTATGCGGGGGTTGAACCCCCCGCCTCCTTCCGCATCGAGTTTTTCCGCAGCCCGTTGAGTCGGAATTTAATTTCGGCTGCACACGTTCGTTCCTCAGGCGAGGTCTGTACGGCTCCATGGGAGGGCCTCGCCTGCTTTTTTCATTCAATTTTTGCCCGAAGAATATGAAAACCTCTTCTACTGAATGAAATGGCACGGATCGGGATACTTGACGGAAAACTCCGCCTCGGGTGTTCCCTTCAGATCGCTCCGCCGGTTGCCTGCATTGAGCGTTCATCCTCGCACCGGTCCCATTTGTTGATGAAGCGGCATAGCGCATCCCGTTACACTGGACACATGATTCGAGTAATTCACCCGCTTCCAGTCGAGTCGTTGAAGCTGATGGTGTTCGATCTGGATGGCACTCTGATCGACTCCGCGCAGGATTTGTGCAACAGCGTGAACGCCGCTCTCGTCCATGTTGGACTCGAGGCGCTGCCGGACCCGGAGATTGCAGGGTATGTGGGCAACGGAGCGCCGATGCTGATGCGCCGCGCATTGGCTTCAAGCAAGAAGATTGCGCTGGACCAGGTGAACGAGGTTCTGCAGGGCGCGGCATACGCGTTTTTCCTGGACTACTATCGCGAGCACAAGCTGGACTTTACCTACGCCTACGAGGGGGTTCTGGAGGCGCTGAAGGCCCTGCGCGACCTGCACGATGCGCCCGGAGGAACGGCGCGCACCATGGCGGTTCTGACCAACAAGCCAGTGCGGCCGGCACGGGGAATCTGCGAGGGCCTGGGCATGGCGGGCTATTTCCTGCACATTTACGGGGGCGACAGCTTTCCGGTGAAGAAGCCCGATCCATTGGGGTTGCGCTCTCTGATGGAAGAGGTAGGCGCGCGGCCGGAGGAGACGGTCATGGTGGGTGACAGCAAGGTGGACGTCCAGACGGCGCGTAACGCGGGAGCCTGGAGCCTGGGTTGCGCGTTCGGATTTGGGCCGCAGAATCTGATGGATAACCCGCCGGACGTGATCGTGGACTCCGCTTCAGACTGGACGGCTGCACTAAGTCCTGCGAAAATCGATTCACAAAGGTAACCGGCGAAGCTGCTGCCGGAACCGATGTGCCGCATGGGGACTCAGGAGCTGCTTTGAGCGCTCAGGACTGCGAAGGCGTCAATTAGACACGGACATCGTGCGGAAGACACAGTTTTTCCTCCTCCTGCATCCCGTTGGCCAAGGATGCGCCTCAGGAAAGAGCAACACCCCGGTTGAGTGCAGGGCCCGATTTGCTGGCTTTGTCGGCTTCACGCTGGAATTGCCTTGGAGAGTTGCATGATGCGCTTTGGTGGTTTTCTGCTATTCCTGATAACGTTTTCTACCCCCGCCCTTTTTGCCTGCAATCCCGCCAAACCGGCCACGCCCGCTGCCCCAGCCCTGCATGGAGTGGTAGCCGACCCGACCGGCGCCATCGTCCCCGGCGCCGAGGTTGACCTGGTCGATCCGGCGGGCTCCATTACCGGCAGCTTCCACTCCGACAATGAAGGCAACTTCCAGGTGGTTGCGCCGCACGCCGGTTCCTACACCCTGGTGGTTTCAGAGGCGGGATTCGAGACCGTGAAGACCCCGGTGCTGATCGCGGCTGCGACCGGCTCGGTTGCCTCAATGCCCGCGCCTGCCCCGCTGACCGCGACCTTGCGCATCGTTCTGCCCATCGCCCAGTTTTCAACCAGCGTGCGGGTGAGCGCGGACGCCAACGAGGACCTGACCGCTCCGGAGCAGAATCGCGACTCCTCGATCATGACCTCGCAGGACTTGAAGTCGCTGCCGATCTTCGACAACGACTATGCGACGGCGATGAGCGCTTTTCTGGACGACAGCGCGACGGCCACGGGCGGTTCGGGCCTGCTGGTGGATGGCGTTGAAGCCAACCGCGCCACCGTTTCCGCGTCGGCCGTGCAGGAGATCCGCATCAACCAGGACCCCTATTCGGCGCAGTACTACTGGCCGGGCCGCGGGCAGATGGAGATCGTCACCAAGTCCGCCGCCGACCACTATCACGGCCAGTTCAATTTCCTGTTCCGCGACTCGGCGATGAATGCGCAGAATGCCCTGGCGCCCTCCAAGCCTTTCGAGCAGCGGCAGAACTACGAGGGCAGTATCACGGGGCCAATTCCTCACCTCAACAAGAGCAGCTTTCTGGGCTCGTTCAACCGCGTGGTGTATGACCAGGACTCGGTGGTGAGCGCGACCGTAGCGCCGACCGTGGCCAACCCGACCGGAGCTTATCAGGCCAACGTGTCGGCGCCGCAGCGGGATACGGAATTCAGCACGCGCGCCGCGCACCAGTTCGGCGACAAGCACTCGGCCTATGTGCAGTACAGCTACCAGGACTGGACCGGGCAGAACCAGGGCGTGGGCGGACAGACGCTGGCCACGGCGGGCTACAACAACGAATTCCACGAAGACGATTTCGTGGCCCACGTGGATTCGACCCTGTCGGCGGTGATGCTGAACCAGATCTCGATCGTGGGCGAGCACGACTCCAGCCGCAATCAGAATGTGGCCGAGGGACCGCGCATCAACGTTTCCGGAGACTTTCTTTCCGGCTCGGCGCAGAACGACTCGTTCAACACCGAATACAACTTCCGCATCTACGACATGGTGACCTGGACCCGCGGGCGCAACATGGTCAAAGCCGGCTTTGGGACGCCGCACATCGATCGCCGCGCCTTCGACGACAACACCAATGCGCTGGGCACTTATACCTTCGGTCCCACACTGGCCGCGGACGGGGTCACCGTTGTCCAGACCGCGCTGCAGAACTACGCCAACAACCTGCCATCTGGATTTTCTGAGAATACCGGCGATACGCACTTTGTCTATCACCAGCAGGAGATGGGCGCGTTTGTGCAGGACCAGTTCAAGGTGAACAGCCGGTTCTCGATTACACCCGGCCTGCGCTACGACTGGCAGAACTTCCTGGCCACGCGGCGGCTCGGTTTTGCTCCGAGGGTCTCGTTTGCCTGGGTGCTGGACGAGGACTCGAAGACCATTGTGCGCGGCGGCGGCGGCATCTACTACGACCGCTTCGGGTCCGGGCCGCTGCTGGACCTGGTTCGCTATGAGAATGCGCGGCGGCGCTCGGTGCTGCTGTCGCTCGATCCGGCGCAAATGCCCGCATCGGGCTGCGTGCCGATCAGCGAGTGCCTCACGGTGAGCGCTCAGCCTCCAGCCCTGGCCCAACTGGCTCCCAACGCCAAGATTCCCTACCAGATCCAGTACGGGCTCTCGATTGAACGGCAACTGGGCGAGAAGGCCACAGGCATTGTGAGCGTCTATTCGGCGCGCGGCATTGACAGCTTCCGCTCGGTGGACATCAACGCGCCGACGGCCAATTCCGGCTATACCGTGCGGCCCAATCCTGATTTTGGCAGGATCCGGCAGATGCAGCCAGCGGGCTTTTGGGAGGGCGATGGCATGGACATCTCCTACCGCGGCCGGCTGAACAAGTACTTTACGGGTTTTGGGCGCTATACGTGGTCCCATTACGAAGCCAACACCGGCGGCATTGGCTGGTTCCCGCAAAACCAGTACGCTCCCAACGACGAGTGGTCCGACGCCAACTTCGACCGCCGGCACCGGGTCGGCATGTACGCGATGTTCCAGCCGGAGAGCGTGTTGAACATTTCGGCAGGCGTCTTTGCGAACACCGGCACGCCCTGGACGGTGCTCACCGGCACCGACGCATACGGAGACGACTTGTTCAACACCCGGCCCGACGGCATGGCGCGCAACACCGAGACCAATCCCAGCTATGTGGACGTGGACCTGCGCTGGGGGCATGACTTCCACCTGACGCCGAACAAGGACGAGGAAGCGCCCAAGCTGGGCTTCTCCGCCGGCGCTTTCAACGTGTTGAACCACGTGAACGGCGGCGGCATCGACACGGTGGAGACTTCTTCGTCCTTTGGCGACATCACCTCGGCTGCCCCGCCGCGTCGGATTCAACTGGGCATGCGCTTCGAGTTCTAGGGATTTCCTTCCCCGCGAATAAGTGCTTCTGGCGGCGTGGACGCCGCCAGTACAGCCGGTCTCCCACCCCAAGAAACAAAGACCGTTTCTTGGGGACCCCGGTCTGGAGACCGGCGCTCCTTCAAGAGCTAATCCACGGACGGCATATTCCGATATGCCGTCCGTTTTTTTGAATGGACGGCCGGGAATTCCTGCCCCCTGCTGATGAGGTTGAGGCGAGCAAGGCCACATTCAGGCAGACGCGGATACAATACGAAGATGGAGTTTTGCACCCAAGGGCCGCGGCTTGTCCAGAAATGTTTGATCGCACAGGGTCCCCAACGACGGGTCACAGTCACCGGGCTAATCAGCCAGGCGGGGCAACCGAAATGAACAGATTTCAGCGACTGCTGCGCTATGGAGTGCCCTTCTGGCTGCAGATGGTGCCGGGGGTGTTGCTGCTGGCCTTGGTGGGCCTGCTGGACACGTTTCGCATCCTGCTGCTGCAGCCCATCTTCGACCAGGTTCTGCGGCCGGACGCTCCGGAAGGCCCCATTACTCTCGGCCTCCCCAACAGCCCGTGGCACTTTGACCTGAGGCTTGCGGTGCCTCATTTTCTGCACATGCACAACGCATGGAACGTGGTGGCCTTCGCGCTGGTTATGGCCACGCTGGTCAAGGGCCTGTGCGACTACCTGGGCACTTACCTGGTGAATTACGCCGGCTTCGGCATGATTACCGACCTGCGCAACCATTTGTACGAAGCCACGCTGCGCCGTTCTTCCAGCTTCTTCCACAAGCACGCCACCGGCACCATTCTCTCCACGCTCATCAACGACGTGGATCGCGTGCAGGTTGCGGTCAGTTCGGTGATCAGCGAATTCCTGCAGCAGCTTTTCACCTTTCTGGTCGGACTGATCTTTGTTATCCGATTGGGCGGATACCTGAGTTGGGCTCTTCTGCTGTTTGTGCCCGTAGTCATCACCTCCTCGCGCAAGATCGGCCGCGAAGTGCGTACGCGCACACGCACCGGGCAGGACAAGCTGGCGGAGATCCAGAACATTCTTCATGAGACGGTGACGGGCAATCGCATCGTGAAGGCATTCAACACCGAAATCTGGGAAGTTCTGCGCTTCAAGACCGCCGCACGGCGCCTGTTCCGCGCCAACCTGCGCAGTGTGCGCATCCAGTCCATCAGTTCGCCATTGATGGACTCGATCGGGGCGGTGGCGATTGCGCTGATGCTGTTCATCGGGCGCAATGAGATCATGCATGGTCGCATGACCATGGGCCTGTTCGGCGCGTTCATTATTCTGCTCTTCAAGCTCTACGATCCGGTGCGCAAGTTCGCCTACTTCTACAACAGCTTCCAGCAGGCCATGGGCGCCTCTGCGTCCATCTTCGGCTTCCTCGACGCCAAGGACGACGTGAAGGAACGGCCGCACGCAGCCACGCTGAGCCGTTTTCAGAAGTCGATCCATTTTTGCGATGTCGGATTTTCCTACTCGACCGAAGAAGGCGAGCACCAGATTTTGCACCACGTCGATCTCGAGGTCGAGGCCGGCGAAGTGCTGGCGCTGGTGGGACCGAGCGGCGCGGGCAAGTCCACCCTGGTCAACCTCATTCCGCGCTTCTTCGACGTAACCTGGGGACGCATTCTGATTGACGGTCACGATCTGCGTGATCTGTCGCTCGCTTCCCTGCGCCGCCAGGTTGCCCAGGTTACGCAGGAGACGATTCTCTTCAACGA
>JBEKTB010000138.1:0-10168 GCA_049516495.1 Occallatibacter sp.
GTTTAATATGCCAGGAGTGGACCGGATTGTGACGCTGACCGAGGGGACGGGGAAGGACCGGGACTAGGGAACAGGCAGTTGTCGGCGAACGGTGGCTTGGGGCGGCTGAATGGATGGCGACAGACCGGAATTTCACGGACAAGTTTCAGTCGCCGGCGACAAAAAAGGAGCGCATTCAAGAACAGTCTTTTTTCAAAAGGACAGGGCAAATTCCAGGGCTTTCGGAGTTGCCCGAACTCGGGCGGCCTTGCCGCGTCGACTGCGTGGTTATTTTCGAGCGGGCGATTACCGGGCGATTATCAGAATCGCAACGGACGTTATCTGCAAAATGTTCCTTGCGTCGGCTCCGTCCCGCCCTTGAAGAAGAAGATTCAAGCAAACGATATGCAATTTGCCTGAATCTACTCATCTCTATGGCTCGTCGTAGTACCCGAGGTCCGACCGCGCCGTGAGCCCGTCCCCGCTGGCCTGCACGCGCAGGCTGTGGAATTCATCCCCTCCAGCGGCCGGCGGAGGCTCAAACGTAACCGTGTAATAAGGGCCGATGTCGCTTTGGCATTTCAGAATCAATTCAGAAAGGTCGTTGCCCGGATCGAGCACGCGACCGCCGGTGTTCACCGCCAGCACCTCCAGGGCAAGATCCGCGATCTCCATCTTGCGTGCCTCGGTTACCGGCTTCAGATAGCCTTTGTACAACTCCCGGGTTACGCCCACAATCGGCGCCACGTTGTAAACAGTGATACGCGCTTCGCGCAACTGATTCGTCAGCGTCACAAGCTGGTGAAAGTAATTCTGCCTTGACTCATTTGACTCGATGAAGAACCGTTCCGTCAGCAGAGGCCACCCTGAACCAACCCAAATCAGCACTTTGCGCCCTGGCTTCCGCGCCTCATTTTCGACGATTCGCTGCATGGTTTTGAACGAATCCTGAAACTGCTCAGCCAGACTGTACACTCCGCCTGAAAGCTCTCGCGCCCGAACCGTGCCGCTTGCCTTATCAACAATCTTCGCCAGCGCATTGCCGTCCTTGGACGGCGCAGGCTGAACGAGCAGCCCCTGGCTGGTATACATAAACACCGATGTTGGAAATGCCAATTGCCCGTTGTTGAGCCGAAGAAACTTCTCCACGTCGAGCCGCTGCCGGGTGACCGCCTGGTACGGCAAATTCACCGCATCAATCACCAGGATCACTTCTACCGGTGGGTCGAACTTGCTCCCCGTCGAGCCTTCCGTTCTGCGAAAACTCAATATCTTCCGTGGTTGATTATTGTCCAGAAGGGTCAGGTCGGGCGGCTCCAGATCGCCTACCGGTTTTCCGGCTTTGTCCGTTACCACTACATCCAGGCTGATTCGGGATCTTTCCGGTGTCCGAGCTGCGGCCGTAAGCACGACAGCCTGCTGCGAAAATGCGCTTCCTCCCAAGACAGCAAAACCAGCGACTGCACACAAGAAACGGCGCATGTTCTCTACCTTCAAATCAATAAGATCGGATGTTCAGAGGCAGTGTACACCTGCGGCCGAATCTAGGTATACACGCCGCGCGTCAACAACTCGACAGAACTGGCGATCGATGGGCGGGCCTATTCTTCTGGCTGCGGGCTGCCGCTTCCGGTGCCGCACTTCTCAGCGCGGTACTCTTTCCGAGAAGCTTGAGGGAGGTTTTTCCTTGCCAAACGGGCCGATAGCAGATTTTCTTTAAGAACACAGGAGCGAAGCATGCCGGTGGGATACTCGGGAAAATCGCTGGCGGAGAAGCTGGGGGTCAAGACCGGTCAGCGGACATGGCGGCTCCAGATGCCGGGGACGGTGGCCAGGGAGATCGAGGAGAGCGGGTGCGTTCCGGTTCTAATGGAGGCGCCACAACCCGGCCTGGAAATGGCGCACGTGTTCGTGTTCCAAAGGAGAGAGCTTTCGGATCTTCTGGCGCGATTGAGGAAGCTGCTTGTCCCAAGCGGGACGATCTGGGTTTCCTGGCCGAAGAAATCTTCGAAGGTAGAGACGGACGTGACCGAGGATGTGGTGCGCGAGGAGGCTCTTGCTCTGGGGCTGGTCGATATCAAGGTGTGCGCAGTCGATGCCGTCTGGTCGGGGTTGAAACTGGTGATACGAAAGTCGGAACGGTAGGTTCGGCGGAGAGTTTTCTTCGAGTATTCCGGTCTTGTTGTTTACGGCTGAGATGGGTTTCTTGCCTCCCACCCTTGAATCAAAGGCGATTCAAGGATGGGCACCCATTCGGTTCTGACTCACATTTCCAAAACCAGCGGCCATGGCACTAGAAAGTGATGCGTCCGGATAACTCAAGGCTGCGGGGGCCGGCGCCTTCGGCGGTTTGCAGAGCAGTGATGGAACCGAAGCCGCTGGAGTCGACCTGCATGTTGGGCGGCTCGTAGTTGCGGTGGTTGAAGACGTTGGCGGCTTCAAGGCCGAACTGGAACTTGGAGCTCTCGTAGAACGCGAAGTTCTTCATCAGAGAGAGAGAGAAGTTATCCGTGCCGGGTCCGATGACGCCGCCGACCGGTGCGTTGCCGAAGCGGCCGATGCCGTTACCAGCGGTGTTTTGCAGGTTGAGGTAAGGAAACGCCGCGGGGTTGAGCCACTGGCTGGTGGTGCGATGGGGCGCGTAGAGCGAGACGTTGGTCAACTGGTCGGGGCGGGCCTGGCCGATGGTGGTGAGGATGTTGGTGTTGGCCGGGTCGACGGTCTGCTCGAAAGGAGTGAGGAACGGGCCGCTCTGGAGGATGGTGACGCCGGCCAGTTGCCAGTCGCCTACGATTCGGTTGAGCACGGAGCCGGTGGAGAGCCAGTGCTGTCCGCTGCCGAAGGGAAGTTGATAGAGGTAGGTAACCAGGAAGCGGTGACGCCGGTCGTAAATGACGTTTCCGTAGTCCAGGCCGGGATGGAAGCGGTTGGTGAGGAAGCTGCCTCCGGCGACGGCGAAGGCGTTGGGGGTGGCTCCGCCGGCGTTGGATAAGTCATGAGTAAAGGTGTAGCTGGCGTCGAAGGTGAGGCCTTTGCCGCTGTGGCGGGAAAGCTCGGCGGTGCCGCTCGAGTAATTGCTTTCGGCGGTATTGGCGACGCTCTGGATCACGGCCCAACTGGGATAAGGACGCTGGCTCTCGACCTGGGAGTAGCCGAGAGTGTTGGGCTGGACCTGGTTGAGGTCGACCATGGCTTCGAGGTCCTGACCGCGACTGCCGGTGTAAGAGAGGCGAACGCCGATGGTGTGGCCGAGGTCCTGCTCGAGGGTCAGGTTCCACTGCTGCACGGTGGGGTCGGTGTAGTGGATGGGAAAGGCGTAGTCGAAGTTGGCAGTTCCGGTGGTAACGCCGGAGGGGTCGCAAGTTGCGCCGCTGGTGTCCGTGTTAAAAGGACAGCCGAAGGAGAGCAACGGGGTCACTCCATCGGTGTCGTAGGTCTGGTTGTAGGTGGCGAGATAACTGGAATGGACGGCCCATCCGGCAACCAGCGAGAAGCCGAGCGGAGTTTCGATAAAGCGTCCCCAGCCGCCGCGAAGGACGGTCTTGTCGTTGCCCAACGGACGCCAGGCAAAGCCGAGGCGCGGACCCCAATCGGCTTTGTCGGTGTAGCGGAGCGCGGAGGGAATGCCGGCCTGCGCGGCGGTGAGGATGGGCGTGGGAGCGATGGCGCCGACAAAGGCCTGGGACTCGAAGGATTCGGCCTGGGCGTTCGAGACCACGACCGCGCCGTGAGATGTTGAGCCGGTGATGGTTCCAGCGCCGTTGTAAGCGGAATCAAAGACGGCTGTGTTGGAGTGAATCTCGCGGATGGGCGGGTGCAGTTCATAACGCAGACCCAGATTCAGGGTGAGGTTGGGCGTAACCTTCCAGTCGTCCTGGCCGTAGACGGCATAGGCATAGCCGAGGCCGTCCATGGTGGGATTGTTGGTGGAACTGACCTCGGTGTAATCCGGGTTGCCGAGCAGGAAGCCTGCATAGGGTTCGCCGTTGTGGGGGACCAGACCGGTGGCTGGATCCACTACATTCGTGGTTCCGTCGACAATATCCGAGGAACCGTTGAAGACATACCAGCCGGAGCGATAGTTGCCGTAGACGTTGTCATCGTGGTCGCTGATGCGCTTGAAGTCAGCTCCGAATTTGAAGGCATGGCTCGCGTGGGACCAGGTCACATTGTCCAGCGCCTGGATGATCTGTCCGCGCTGCATACCGGGGTTGCCGGCGCCGGTGGACATGAGGCCGTTGATGAGCACCTGCGGAGCTTCGGACCAGGTGGTGTCGGGCTGGGGTACGGTCAGGCCGGTCTGGGCGAGAAGCGACGTGGTGGAGTAACTCTGCGTTTCCGATGTGTGCTGCGCGTTAAAGCCGCCGCGGAACTCGTTCACCAGGCTGTTGGAGAAGACGAAGTTGTGGGCGAAGGTAAGGCCTTCATCGATCTCGGGGGTGTTATAGGCTCCTTGCAGCGGGCTGCCGGCCTCGGCGCAATAGGTGAAAGTACAGGCGGCTGACGGCGCGGTCGTGACCTGGCGGTTCTTGTAGGAGAAGCGGGCAAATGCCGTTTGCCGGGAAGAGATGGTCTTGTCGAGGCGGACATCGCCCTGGTTGGCGGAGATGGGCGAAGGAAAGTTGATCTGGTAGTTATTGGCGAATGCGCCGGCCGCGCCGTAATTCGGCATGGGCATCAGGTACTGAAGCAGATTGGCGGAGATGGCCGTTGGGGCAACGGGAGTATTGGTGATTGTGGAAGTGAGCACCGAGCCGTCGGGATTGTAGACGGTGTATCCGTTAGGACATTGGGTTGCGGGATCGGGCTCGCAGTAGGTCTGGTCGAGATAGGCGCCGATGTTGCCGTTGCGCATGTCGGTGGAGGGAACGCTGAGCACGATGGGGGTCTCGCGGGGCAGGCGCAGGCCCTCGAAGCTGATGAAGAAGAAGGCCGGGTTGTCGCTCTTGTAAAGAAAGGGAAGCTTGAGCGGACCGCCCAGCGTGCCGCCGAAGTCGTTCATGATGATCTTTGGCTTGGAGAGCGCGAAGGTGTTGTCGGAGTTGAGAACGGTATTCTCGTGGTTCTCAAACAGACCGCCGTGAAAACTGTTGGTGCCGGCCTTGGAGACGGTGGTGATGTCGGCTACACCGGAGAACTCGGCGTTGTTGTTGGATTCGGAGACGCGAATTTCTTCGATGGAGTTAAAGGACGGAAACATCTCGTTGACCGGGCCGGAGTACTCGACGCCGACCGAGGAGATGCCGTCGATGGTAACGCTCAACAAGGCAGCCGTGGTGCCCATGACGGCCAGGTTGCCGGAGTCGTCGGTCTGCACGCCGGCCTCGGTGGTAAGCGTGGAGATGGGGCTGGTGGAACCGGTGGAGCGGGAATAGATGGCCACGGGAAGTTCGACCAGCTCGTCGCCGACTTTGGTTTCGGCGAGGTTGGACACATCGGTGGAGATGACGGGGACCGAGTCTTCGACGACAACGACCGTCTGGGTCTCCGCGCCGAGCTTGAGAGTTGCATCCATGCGGCGGGTTTCGCGCGCGGTGAGCAGGATTTCGGGCAGAGATTCCTTTTCAAAGCCGGGCGCGACGATGGTGAGCGCATAACGGCCCACGTCGATGTTTTTGAAGGCGTAATTACCCTGTGTGTCGGTGGCGATGGTGTGGGAGGAGGAGGTGCCGGTGTTGACGAGCGTGACCTGCGCTCCAGGCACGAGTGCGCCGCTCGCATCGCGCACCGTGCCCAGGATCGAGCCGAAGGTGGATTGCGCCATCAGCGATCCGGCTGCAAGTACAAGCAGAGAGCAAACCGCGACAATCGGCCAGTTCACGGCGCGACGAAAGCAGACAAAGGAAAAGAAAGTGCGCATCAGACTACCTTTCATGAGGAATTCACGGAAGAGACGGCGTTTCTTCGCCTTCTAAGTTGTTTTCAATTCAAATGTAGCGCCTGCGAAGGTGCACAGCGCAGCAATTTGACCAAAAATTGCATAGCGCGACGGCCCATGCCACTGGGGAAACAACCCATCGGGGTTCCGTTCGGCTTTCCTTGCGGTATCTCCATGATAGTCTGCCGGTGTGCAAACGCAAAAGATTGTTGCTGCCGCGCAGATTCCACTTGACGAGCCAGGTGCAAAGGCCGGCTTCACAGTATGGCACGCGGTTACTATCGTGCTGCTTGGCGTGGGCTATTCCGGCTATTACTTTTGCCGCTCAAACCTGTCCGTAGTCTTGCCCGATTTGATTCACGATCTGGCGCAGCATGGCATCACGGCGAGCGAGGCGCAGGTGCGGCTGGGGTTCATCGCTTCGGCAGGCACGATGGCTTATGCGGTGGGGAAGTTTATCTCCGGCTCGATGGCCGACTTGTTCGGCGGGCGGCGCAATTTTCTGGGCGGCATGGCGGGTTCGATCCTGTTCACGCTGCTGTTTGTGCTGAGCGGCGGGTTTCCGCTGTTCACGCTGGCGTGGGTGGGCAACCGGCTGTTTCAGTCCACGGGCTGGGTGGGATTGGTAAAGGTGGCGTCGCGCTGGTTTTCCTACTCGACTTATGGCACGGTGATGGCGGTGCTGAGCCTGAGTTATTTGTTCGGCGATGCGGCGTGCCGTTGGGTGATGAGCCAGTTGATGGGCTTTGGCCTGGGCTGGCGGGGCGTATTTCTGGCGGCGGCCGGATCGCTGACGATTCTTCTTCTGGCCAACCTGATTCTTCTGCGCGAGACTCCGGAAGAGCGCGGACTGCCTGCGCCGGAAGCCAATCCGCTGAATGTCTATGGAACGGACGAGCAGCATCAAGGCGAAAAGCATCCTGGGCTGAAGGCCATCCTGCGTCCCCTGGTGACCAGCTTTCCGTTCTGGCTGGTGTGCCTGCTTTCGCTGGGCACCACGCTGCTGCGGGAGACGTTCAACTTCTGGACGCCGACCTATTTTGTGCAGTATGTGGGGCTTACCAGTAGCCAGGCGGCGGCGCGCAGCGCGCTGTTTCCGCTGTTCGGGGGAATCAGCGTGCTGGTGGCCGGGGTGCTGAGCGACAAGCTGGGGCTGAACGGGCGCAACCTGGTGCTGGTGTTCGGCATGGCGGCGAGCACGGTTTGCCTGATGGTGCTGGCGCGGACGCCGGGACACGCGAGCCAGTGGACGCCAGTGGCGCTGGTGACGCTGGTGGGATTCCTGATGCTGGGGCCGTACTCGTATCTCGCCGGGGCAATGAGCCTGGATTTTGGCGGCAAGCAGGGCAGCGCTACGGCCGCGGGGATTATCGATGGCGTGGGCTACCTGGCGGGCTGGCTCTCGGGAGACACAGTGGCGCGGATCACCGTTGCGTTCGGTTGGAAGAATGCTTTCCTTTCGCTGGCCGGCGTGGCGTTGCTGACAGCGCTGGTGGCCCTGGTGCTGGCAGGGCATCAGCGGTTCCGCAAGCCGGTCGAAGCGGAGGCTTGAGTTTCCCAAACCGGGCGGTTTGCAAAAAACAGGCGGGGAGTGTTTCAATCAGGTTATTGAAACAGGGGTGCTCCACGACGTGGGGCTGAGAAATACCCTAGAACCCGATCCGGATAATACCGGCGTGGGAAGTTTCCGGGGCCTGACGGCCTTCTTCCTCGATTCGCAGCGTGAGTTCTCTTGTTTCATTGAGTTCAGAAACAAGGGGATTCCATGTTCAGTACCGCCGCTGCATCTGCCCGCACCGCATTTCAATCTTTCATGCTCAGCAGAATTGCGCCGCGCAAGCAATTTGCGTTGGGCCACGTTGTGTCGACGGGATTGCTGCTGTGCGGGCTGGTTTTTTCTGCATCGGTCGTTGCGCAGAGTCCGGCAAATCCAGGGCCGGCGGTTGTCGGTTCCATATCGGCGCAGGACGCGGCGAAGCCTGACGCAGCGGCGCAAAAGGTTCCGCGCGTGACGACGACGGTCGTGGTTCACGGCGGCGCGCAGGACGACTATCTTCCCGATGCAGTAACGGTGGGTACTCTGGACGGCGCAACGCTTGAAGAGACGCCGCTTTCGGCCGTCGTGGTGACTCGCGGCTTGCTGAGCGATCAGGGAGCGCGCGTGCTTTCCGACGTGGTGAAGAATGACGCCTCGATCGGAGAGGATTATGCGCCGGTGGGCTACTACGGCGACTTCGAGATTCGCGGCTTTCCCATCGACCTGGCGACCGGGCTCCAGGTCAACGGCATGACCATCGCCGGCGAGCAGGATGTGCCGCTCGAAAACAAGGAACGCGTCGAGTTTCTGAAAGGCATTGCCGGCGTGGAGAGCGGCGTGGCCTCGGCTGGCGGACTGATCGACTACGTGACCAAGCGCCCGGCTGCCATCGAGGCCATTGATTTGGCAACAGATCATCGCGGCACGTCGTATGGTGCTGTCGACCTGGGGCGGCTCTTCGGCAGCCGCAAGCAGGTGGGCGCGCGCGTGAATCTGGCCGGCGAGAAAATCCAGAGCTACGTGAACGACGCAGACGGCTGGCGTGCGATGGGCGCGGGCTCGGCGGACTGGAAGATCAGCCCTGTGGCAATTTTGAAAGGCGACTTCGAGTATCAGCACAAGGTGGAGCGCTCGGTGTGCGGCTATCAACTGCTGGGCGGAACGACGATGCCCGATCTTGATGAAGTATATCCATCGACGATGCTGGGCGAGCAGTCGTGGGCCAAGCCCAATACTTTCGATACCTTCAACACCGGCGCGCGGCTGGACTACGATCTGCCTCACGGATGGCGGGCATTTGCCGCGGCGAGTTATAGCCACTCGCTCATTGACGACAACGTGGTGTATGCGTATGGCTGCAGCTATGAAGCTGCATGTGCGGGCAATGGCGGCACTGCCCCTGACTATTTCTTCGCTCCCGATGGGGGATACGACGTTTACGATTACCGCGACCCCGGCGAACTGCGCATCGACGCGCAGGCCGAGGCGATGGTAACCGGGCACGTGAAGACCGGAGCCATCGGAAGCGACCTCACTGGCGGGGGCGAGCTCTTTCTGCGCAGCGTACAGCAGCCCGGGTATTACACGGTTGCCAATCCCTATTCACCGGATGGCGTTGTGCAGGATGGCGCGGTGTATACCTACGTTGGCTCAGAGAATATCTACCAGCCAAACACGGCGTTTCCCATTGAGGAACCGCATCAATATGCCGGTCCGCGCAGGCTTTGGGAGGACAACCACCAGGCGGGCGCGGTGGTGCAGGACCGGATTCATCTGCCGGGCCGCATTCAACTGCTTGCCGGCGGGCGGGTGGATTCGCTGCGCGACCATAACTACTCGCTGGCCGCCACCAGCCCTTGCACGACCGCCGATGCGCCCGGACCAGCGAACGATCCATGTCCGACAACCTATGACTCATCGAACCAGCCGGTCTACTCCGTTCCCACCTTGCCCATCCTCACGGACAAGCTGATATGGCTGCCGCAGTACGCGGTCACCTTCAACCCGGTGAATAACCTGACGCTCTACGGCAACTACGGAGTTCTGCTGTCGCTGGGTCCGCAAGGGCCGTGGTGGGTGGATAATGCGAACCAGTTTCTTTCGTCCTTTCTTACACGCCAGGCTGAAGCGGGCGCGAAGTACGAGCCGGGGCAGCGCATTTTGTTGACCACAGCGTTTTTTCACATGCGCGCGCCGTTTTTCTATCCGCGGGTGATCCAGACTGCAGACAGTTTCTGCGCGATGAACCAGAACACGGGAGGGCCTGTTGAACCCGGCGATCTGTGCTTTGAATCCGATGGACATGAGACCCATGACGGCGTGGAGGTGAACGCGGAAGGCAAGGCTGCGAACTGGCTGCGGTTGACGGCTTCGGCAGCAGCGATCCGCGCAATTTCCGACGACACGGGCACGCCGGCCTTCGATAACAAGCAGGTGCTGAATGTGCCGCACCTGCGTACGGCTCTGTTTGCCGACGTCGCACTCCCCCGCGCGCATGGGCTGCACCTGATGCCCGGCTGGGGCTACACGGGGCGCAAGGAAGCCACGCGCGACGACCTGGTGAATGTGCCCAGTTATAACCTGTTCAACATGGGCGCGCGCTACACGCCGGGCGGTGAGCAGGGCCGCGTGACGCTGCGGCTTTATGCGGAAAACATTACTGACAAACGCTATTGGAAAGATACCGGCGCGAGTTATGGCGACACGTTCATTCACCTGGGCGCGCCGACGACGGTGCGGCTGTCGGCGCACTACACGTTTTAGGGAGTTTCAGG
>JBEKTB010000139.1:0-10165 GCA_049516495.1 Occallatibacter sp.
TTGTCGCCGTCCCATACCATCGCTAGAGGTACGTTTTCACAGTCCACAACGTCTACGCCGTCCGTGACGCTGGCAATATCACGCAACGAAACCATAGTTTCTAAAAGGTCCCTCCCGCCCATATACAGGCTAGACCGCTCGAATATCTACAGCTAGAGCAGATTACAGCCCATCCGTCCACTCGCCTCTCCCGGTACGCCCGGCAGGGGCTTTTCTTTGTCCCATTTTGGAGTGAAATACATGCCCACAGCCACCGTTACGCCGTTTCCAACCATTACGCCTACATCCATTGGGACAGTTGACCCGCCTGAAGCCGCCGCGCTGCTCAAGGTCTCAGTGAAGACGCTCATCAAGATGGCCGCAGCCGGTGAAATACCCTCCCGCAGGGCTGGCAGACTTTGGCGATTCTCTGCACCAGCCCTTGAGCGGTGGATGAATGAGGAGGTCGCGTAGTCACCCCTTCATCGAATCCGGCACGAGGTCTCGAACCATTGCGCTGTGACCGATACGCATATCAGGCTGTAAGGCACGCCCGTATCGGTTCATGGTCGTACTTATGTCAGAGTGCCGGAGCAGGTCTTTTTGGAGTCCTACCGGCACGCCCTTCGCATCAAGCCATGTACGGCAAGCGTGGCGCAGTCCGTGCCACGTTACCCGGCCCAACTCAAGGCGCAGAGCAACCGGCCTTAGCCCTTTCGCCATCAACATTGACGCGCTACGGTATCCACCGTTACGGGGGGAAGGAAAGAGCAGGGCACTGTCCCCCGTAGTCGCTTGATGCGCCTTGAGGACGGCTAGGAGCAGATCATCCAGGGGCAGGACGGCGTTAGATGCCTCGTTTTTCACTTCGTCCAGTTGTTCATGCGTGAAACTGCGCTGTATGGTGATCGCCTTTTCAGTCCAGTCAATGTCTTCCCAGTGGAGGGCAAGCAATTCGCCCACTCTGAGGCCCAGAGAACCCGCCAGCAAAGCCATTACGTTCAGAGGGGCAGGGAGGGCGGCAACAAGGCCCTTGAACTGTGCCGGGGTCAAGCTGACAATCTGCTTCTCTCGTTTGGTTGTTCCCTTGATGGAGACAACCGACATAGGGTTCCTATCAGTGGCCGGTATGTAGCCGTGAAGGGCGGCAAGCTGGAAACACTTGCTCATAGTGGCGCGGATAGCCGCCTTGGTAGTCGGGGCCAACTCCCCCAACTCCCCCAACCAGTTCAAAACCCTCAGTGGGGTCACATCCTGTAGGGGTTCATCTGTCCACCGGGGTTCAATGTAGTTCTTGAGCAGGTATCCGTTCGTGATTTGGGTTGAATGGCGCAGCGTGGGCAGATGCTTCTCCCTGTACAACCCTGTAATCGCGCCGAACTTCGCGCCAACCTTGGCCCTCTCGTTCTTCGTGTTGGCCAGAACAACTTGAGTCTGTATCGCCTTGCGTACAGATGCCTCTGTAGGATACTCATCTGAATCAAAACAAAGGGTTTTTCTGGTCCGCTTGTCGTTCACCGTCTCACTGAAACGGACCTCCCATGCAAACCCCTTAGCCCTTGGAACCTTCTTGATGCTACCCTGTTGATACCGTGCTCTTTTCGCTCTCAACTCGTGCCCCCTTCGTGGTTTCTTGCGTTCGCCAGAACACCTTAACCATATCACGGGGAGTTAAAGGGAGTTGTGATCTTGGGCACTGTGCTGTAACTTGCTGATTATAAACGTGGCCCCGTAGCTCAGGTGGATAGAGCAGCAGTTTCCTAAACTGCGTGTCGGAAGTTCGAGTCTTCCCGGGGTCACCATTGCTTTTTCCCTTCTGCCGGCCTCGCCGATTCACCGCCTCAGTCCACCAGGCAAAGCCGCTTGAGACTCTGCCGAACCTAGTGGGATATTGGTCGCAATTTTTGACTTCCCGCCCAGCCCCGTCTATAAAAGTTGATGACATGGAAATCCGTTCCATGTTTTTCCGGCTGCTCCATCCAGGGCAGCGCACTCCACCATGGCAATCGCCAGGATGCTCGGGAAGGCGGTGAAACTCCGCCACTGCCCCGCAACTGTGAGCGCCCCTGCCGCATGGCCCGTCGTATCGGCCAGGGCAGGGAACCAGCCCGGGACTCTGTTTGTCGAAGAGGCCCTCATCAACCACTGCCGGTGTGCCCCAGGGGGCGCGTCTGTGGGAAGGTGGCTGGAAATGGCGCAAGTCAGGAGACCGGTCCTCGGCGCCCTACCCGCTTGCGTTCCGAGGGGAACGAAGGAGCCTTCATGCCTGTTTCCGCACGATTGCGCGCCAGCTTGAGTCGCGCGCTACCCCGTACATTCGCTCTTCTTCTGCTTTCAGCCGCCGTCGCTTTGTGCCCGGCTGCTTCCATCCGCGGAGTAGTCACGGATGCCTCCGGCGCCAAAGTCACCGGCGCCAATGTAGTTCTGGTCAGCAACGGCAAAGCGGTCGCTTCGACCCTTTCCACCGCAGACGGCAGTTTTCAGATTCTCACCGGTGTCGAGGGCCGCTTTTTCCTGGTTGTTTCCGCCACCAGCTTTCGCCAGTTGGAGACGCCGGGCTTCTACGCCGGCCGGTTGGACTCGATCGAACGCAACGTAGTCCTCGAACCCCAGTGGGTGCGTGAGTCAATCGTGGTCACGGCTACGGGAACGCCCACGCCCCAGCCCCAAACAAGCGCCGCGACCAGCGTGCTCGGCCCCCTCGACCTGGCCCTGCGCGACGATCTGGTGAGCGCTTTGCGCCTGATGCCGGGCACGTTCGTGGTGCAATCCGGCCAAATGGGCGCGCAAACGTCCATGTTCGTTCGCGGCGGCGATTCTGACGCCAACAAGATTGTCCTCGACGGGGTCGACACTGGCGATCTGGGTGGCGGCTTCGATTTCGGCCCGCTTTCCGCCACCGCCATCGAGCGTGCCGAGATCTATCGCGGTCCCAATTCCAACCTCTATGGCGCCGACGCGGCCAGCGGCGTGGTCAGCCTCACTACACCCCACGGCACCACCAGCTTTCCCTCGCTTCTCTTCCATGGCGACGCGGGCAGTTTCAATACTTCGCGGGAAGAAATCGAGTTGGCCGGTGCCCACAACAAGTTTGATTACCTGGGCGCTTTCAGTTGGCTGCAGACCAGCAACGACCTGCCCATGGACGAGTACCATGTGGCGACGACCGCGGCCAATGTGGGCTGGCAGCCCAGCGGGGAAACGCAGATTCGCGCCACTCTGCATTACGGTGTCGACGGCACTGGCGTGCCGGGTGCCTGGGACTTCTATCACATCACCAACGACGCTACCGAGAAGGATCAGGACATCTTCTTCAGCGCCTCGCTCGACAACCAGACCAGCCCGGATTTCCACAACGCGTTCCGTTACGGAATGACCCGCAAGCGTGAACAATACAACCTGTGGGAGCAGCGCGGCGCGGGCGTTTTTGATGCGTATGGTGACAGCTTCGGCGACTTGGTAACTATCACCGGCGCCAACGGCTACTCGGTTACGGGACGCGCCTTGATGGACTATGCAGGAGTTTACCCGCAAGGCTACCAACTGGTTTCTAACCGCGATCAGCTTGGCTACCAGGGCGATTATCGCTTCACTCCCCACCTGACCGGCTTGGTCGGATTTCAGTTTGAGAATGAGCGTGGAGCCGAGCCGGGGAGCAGCTATTACAAGCCCATCGAGCGGACCAACTACGACTACCGGACCGCTGTGCACGGGGACTTCAAGAGCCGCTTTTTCTATACTCTGGGCGGCGACCTGGAGCACTACTCCCTGTTCGGCACACAAACCTCGCCGCGCGCCGGGTTCTCGCTCTATGCCCTTCGTCCTCGCAAGGGCGTCTTCAGCGGCACGCGCGTGCTGTTCAACTATGGCGACGCCGTACGAGAGCCTTCGCTGACCGATCAGTTCTATTCCCTCTACAACTTCCTCGAATCCAATGGCGGCCAATCCACGATGCAGCAGTTACATATCTCGCCGCTGGCAGCGCCGGCCACGCGCACCTACGAAGGCGGCGTGGAGCAGGCATTTTTCTCTCAACGTCTGGTCTTCCGCACCAGCTTCTTTCACAACGAGTACGGCCGCCAGATCGAGTACGTCGGCCTGGACCTGATTCCTGAGCTTCTGCCCAACCTCACGGCGGCTGAGCAGAAACTGCTGGAACAGTTCCTGGTGGCTAACGGCGCCTATGAGCAGAGCCTGAATACCGAGGCCTACCGCGCTCTGGGTGTCGAGACGACGGTCGAGAGTGGAATCGGCCGCAGTCTCTTCTTCCGCGGCGGCTACACTTACCTCGATGCGGTCGTGCAACGCTCTTTTGCTAACGACGACGTGGCGCTGCTGGGACCAATCCCTACCTACGACGGCATTCCCATCGGGAGCGATTCGCCTCTCCAGGGGGCACGGCCTTTCCGCCGCGCGCCGCACACGGGATTTTTCACCGCCAGTTACGCGCAAAAGCTGCTGACGGCCAGCTTTACTTCCGCTTTTGCCAGCCGCTCGGACGATTCCAACTTTCTTGGTGGTTACGACCTGAACGGCGGCAATAGCCTTCTGTTACCGAATCGCAACCTGGACTTCGGCTACGCCAAGCTAGACTTGGGAGCCAGCTTCAAGCTGCTGTCCTGGCTGTCCATTTATGGCCAGGCGGAAAACCTGACCGACAGCCGGCACATCGCTCCCATCGGCTATCCCAGCCTGCCGTTCAACTTCCGCACCGGGCTGCGGATCGAACTGGGCAAGACGAGTAGCCGCTGAGATTTTGTTTCGAAAATTCTGGGTTGCGTTATACGATAGGCGGACGGTGGAGAATTTCGCGAGGAATTCTCGACCGTTCGCCGTCTTTGTCTACGGCCTGGGAAGATGATTCCACTACCGCGCTCCCACGCCCGAATTTAGGACCGGGTTTTCCACATTTCGACGGTTGAAAACTATTGATTTGATGTATTTTCCCTTAGCAAAACCGGCGCGGTTGTCACAAACTGTTCACAACTGAGTAGCCGGCCTTTAACGATCTCTCCAGCAGCAGAGGTCAAACTAGAGGCAGGAGTGTCTCCGCCGCTTTACCGTTATCTGTCTACAACTTCGAAACAGAACCTTCAAGCACGTTGTGAGGAGAGTATGAATCGAGATTTTTGGAGGAGTGTCGCACGCTTGGGCCTGTTGCTGGTCGCCGTTCTCATCTGCCGCCTGCCGGGCCTGGCGCAGCAAACGCTGGGCTCGCTGAACGGTACCGTGGTGGATCCGTCCGGGGCTGCGGTGGCCGGCGCTGCGGTCACCGCAACCAATGCTGCCATCAACGTCACTGCGACCACAACCACACAGGGAACCGGTTTCTTCCAGATCTTCAATCTCCCCATCGGCACATATGTGGTCAAGATCGGACGCGAAGGGTTCGAGGTCACCGAACTGGCCGCAATCCCGGTTCAGGAAGCCCGCGCCACCACCGTCAATGCAACGCTGAAGGTGGGCAAAGCCACGGAATCTGTGCTGGTTACGGCCACACCGCTGCTGAACGCTACCGACGCCACAAACGGCTACACGCTGGACTCGGCGCAGATCGATCTCACTCCCCTAGCCACCGGCAGCTTTACCCAGATGGCCACGCTGTCGCCGGGCGTGAATGCAGAGTTGCTGTCGAACCTGGATTCCAACTCCGGACTCGGCAACCAGCCCATCTGGGCTAACGGTCAGCGCGACACATCCAACACCTTCCAGGTGAATGGCGTGGACGCAACCAACCTGTTTAACGGCAAGAGCTCCAGCGGTTCCAACTCGCAACGCTACAACTTCAACATCGGCGGCGGCAGCACCTCCTCTTCGTCTTCAGCCGGCTCCGCTTCGGTTGGCGGCGCGGCGCCGGTGGGAACTTCGGTCTACGGCTCCAATGGAAACAGCCTGCCCTCGCCTCCGCCCGAGTTTTTGCAGGAATTGCGCGTCAACGCCTCCATGTACGATGCCCAGCAAGGCGCCACCAGCGGTGCGCAGATCGACGCCAACACCAGCACCGGCACCAACAAGTGGCATGGCCAGTTTTTTGGCAGTTTCGCCAACAATGCCATGAACGCGTCACCCTTCTTCTTCAACCAGGACTATCAGCTTGCCACCCAGGGCATCGGCGCTTTTCCCGAATCCATGGCCAACCCCGGACTTCATCGCTGGAGTTCAGGCGCAACCGTTGGCGGTCCGATACTGAAAAACAAGGTCTTCCTCTTTGTCGCCTATCAGCACCGCTACAACTCCGACGCGGGAACCGGCCTGACGCAGATGACCGTGCCCACGGGACTAAGCGATGATCGCTCAGTAGCAGGCCTGACCGCTGCTTACACCAGTTGGAACAACAACAGTTCGACCCTGCCGAAGCATGAAACCGGAATGGACCCGATTGCGGAGGGGCTGCTGAGCGCCAAGCTTCCAGACGGCACCTTCCTGATTCCGTCGGCCCAGATCACGACGCCCTTTTATTTCGGATCCCCCAACGTGACGCTGCTCGGCACTTCGCTTCTGGTTGCCGACCAGGCCACGGCCTCGGTGGACTGGGACGTTACCTCGACCGATCGTTTCTCGGTCAAGTACTATTACCAGACCGCGCCGGTCGACAAGCCTTACGGCTACTCCCAAACGGGCGGTTTCCCGGTGACCCAGAACAATGGTTCGCAGGTTGCTGCGATCGACAATACCATCTCTATCGGGCCGCGCCTTAACTGGGAACAGCGCCTGGGCTTTGTGCGCATGGGCTCCTACGGCTATTACCGGCAGACGTTAACCAATACGGGCGGAGAGTCGAACTTTGGGTTGAACGGGGCGAACACCGCTCCGGCCGGAAGCTTTGCTGCCGGAATGCCTGGCCTGTTGATCAAGGATTTCGCCGTCAACAGTCAGGCGAGCAGCTTGCCCGGCCTCAAGGTGGGTCCCTACAGCTCGTTTGCCAATATGGGTTACTATCAGAACCGCCTGAACCCCTCTACCAACGTGATCTTCACCGCCGGCAAGCACACCATTGTGGCCGGCGGCGGCTACAGCTACACGCAGCTGAACATCACCAACAACCGTACCGGCATCGCGCAGATTGAGAGCTCGAGCTTTGGAAAGTTCCTCTTCGACGTGAAGAGTCCGAGCAATGTTTCCAGCTCCAGCGTGCTGGAGTCGATCGACCCCAAGAGCGGCCGTAACAATGCGGATCGCTACTATCGCAGCAACGAGCTTTCCGGCTACCTTCAAGACAAGTGGCAGACGCTCACCAACCTCAGCATCACCGCCGGCGTCCGCTACGACTATCACGGGGGCATGACCGAGAAATACGGCAACATGTTCAACTTTGATCCGTCGCTGTACAACGTGACCGGCGACACCACCAACGGCTTTACGGTCAACAATGCCGGCTTTGTCATAGCCGGCAACAACAAGTACGACCCGACGGCCGGGGTCACCGATTCCACGCTCGACGGCCGCCAATGGGGCATTTCGCCTCGCCTCGGCTTCGCCTGGTCGCCCAAAAAGTATCATGGCAATCTCGTCATCCGCGGCGGCGCGGGCGTGTACTTCGATCGCGGAGAGTTGTTCACCTATCTCTCCCAGCCGGCAGGCAGCGGCAACGGCGGCCCGTTCGGCGTAACCGAATCGGCTCCGCTGGCCAGCTATGTTGTTGGTAACGGCAAGACGCTCGGGAATCCGCTGGGTAATGCGCTGACATCCTCCAGCTACATCCCTCCGAGTTCGAATCCCGCTACGATTCAGACGGCTTTGCAGAACCAGCTCAACATCATGACCGGGCTAAGCGACAATGGCCCCGTTACGTCCGCGTATCCCTACGGGAGTCCCATACGCAATTGCGGAGCCATCGATAACCAGGCAAGCTACACGGATTGCACGCCGACATTGAATTTTGGCGCGTACGACAAAAACAACGTGCTGCCCTACACCATGAATTACACCTTGAACGTGCAGTGGCAGCCCACCAACGATGTGGCCATCACCATCGGCTACACCGGCAACCGCGGCCGGCACTCTGTCATCCCCATCCCCTTCAATGAGCCGGGAATCGCAACCGCCAGCAGCCCCATCCACGGAGAGACGGCCTCCTACGGCTTCGAGGTGCTCAATCAGGATTCGCTGGTGACCGATGCATTCGACGATGAGGACTACGACAGCATTGCCGTCGAGCCGTGGAACACGGCCGATGGCGGCAACACGGACTTCCGCGCGCCCTATGTGGGCTTCAGCCCCAACGCCGCGATGTTCAAAACGGTGGGCAACTCCGCCTACGACGCCCTCGAAACCCACATCGAGAAGCGGCTCTCGCATAACTTCCAGGCCGGCGCCAGCTACACGTGGAGTCACTCACTCGACGAACAGAGCGACATCGGCCTTTTCTTCACCGGCGACAATCCCAATAATCTCCGCGACTCGTGGGCCTCGTCGGACTTCGACCGCACCCACGTTTTTAGCGGCAACTTCCAGGTCTCGACGCCCAATTTCGCCAAGGCGCACTCGCCGGCTTCCTACTTTGCCAACGACTGGCATCTGACCGGCGTCGGCATCCTGCAAAGCGGCGAGCCGTTCTCGCTCTACGAGTTCTACGGCGCGGTCGGCAGCATCAACTTCGGCAACTACCCCACCCTGATGAACCCCGTGATCGGGATCAAGGACCCATCTCATCCCAGGACAGCCCTTACCGGCAACAAGGGGCCGTTCCGTGGCCCGAATGGAACCTATATCCCGACGATCGACCCCACCCAGGTCGCGATCAACTATCTTGCGCCCGGAGAGATGGGTGTGCCCGTCTCGACGGGCAGCGATCCGTCGGACAACTACGAAACCAACTTTGTCCAAGGCGAGCGCAACCTCTTCCGGCAGGCGATGCAGAAGCGGCTTGACCTTTCCATCCGCAAGGAATTCCACATCACCGAGAAGGTCGGGCTGCAGTATCAGCTCAACGTCTTTAACGTGACCAACACCACCAGCCTCGATGTGCCGATGAATCAGGGGCAGATTCGCCAGGACGACGCCTGCTCCAATTCAGCAACGGCCGCAGCGCCTGCCAATTACCTCAATTGCACGCCCGGTTCCGTCTACATCAACTACGGCCAGATCGTAACCGACCAGGTTGACCAGAACAGCGCGAATAATGGCAGGGGGACCGCGGGAGCCAATCTGGATCAGTTGCCGTACACCACTGGCTCTGGCAAATCGCTTCAGGTTCCTACTCTGACGCCGATCAACGTCGGCACCTGCCTCCCGGTGTATTCCATCAACAACGGCTGCCCCAACAACGCCGCCAACTTCGGCTCTGTTCTCGGCACCATCGGCGGCGCACGCGCCTTTACCATGGCGATTCACATTACCTACTAGCGCCCGGGCTTCAGCCGGAAGCGAACGCAGAACGGGGTCCCTTGCGGGGACCCCGTTCTGCGTTGCAACCCAATCAATCCTGTCCGCTCCGGCTCAGCCTTGTTCGTCCGAGGGCCGGTTCCTGCACCGGCTGAATACAGGCTATAACTCCATGGTCTGGTTCCCGACGAAATCCAATTTCATGCTATCCAATCCACTTTGTTGGTAAACGATGAATTTTCGGGCAGTGTGTTTCATCTTCGAACAAAAGCCCGTTGAAGAGGTGGGCCAAAGCCAGTTAGAGTTAATCATCCCCTGATATGTGTCATTCTTTACGGTCTGTTGTTTTTGTTCCAGAGGTGTTGCCATGGTCTGCCCGAAATGCCAGTCTTCGTCTTTGTCCATTATCCCGGCCGAGATACGGCTCTATCGCAACGGTCCCCGCACATTGAGCCACCCGCCCATGAACCCGGCCCCCGACGTGAAGGTTTGCCTGGATTGCGGCTGGTCTGAATTCTCCATCCCGCGCTCCTGGCTTTCTGCAGGGTGGTTGCGTCCTATGCGCCCAGCCGTTGTACCCATCACCGCGACCTCTGCGGCAGCCAGATCTTGATCCGTACGCGCCTGTTCAACTGAGTTGACCACATCCCTGGCCGCTGTGCCGTCTATTGCAATCGGGAGATCCCCCGGCAAAGCCTTTCAATTACCCACAACTTTGTGAGGCGGTGTCCCTGTTGGCGGAATAGATGCGGACTCAAGGGCGGTACTTTGCCGAGGGGCATGACGGAGCATGAACTACGGTCATGGAAGCGGCGAAGCAGGAGATCGGGTCGGAAACCGGTGTGGGTCAGGAGTGGATTGG
>JBEKTB010000140.1:0-18668 GCA_049516495.1 Occallatibacter sp.
TATCCCGCGGTCAGGATTCATAAGTATGACGGCAAGGCCGGAGCATACTACACACTGATGATGTCAACCGGCCTCACGTTCGGCACCATCTCGGCGCTCTTTGGTCTCAATCATCAGATCATTACCCCGGCGCAGTACTCCTACATCGTGGGCACAGTCATCGCCAGCGCCGTGATTCCCACCATGATTGCGAACTCGTTCTTTCTCCCCCACCATTTGCTTCCCCAACATCCAGCAGGCAAAAAAGCAAAGAAGGAAGTTATGCGGCCAGTACCCGCAGAAGAAGGTTAGGTGATCGCTATGGGAAGTCCGGTTTTTGTTGGAATTCAAAGAATACTGGTTGCATTCGACGCGTCTCCACACGCGGAGCACGCGTTGGATGTGGCTCTGGCCATGGCTGGCGATATGAAAGCCAAATTGTTCGTCATTGCTGTAATTCGGCCACCCGAGCCCGCCGAAAGCGCGGAGTTCCACGCTGTGCTTGAAGACGGACAAGAGCGCTATGAGAAATGCTTCATCCCGTTGCGCGAGCGCGCCAAGCAAAAGGATGTTGAGCTTGAAACCGATATTGTCCTGGGGCATCCGGCGGAACAGATCATCCACAAGGCCGACGAAGTCCAAGCCAGCCTTATTGTGATGGGCAAGCGCAGCCACACGATTCTTCATCGCTGGATGCTGGGCTCGAACTCGGAGCGTGTTCTAAGGTATGCGCATTGCCCGGTCATGATTGTTCATTGAATGGAGAATCGGCGATGAAGACCGCGAATCGAATGAACGAACGCGCGATGGGTCGCAATGCGAATGCAGGTTGAAAATGCCGCACATTCCCAATGCGTCAAAGTCCTCATAACGAACGGCCCTACGGCCGAGAAAGCGAAGCTATCATGTCTGAAATTACGAAACTCCAAGCACTTGAAATTCTCGATTCACGCGGCAACCCCACACTCGCGGTCACTGTGACTCTGGCGAACGGCGTTACTGCGACCGCCAAGGTCCCTTCCGGTGCATCGACCGGTAAGCGCGAAGCGGTAGAACTTCGCGATGGCGACAAGGCCCGCTACAGCGGCAAGGGCGTGCTTAAGGCGAAGGGGCACGTGGAAGGCGAGATTCAAAGCGCCATCCACGGCTTCGACGCAAACGATCAGAAGGGATTAGATAAGAAACTCTGCGATTTGGATGGAACTCCCAACAAGGGCCGGCTCGGCGCCAACGCGATTCTCGGCGTGTCGCTGGCTGTGGCCCACGCGGCGGCAAAGGATCACGGGGTTCCGCTCTACGCGAATCTCGTCGATAAGCCTGCCAATCTTCTTCCCACGCCGGGACTCAATGTTCTGAATGGCGGCAAACACGCAGACAGCAACGTGGATTTCCAGGAGTTCATGATCTCACCAGTCGGCGCTCCGTCCTTTAGTGAAGCGTTGCGCGCGTCCGCCGAGACCTTTCACACCCTGCAGGCGGTGCTGCACAAGAAAGGCTACAGCACCGGCGTAGGCGATGAAGGTGGATTCGCTCCTCAGCTGAAGTCGAATGAAGAACCGGTCGAGTTGATCCTCGAAGCGATCCAAAAGGCGGGCTACAAGCCGGGCAAAGACATCGTCATCATGCTCGATCCGGCTGCCAGCGAATTCTTCGACGAGGGGAACTATGTCTTCGCTAAATCTGACCAGAGCAAGAAGACGCCAGCCGAGATGATCGCGCTGTGGAAGAGCTGGCTAAAGAAGTATCCGGAAATCTGGTCCATCGAAGACGGCCTCGCCGAGGACGATCATGCCGGCTGGCAACAAATGACGAAAGAACTGGGGAATCAGATTCAGCTTGTGGGAGACGACAACTTTGTCACCAACCCAGCACTCTTCCGGCAAGGCATCGAGGACGGCATCGCCAATGCCATCCTGATCAAGCTGAACCAGATTGGCACCGTCACGGAGACACTCGACTGCATCCAGATGGCGCGTGATCACGGCTATGGTGCGGTCATCTCGCATCGCTCGGGAGAGACCGACGACACCAGCATCGCCGATCTTGCGGTCGCCGCAGGCATGGGCCAGATCAAGACCGGCTCCGCCTGCCGTGGCGAGCGTATCGCGAAGTACAACCGCCTGCTTGAGATCGAGCGCGAGTTGGGTGCGAAGGCGCGTTATGCAGGAGCCAGCATCTACGAGCGTTGGAACAAGCCGGTGAAGGCGTAACTGCAAGTACACGGTGTTGGAGTCCACCACAACGGCTCAGATGGGCAAATGACTCCTCGAAGCAGAACCACACTTGGAGGAGTCATGCCCGAAACCAAACCGGAAATGGAAAGAGCGCGAAAACTCGCAACACTGAACGATGCCCAGCAGCGACACCTGAGCATCACGTGCAAATACATCGACGGGCTGCTATGTGACATTGAACATGCACTCCATGCGCGGGAATCACAATCTCCCTTTCCGCATTATCTGGCGGATGTCTCTCCTGCGCAGGCACGTTTGATTGAGGACTATATCCGCAGCCTACGTGTTCAACTATTGAAGACCCTCGAATGGCAGCAAATGAAGCCTGATCCGCCTGAGATTCCGGTTTCGCGATTGGTGATAACGGACCTTGGCTTTGTGGAAATCGCCGTCGACGAGTTACGACCGCGCGACATGCGCGGTTATGGCGCCGTTCCTGATGGCGCGATTGGTGGCTTGAATCAGGTGGTCGATGAGCTACGCGCTCTGGTACACAGCATGACCCATATTCTCCGCGAAGAATTGGGCATGAATCGGAATTCACGCGTCGGTGCACGTGAACAGACGGTTGAGGAGGAATAAGGTTGCAGAAGTACTTACTCATCGCAATCGGAGGCGCACTCGGTTCCATAGCTAGATACTGGGTTGGTTCGACGATCGCCAATCGCATGGGAACGAAGTTTCCCTATGGCACCTTCGTCATCAACATCACGGCCTGCGTGATCATCGGTTTCTCGCTTACCTACCTGGGCAAGCGGGCGGGATTGAGTCCGGCCTGGAGATTCCTCATTCCGGTGGGATTCATCGGCGCGTACAGCACTTTTTCCACCTATGAATGGGAGACGCTTTCCACCTTGCGCGCGGGAGCCTTTGCGCTGGGGGCCCTCTACGCAGTTGGCAGCCTTATTGGCGGCCTTGCCGCCACCTGGTGCGGCGCCTTGCTGGCCGAAACCATCTCTTAACGCCGTTCGCGGTGTGAGGAACGCACCAGCGGGGCCGATTGCGGTAGAATCCTCAGTTGCCCGCGGGGAGAGAGTATGTTGCAGCCGGGAAAAGCGGTAAAGATCACCATTTACTTGAGCGATGGAGCCACGCATCATGGGGTTCCGCTCTACTCCAGCATTCTCGACTTCCTTTTCTATCGCGGCGTTGCCGGGGCCACCGTGACCAAGGGCATCGCCGGGTTCGGGGCGGACCACCACATGCACGCCGCGCACCTGGTCGAAATTTCAGACAAGCTGCCCATCAAGATCGAGTTCATCGAAACCCGCGAGAAGGTGGAGACGATTCTGGGCAAGCTTGAAGAGTTGGCCGGCAGCGGTTTGATCGAGATGCAGGAGACCACGGTGGCCAAGCCGGCCGAGGTTTCCAAGCCCAAGCAGCCGGCGATTCCCGCGCACCTGAAGATTGAAGGCAAGGCGCAGATGATGCGCATCTACGTGAGCGAGGAAGACCGCTGGAAGGACAAGCCGCTTTACCACGCGCTGGTCGAGGCCATGCGGGCCAACGACCTTGCGGGAGTCACGGTCTATCGGGGCATCCTGGGGTATGGCGCGCACCGCCGCGTGCACAAGGACAAGCCGTTGGTGTCCACCCACAATGGTTCGATCATGCTTTCCGCCATCGATACGGCCGAAAAGCTGCGCGCCTTTCTGCCCCTTGTCGACCAGATGGTGGCGGAGGGCCTGGTGGTGTTTTCCGACGTGGACATCATCAAGTTTGCCTATCGCGCGCTCGATGCCGAGCCCGGCCGGGCGTCCGCATCGCCCGAAAGCACAGGGGATTGAGTGAGGTTCCGGGAATGAAGGAAGTGTTCACCGCTCGCATGCTGCGCATTCATTTCGGAGAAGGCGACCGCTGGCAGGGCAAGCCCCTGCACGAGGCGATTCTGGCCAAATGCAAGGAACTGGGCATCGCGGAAGCCGTCGTCTTTCGCGGCATCGAGGGCTACGGATCGGGCACGCGCATTAGGCGCAGCAGCCATTGGAGTTTCTCCAAAGACGCGCCCATCCAGTTGAGCATCATCGACACCGAGGAGCAGATTGCGAAGCTGACCCCGCACCTGGACGCCATGGTCGAAGAGGGCCTGGTGGCAACCTCGACGGTAGACGTCATCCGCTACTCGCGCGCAGCGGAAAAGCTCGCGGGATAGCCGGTGCCCCGGCAGCTACGGCACGGATGTGGTCCGTTAGTACTCCGACCATGAGATTTTGTACTTCCCAGGTCTCAAAAACGAATCCTCACCCCAGCAGCGAGGACCTGTCGCTGGGGACCCCGAGACCTGGGGCACCCGCAGTCGGTACAAGAACAAGCGGTCAGAGACCTACGGCACGGATGTGAATGGTGAAGCGGGCAGCTCGTCGCCGTTGAATAGGTCGCACTGCGGGCTGTTGGCCCAGCCGTAGCGCACAAAGACCGGCTCCGATACCGATGGACTCGTTACGACAACCGTCGTGCCCTCAATGGTGGCCGTGGCCGGCGAAAACTTTCCGTCGCTGCCCGCGACCTCAAACCCGGGAACCGCGCCGGCCTTCGACCTCAGTCCCTTTGCGTGGTCGAACCATACGCGCATCGCACTTCCTTCCGGTGTCGCCTGGCGATAAAGCGGCCCGGAGTACTCGATGGCCTCGCCGTAGCTGAGAGCGCGGGCGGCGCGGGCCAGCCGCAAGCCGACATCCAACTTATCGGTGGGGTGCACGTTGTCGGGGTTGCCAATGTCAATGGTGACAGTCATGGCCGTGTTGCGCAACGCCAGAGCCTTCAACTGCTGTTCGCGCAGTGTGGCCCAGTCCTCGGCCGGGGTCGACTTGAAGTTTGAAATCTGCACATAGAGGAACGGGAAATCGCCCACGCCCCACTGCAGCCGCCAATCCTCAATCAGGGTGCGAAACAGGCGGCTGTAGAGCGGCGCTCTTTCGAGAGCGCTGTTGCTCTCGCCCTGATACCAGATGACGCCGCGGATGGGAAAAGGCGTCAGCGGCGCGATCATGCCGTTCCAGAGCTGGCCAGGTCCCCAACTGGCCAACTGCGGATGCCACCCGAATTGCGGCTCCGGCCTGCCCTGCGCCCTGGCCTCTTCACGCTGGCGTTCCTCGTCCTTGTCTTCCAGCAGCGCATCCGTTTCATGCTCGGTCATCTTGCCCCAGGAAACAAAAACAGGCGCCAGCGCTGCATCCTGGCCGAGAGCGGCCATGCGCGTCCAGGACTCGGCCACCGTGCCGCCCCAGGTCGAATCGATGATCCCAACAGGCACCTTTTCCCGTTGCTCGATTTCGCGGGCAAAGTACCAGGCAACCGCGGAGAAGTTCTTTGCCGTCTCCGGCGAGGAAGCTGCCCAGCCATCCGTCTCCGCATCGCCCCGCGGATAATCCGACGCGCGCTGCTTGACTTGTAGCAATCGAATGCGCGGGCTGGCAGCACGAGGCAAATCCTCCGCGGCAGTAGCCGCCTCACGCATCGCAAACCCCATATTGGATTGGCCCGAGGCGACCCACACGTCGCCCACCAGCACATCGTCGAGCGTGATGGTCTGGGCGGGCGCGGCGCTTTTGCCTGTAGCCATGGGCGTGCCTTGTACCGTCATTTGAAACGGCCCTCCGGCAGCGCCCGGTTTGAGGTAAACGCTCCACCGGCCCAGTTGCCCGGCCTTCACCGACCGGGTCTCGCCGCGAAAGTACAGGCTGACGGCCTCTCCCGGCGCGGCTAGTCCCCAGACATGCACCGGCAGGTCGCGCTGCACCACCATGTGGTTCGCCAGAATAGTCGGCAGAGTGATTTGCGCGCACAGAGATGCGCCAGGCAGCAAGGCAAGCAGAAGCAAATTGCGCAGTTTCAAGAAGGACCTCACGGTAGGACATCATGGATCCGGCCTGTCCATGATCGATGGTCTCCCACCCTTTGCGCAAAAAAATGGAGAGGATGGGATGCGACGGCAGGATTTCTGGACTGAATCGACGATGCCGGCGAAGTATCGGGCAGTCGATTGCAACCGAGACTACGAGCAAAAAATGACGCTACCAGAGTAAACGACCTCGCGCGCCACGCTCCGCATCGCTCGAGTCGGAGGAACCCAGGGCAATCGCATGAACGATATATTGAGGACAATCCCCACGCTAAAGCGCGGGGCTAGAGACCGTTGCGCCTCCAGCGCGATAGAAATCGGAACCAGGCTCGTCAACAAGATGGATTCATGCGATTGCCCTGGTCCGGGGACCCAGGCCGCAACTTTTTCCCTCAACAGGTGTCCAACTTTTCCAGGAGAGACGGTCGATTTGCGGCAGTTCACCGCCGGCATCCTCTGTTTCAAGCCAGGCTCGGTCGCGCCTCGTTTGCATCTTATGAGCCGTGCAGTCCAATTTCCGGAAGCGGACTACAACTGAAAGGAAGTTTTTCAGATCCTGACCACGGAGGACCGATGCCCTTTATGCGAAAACTCCGCACAACCGCATTTGCTTTCATGGCCTTGGTTGTATCGACCACTTTCTCTTTAGAGTGCCGGGGGCAGGCAGCCCTGCTCATGGAGGAGCCGTACGGCTTCTTCGGCGCCCTCAATCCGACCGGGCACAACGCCATCTACTTTGAGCGTATCTGCGCGGAAACTCCGACCCGGTTGCGCCGCTGCCAGGCGGGCGAGTTGGGCGCCGTCGTCTCCCGTTACCAGGGGATCAACGGCTACGACTGGGTGGCGATCCCGCTGGTTCCGTATCTCTATTCGGTTGAGAATGCCTCCGACGTGCCTGCGCATGTTGACCGCGCGACCGTCAGCCGGTTGCGCGACCGCTACCACGAAGCTCATCTGCTCGGCCTGGGCGAGGATATTCACCCGGGAAGTTTCCTCCATGGCGGCTGGACCCAACTCGTCGGCGTCTCCTATGAGCGGCGCATCTACGCCTTCCGCTTTGAGACCAGCGAGGAACAGGACGATGCGTTCATCGCACTGATGAATGCCGGCAAGAATCGCTCGCACTTCAACCTTCTCTTTAACAATTGCTCGGATTTCGCACGCCTCAATCTGAATCTGTACTTCCCGGGGACCTTCAAGCGCAGTGTCTTTCCGGACGCGGGCATGACCACGCCCAAGCAGATCACCTACAAGCTGGTGCGTTATGCCCACAGGCATCCTGAGGCGCAGTTGACGGTGTTTGAGATTCCGCAGATTCCCGGCTATCGCCGGCTGAGCCGGTCGAACAAGAGTATTGCCGAGTCGCTGGCCACCACCGGCTATGCTGTTCCCATCGCGGTCCTGAATCCCTATCTGGCCGGCGGCCTGTTTGTGGATTACCTGGTGCGCGGTCGCTACCACCTCGTCCCCAAGCATCCGCAATTGCTGGCTCCGGACAATTTAGCGGCATTGACAGTTCCGGCCCGCGCCGCCGAGAATCCCCTGAGCGCAGGCGAGCAGGCCTCCAGCGTCGCTGCCACAATCTCCGCGGAAGCAGGTGAGACCGTGACAGACAATTCCGGCCTGACAGAAATCAAGGACACGCATGAGTAAGTCCACATCGCAAAATCTCAAGAACCATGGACGGCTCGATCCGCCGTTCCATTTCGTGCTGCTGTTCGCTGTCTTTGCCAACCTGATCTTCGCCCTCGTCCACCTATGGCATCATCGGAACATCGATGCCGCATGGTTCCTGGTGCTGTCGGTGGTGTTGTTCATACCGGTCCTCAAGCTGCGCAGCTACCCGCTCAAGGTGCAGGACCGCGTGATTCGGCTCGAGGAGCGGCTGCGGTTGCAGGCGCTGGCTCCCTCGGAATGGCATACGCAGATCTATCGCCTGACGGAAGACCAGTTGATTGGCCTGCGTTTTGCGGCCGACGACGAGGTAGTAGAACTGGCCAAGCAGGCTCTGGAACACAACTTGACCCGCAAGCAGATCAAGGAGCGGATCAAGGACTGGCGCGCCGACAACTGGCGGATCTGAAGACCTGGCTGGAAACTCGCCTTCAAAGGCCATGCCTCAGGGGCTAAAGCCCGGCCGATTCTGCCTGTTCCGTTGTCGGGGTTAAAACCCCGACCTACCAAAACCTGCCCATGAAAGAAGACTTTCAGACAATCTCCGCAGCGGTTCCGCAAGGCAGAGCCGCTGCAAGGTTCCCAACTGTGAATTACTCCTCCGGCGGCTTTGTCTCCTGAGCCGAAATCTGAGCCGGCTTTCCTTCGGCTTCCGCGACCGCCGCGGCATCCAGCCCGTGTTCATGGCGATAGTGCTCGACGGGCATTTTGCCATCCCACCAGGCCCAGTTCATCGGATACACATCGGGGTCGAAGAACACCTGGTAGAAATGCCAGACCACGATGGCCAGCGTGGCCAGAATCGCCTCGTAAAAGTGGATGGCGGTGGCCACATCGACCCACCAGCGCGCCAGCAGGTTGCCCACCCAGACCTTGGCCCACATCATGACGCCGGTGACGCCCATCAGCGCGGTGCCCCACACCAGCGCCCAATACTCGGCCTTCTCGCCATAGGTGCCGAGGTAGTACAACATTGCCTTCCAGACATCGAATGCGTCCTTGGGCCGGGGAGCGATGTCGCGCAGCATCCGTCGCCCTTCGCGCGCGGCCAGCAGATAGAAGATGTGATAGATTCCCTCTGCAATCAGCCCCACGCCGGCCACGCGATGAACGATGCTGCGCAGTCTTTCGCTCATACCAAGCAGTTCGGCGAACCATGAATAGGGAAACTTGAGCGCAAACCCGGTGAGAACCAGGACGATGAAGCTGATGAGCAGAATCAGGTGCTGCCAGCGCTGATTGGTGGTCATGCGAACCATCACGGGATTCTGCATCCTGCGCCGCTGAACCGCCTTGCTGTGCCAGATGATGACGTTGTGCAGCAGCATCGCTCCGATCACCAGCAGGATCAGGACGATGTAAATCATCCTCACCCAGCGCACCGCAACCGAATCGATATCCCGGGCGTGGACGCCGTCCTCCAGATGGACCTTGGTGAGTGTGAACTTCTGCGTGGCGCCCTTGTGGCATTTGCCGCATGTCGCGTCGAGGTTGGCGCGATTGATGGTGGAACGCGGGTCGCTCGAAGGCAGGATGTTATGCACGCCATGGCAACTGGCGCAGTTGGCCACCACCGCCGAACCGCCTTCCGAAGCCAGCCCGTGATAGCTGTCCATATACGTGGACATCCGATTTCCGGCCACGCCGAACTCCTGCGATAGGCGCACGCCTTCATGGCAGCGCGCACAGGTGGAACGCGCAATGTTCTGCTCGGAGACCGATGAGTTGGGATCGATGTGCGCCTTGATGGAGTGAATTCCGTGGCAATCCGTGCAGACCGGGGCCAGCCCGTTGCCGCGCGCGATTCCTTGCCCGTGGATGCTCTGCATGAAGGTCTGCGCCACCTCGGTATGACACTTGCCGCAGGTGGCTGGAACATTGAATTTATAAATCGGAGACTTCTGATCGTTGGCGGGAAGAATCTCGTGCGCGCCGTGGCAGTCGGTACAGACCGCGGCCTTCTTCGATCCCTTTTCGATGGCCAGCCCATGCACGCTGGATTGATAGGACATAAAACTCTGCGCGCTGTCGCCGTTCGATTCGACGAGAAACTTCTGCCCGTGGCAGCGACCGCAGGTGGTGGGAATATTCGAGTGATTCACGGGCGACTTGGCGTCGTCCGCGGCGAGAATCTCGTGCGCGCCGCCGTGGCAGTCCTGGCAGTTGGCCGCCGCACTGTTGCCGGCCTTGTTGGCCTTAGCGTGCAGGCTATGCGCATACGCTTCCTGCGCATCGGCATGGCATTGGGCGCAGGTGACTTTCTGCGGGGTGGTCTCATGCACCAGGCTCTTCACATCCTTGTGGCAATCGACGCAGGCAAACATGCCGCCGTGGATGGAATGCTTGAGCTTGTCCTGATCGACGTACAGGCTTACCTGCCTGCCGTTCACTTCCGCGGTCATGGTGGCGTCGGAGTGGCAGGCCAGGCAGTCGCTGTCCTTGAGTTTGTGCTCAGCGTGAGCCGCACAAGCCCAAACGAGCAGGGATAGGGCGAGCGTTGGAGTGAGAATTCTACTGGCGGAGTTCACGACCTCGAGGAGATGCTCAGGGGGGAAGAACCCGCTGTGACTGGAGTCACAAGGACTTCAGTGTTTTCGATTCAGTTCTTTACAGGAAAGAGGGAGCCGGGGAGGCTCGTTGTTCGCCGGAAACGGAGCCGGGGTGGTGTCTTCCCCGGTCTCAAAATCGAGACCGTGGGCACCCGCGACGAGGACCCGGGACATCCGATACTGCTCCACTTTCCCAGGTCTCAAAATCGAGACCTGGGGCGCCCGATGTTGGTGCGCAAACAGATACTCTATTCGCGGATGTACGCGCTGAGCGTCAGCACCAGGAGAGTCAGGCCGATCAGAATGGCGATGGTCCCAACCACCCTGGAGAAGTTTGTGAGCCAGGTCGCCGGAGCCTCGGCAACTCTCGTCTCAAGCTTTCCCTGGGCAACAAGCTTTTCGTACTCCTGCGGGCGCTTGTGCTTGAACTCCTCTTCGCTCTCCACGCCGGTGAACACCACCATGTCCATGGGGAAACTGTCCGGGCGCAGATGGGTGTTGACGAAGTGGATGGAGAAGATGAACAGAATTGCAAGCAGGCCTTCTTCACTGTGAATCACCAGCACGGCGTTCAATGCCCAGCCGGGCAGGAAGCGTGCGAAGAAGGGTGCGAACCACATGGCATACCCTGAGAAGCCGATGACAATCATGCCCCAGAAAACCGCCCAGTAATCGAACTTTTCCCAATAGGCGTAGCGCCCGAACTGCGGCTTGGGTCCCAACCCCAGGAACCAGCGAATGTGCCCGAACATATCCTTCGCATCCTTCCAGTTGGCGACCATGGAGGTCGATCCCCAGAAGATTCCCTTTTCGCGATGAATGAATGCACGGGTAAAGAGGTCTTTCACGTGAATGAGAAAGGCCAGCGTCAGAACCACCGCGCAGAGCTTGTGAAAGAAGATGATGGCGCCGAATCCGCCTACTCCGCTGGCGATGCGGCGCGCCCACGCGCTCTCACTGAAGCGCATCGGCAGGCCGGTCGCCGCCAGTCCCAGGAAGGTGGTGAACAGGGTCGCATGAAGGTATCTCTGCGCCCGCGTGAAGCGCATGAAGAATCGGCCCTTCGCGCTGCCCTGCTGCTTGTTGCCGTCTGCGGCTTGCTCCAGATCAGTCATTCTTTACTCCTTTTGCAGACCGTCTCTTGATCTGGTCGTATCGCGAGCGGATCAGCCACAGTATGGTGTGAATCACGAAGAAGGTGAGGGTGCCGGCCAGCAGCAGGTTCATGAACAAGCGGATGAAATAAAGGGCAGGGTTGAGCTTGCGAACGCGTGCGTTGGCGTGCGGCTGGTACTGGACGAAGCTGGCGTTTGCGCCGGCATGGCAGCGGCCGCAGGTCTTCACCAGGTTGGCCTTGTTCACGGGCGAGCGGGGATCGGACGCGGGCAGAATCTCATGCGCTCCGTGGCAGTCCCAGCAGCGCGCCGTTTCCACGTAGCCGCCCAGAGAACTCAACTGCGAGTGGAAGGTATCCCGGTAGGTGGAGAACTTGTCCTTGTGGCAGTTGCCGCAGATGGGCGTGGACTGCATGCGAAAGGCGTCGGCCGTGGGCTGCTCGATGGCGTGGGCGGTGTGGCAGTCGGAACAAACCGGCGCGCCCAGATGACCGGCCGCGATGGCCTTGCCGTGTACGCCGTTCTCGTAGTCCGCCGTGATTCCCGCGTGGCAGCTTCCGCAGGTGTTGGGAATGTTGGTCTTGTAGGTCGCGCTCTGCTTGTCCGTGTGGCTCAGAATGTTGTGCGATCCGTGGCAACTCTGGCAGTTTGCGGCCACCAGCAGCCCTTCCTTGCTCAGAGCAAAGCCGTGGATCGAGTCCATGTACAGCGGATAGACGTTGGGCAGTCCGTGCTTCTTGGCCATCGCATCGCTGCCGTGGCAGGCGCCGCAGGTGCGCGGAATGTTGAGCGGATAGACTGCCGACCGGGAATCAGTCTTGGGAAAGATGGAATGCGAATCGCCGTGGCAACTGGTGCAGGGATGCTCCTTGCCGTCGGAATGCACGCTTCCGGCCAAGCCCGACGCCTGGTCGGCGTGGCAGGCGGCGCACTTTACCGGCTCGATTTTGTCCGGATGTGGATAGTCCTTGATGTTGCTGTGGCAATCGCCGCACTTCAGCACGCCGTGGATGCTGGCGTTGAATTTGGCGCCATCGACGGCCAGACTGTGGCCCGAGCCGTCCTGCATGCTTTTGTCCGCGTGGCAGGAGAGGCAATCCGTCTCCGCCCTCGCAACCTGCGGCATCGCGACGAAAAGCAGCGCAGACGCGAAAATCGCCAACGCCATAGTGGAAGCAGTCTTCATGTTCAACTCCGTTCGATCCAACCGCTTCCAGGTACGGGAGAAAAAGGACTGCTGCCTGTCTCTTCCGGTTCACACCCCAACGGTCTGAGCTTGCCTTGCGCGCGCCCCATTTCTCGAGCGCATGAATGCACGGGACAACGTCCCTGATCCTGTATATCGGCCAGTTTGCCTCTGTATGCCAGCGTCTTGCCTTTACGGTCCTGCGCCCAGGCGATCAACCGCCCATCGGACGCCATGACTATCTCCCCGGCCTCGAAGGAAAGAGCCTTCAGGACCTTGGCCATGGGCAAAGTTTTCTGCACAAGTATCTTTCATACCGGTTGCGCTGGTCCGCTGCATGTGACTCGAATCACACCTCGGATTGCGTGCTCTTGCATTTTCGGCAATCGATCCGCTCGAACTTTCGAATTATTCCGCTGTTTCCGCTGAATGAACGGCAGGTAGCTGCCGTCGGGTCAAGGTGATACGGGTCACACGCAAAATGAGGCCTGTTCAAGCACAATATGACCGCTGCTTGAGGACGAAATTTATGGGTTCATCTGCGTTATCCGAGACAAAAACCATGCTCACCCTTCCTGGCGACGCGGTGCGTCAGATTCAATGGCGGTACGCGGACCGGTTCGACCTGCAAATGCTGGTGCAGTCGACGCGCGGAGTGGCGCGGGGCACAGTGGCTCGCATGGTGGCGGCCGGGGAACGCAACACGCACGAGTGGACCCCTGGAAAAAACGAGATGCTGGAGGCGTTTGATCGCGCCGGCATCACCGCGATCTTCATGGAGCCGGAAGAAGGTGGATTCATCGCCGGGCCGAAGAACCTGGCATTGTCGCTGGCGGCATTCGAGCTGGCCTGGGTAGACGGCGGCGCGGCCACGGCCAGCCTGGCCGGCTTTCTGGCGCTATCGCCCATTCACGAGCGCGGCACCCAGGAACAGGCAAACCACTACATGAGCCTTTCCGCTCCTCCGCAGCCGGGTGAGGATCGCAAGCCCTGGCGCGGCGCATTCGTCCTGACGGAACCAATCCCGTACGTCGGCGTGGACACCGGCATGTTGAGCGGCAAGCTGCGCGTGGCCGAGTGGAAAGACGGCGAGGAGCCCTGGCTGCAGGTGGACAAGCGCGGCCGGTTCATCACCAACATCGCCTTCGCCAACTTCGTCACCGCCGCGGTCAACTCCGACGATCCGCGCATCAAGGGCAGTTGCGTGGTGATCCTGGAAGATACGGACGAGGGTACCTTCGATCACGGAACTCCTACCAAGAAGCTGGTCCATCAGCTTTCGTCCACCGGCGACCCGATTTTTAACCTGAAAGTGCCGGCCAGCCGCATTGTGGGCGGATACACGGTGAAGGACGGCGTCATCGTCCCGAACTTCAGCCATGGCGAAATCATTGAGGCGGTCTTCCGCCGCACTCGCGTAACCGTGGGCCTGATGACGGCGGCCAAGCTGCTCTCGGCCGTCGAGCCGGTCATTCGCTACCAGCGCGAGCGCTTCCGCGGGGCCGAAGGCGCAAAGCCCGGCACGGTGCGCTACGAGCAAGGCATTCAGCAGCGGGAAGACGCGCTGCATCGCCTGGTGGACGTCTGGGCCACGGGCGAGGCGGCCACTTCGCTGGGCTTTGCCACCGCGCGCCTGTTCGATGAGCTGGACCCGATCGAGAAACAGAAGATAGCCATCCTGAAGGATCGCGGCATCCAGGGCGGACGCTCCGAAATGAAGGCGCTGAAGGAGAGCGAACAGCGGGCCATTGAGCTACTGTCGCTTGAGCCGAACGATCCGCGGCGTGCAGAACTTGAGACGGATCCGCTGGTGCAGTATGTTCTTCGCGACGCCGAAGGCAACGTGCTGTGCCCGGCCACCAAGCTTTGGAACACCGGCCACGGCACCAACATCCTGCGCGAAGCCGTGAGCCTCATGGGCGGCTACGGCATCACTGAAGACTGCCCGGGATTCCTGGCCAACAAGTGGATGGACGCGCAACTGGAAGCCACCTACGAAGGCCCTGAAGCCGTGCAGCGCCGGCAGTTGACCGTGACCATGACCTCCGACGTCTTCCTGGCTGAATTCCGCGCCTGGACCGGGGAGATGCGGCGCATCGCCAGCGAGCATCCGGGAACCGGCGCCTGCACCCTGGCTTCGGCGATGCAGATGTGGCTGTGGACGCTGAACCATCTGCAGAAGGCTACCGACGCGGCAGGCGGCAAGCTCTATCACGGGCAGCGCCAGGGCGTGACCTTCCCGCTGGCCGACGCGCTGTGCTGGCTGCTGGCCTCGCGCTGGCAGATTCTCGATGTGCTCGAACTCGAAGCCCGCGGCGGCGACGATCCGGTCGCTTCGGAGGGCCTCGAAGGGACGGTCCAGTTCCTCAGCGATCTGTGCCACACGCAGGCGGCGCAGGCGGCGGGAGAAGTTTCCCGCATCTGCGCGGAACTGGTCTTCGGCTATAACGAACACCCCCACTGGAAGGACGAAGAGCACACCGGCTGCTTCCTGGCCAGCGAACTTGAGGATCTGGAAGACACGATGCCCGGCATCTCGGCCATGGCCGTGGACGTGCTGGCCGCGGACGGCAGCCATCCCCAAAAGGCCGGTCCCTGCGCGGATTGCGGCCGCAACGGCGAATTCCTGCGCCTGCAAAACAAATTGTCCACCTGCCTGAGCGGCTCGCGCCTGGCCAAGGACCGCGCCGCGGAGACGGTTGCCAGGGTCATGATTCCCGAAGCGCTGGACTACCCGGCGTAGAAGCAGCTGCTAGCTTCTAGCTACTAGCTGCTAGCTTGCCCTTTGATCGAACACACCGGGCGCCCCGCTCTCGCCGCGTTTTTCCTTTTGCGGCTAGGGTGGAACCCACAAACCCGAACCGAAAACGTCCACCAGGAGACCCGCATGAGCGTGGAAACCCAAGCCGAAGCAATCGATCGCCAGACGATGGAGGTAGACATCGCCTGCGCAGGCTTCGGTCCTGCCATGGGCGGTTTTCTTTCGACGCTCACGAAGGCCTGGAACGAAAACCCCGCCGATCCGGCCTTTGAGAGCAAGGCCATGCCCGGCATGCCGCTCCAGGTGCTCTGTTACGAGCGCGCCGACGATATTGCCGCGGGCGTCAGCGGCGTGGTCACCCAGGGGCAGAGCATTCGTGCCAGCTTTCCGGAGCTGAACCCGGCCGAGATTCCCATGGCCGTCGAAGTGAAAAGCGAGCGGGTGATGTACCTGCTTGACCCCATCGGCGCCAGCCGTCGCTCCGCGCTTTTGCGGCTCGGCGATCTCTTCCTTCGCGTCACGGGAAAGCCCCTGGGAGTGAAAGACAGTGCATTCGAGCTGCCCTGGACGCCGTCTTTTCTGCACAAGCACGGCGGCCTGGTGATGTCCATCGGCCAGTTCAACCAGTGGGTTGGGTCGCAACTGATGGCCACGGGGCTGGTACAGATCTGGCCGGGAACGCCGGTCAGCGAGCCGATCATCTCTGGGAAAAAAGTGGAAGGCCTGCGCCTCGCTGACCAGGGCGTGGAAAAGAATGGCGCACCAACTGACGGCTTCATGGCCGGAATGGATGTGCGCGCGGCGCTCACGGTCGTGGGCGACGGCCCAGTCGGAGCAGTTGGCCAGGCCATCGACGAAAAGCTCGGTCTGCCCGAAGGACATGCGCATCGCGAGTGGGCTCTGGGCATGAAGTTCGTCATCGAACTGCCCGAGGACTCGACCCTGGAGCCGGGAACCGTCTGGCACACCTTTGGATTCCCCGAGCCAGAGATCTTCGGCTTCCTTTACGTGCATCCGGAGCGGCTGGTCTCGGTAGGCATCTTCGTTCCCTCGTGGATGAGCGATCCTTCGCGCACCGCCTATCGCTACCTGCAGCACTACATTCAGCACCCCGCGCTGTGGAAGGTTCTGAAGGACGGAACGCTGCGGTCATGGGGCGCAAAGTCTCTGGAAGAGTCGGGCCGCCACGGCGAGCCGTTCCTCTCCGGCGACGGTTATGCGCGCATCGGCGAGGGCTCCGGTTCGACCAACATGCTCACCGGCTCCGGCGTGGACGAGGCCTGGGCCACAGGAACGCAACTGGGCGAGGCGGTGATTGAACTGCTCCGCGCCGGCAAGCCTTTCACACAGGAGAATCTTGCCGCCACGTATGAAACGCGCCGCCGCGCAAGCGCAGTGGAGCGCGGCGCACGTGAGGCGGAGAACGCGCGCAACGGCTTCCACGGTGGAGTGGTCAAAGGCCTGATCGGCATGGCGCTGGCAGGACTCACCGGCGGAAAACTCTCGCTCAAGGCGCGGATTCCCCCGGCCCACAAGCAGATTTCCAGTTCGCGCGACGGACTCACGCTCAAGGACGCCGCGGCCGTGGCTCTTGCCGATGGGCGTCCGTTGCACGAGGCGCTGATGACCGCGCGCGGCTGGCCGGAGATTCCCTTCGATGGCCGCCTGCTGGTCTCGCACCAGGATGCGCTGCTGATGGGCGGCAAGGTGCAGGCCATGCCGGGCTTCGCCGATCATGTGACGTTCCGCGATGCGGGCCTGTGCATTGCGTGCGACGAGAAGACCTGCATCGCCATGTGCTCCGGCCAAGCCATCACCCTGGGCGCGGACGGCATGCCGGCCTTTGAACGCGAAAAGTGCGTTCACTGCGGAGCCTGCGTGTGGAATTGCAGCCAGTCGCCCGACGGCGAATTCGGAAACATCGAGTTTCGCGCCGGCGCGGGCGGACTGCATTCGGCGGAGAATTGAGATATTCTCACCATCGGCAGTAACTAAACAAATCATCGTGTGTTCGCTAAGGAGGAGATTCCTTTGGAGTTCCTTTCGCGAGGTGTTCGATGAGAAATATCTTTGCAGTTTTGTTCCTGCTGCTCTGCTCGATAGCTCCGATCCATGGTCAGAAGACACGCTTTGGGCAGGCCCCCCGAGCCAAGCAGGGCGTCGATTACCCGCTCAAGGTGCATATCTCCGGAGTCCATATCCGAACCTATTACGCGAGTCCAAGCTGGACCGGTCCGAATTTTCTCGCCACAGAACGGAACGAAGATGTGGCCTACGCGGATGCGGTCCTGAACGGAAAGAAGATCGAGTTGCTGGGGGCCTGGACATGGATTTCCGGTAGCTATCAAACTCCGTTGTCTCTGGGCGACTTTCAGGCGCGCCTATTGAAGGATTCGCCCAAGGCGAGCGTCCCGCCGATCGGTCAAGAGTATGAGGTACTGCTCCCCGAGGGGATTGTCTGGCGTTGCACGGTCACGGGCGTTTCCGAGTAACTGACTCCGTTGCCACGCGAGCGCGCTGATATTCTATTAAGTTACGATAGCTTGATCATCGAGGACGAAGCTCTGCGTGAGCGGAGCGCAAATGCGCTGCGGCTTGTTCCGTAGAGGTCTTCTGTCTGTGCGCGGCCCGGCACGCGGACTCCCTTGAATCGATCTCGATAGGAAAGAAAAAAGGAAGAAAAGAATGGCAAATGCAGTACATATCGTGGTTTGCGCGGGCATCGATCCCGATCCGCTGCAAACTTTGGAGCCGGTAACCGGGCCTAACGGTCCAGGGCTGAAGAACGAGATGGTCTTGCCCGCAGTACTCGACCCATGGGCCGCCAGCGCTCTCTATGAAGCCGCCAACCTGGCCGCGAAGAATCCCGGCAGTAAAGTCTGGCTGGTCTCGCTCGGCCCCAAGGCCAAGCTGCAACAGGTGATGATGACCGTGGCCCAGAAGGTCGGCTTCCAACTGGTTCCCATCGACGGCCCCATCGGCGGATTTGTTGACGCGCACGCAACGGCGGCCGCACTGGCAGAGGCCATCGCCGCGATTCCAGACCTGGACAGAACGAAACTGTTCCTCTTCGGCGGCTGGGAATCTGCCACGCGTGGCGCGGGTGTGACGCTGCAACTCGTTGGCGAGCGCCTCGGCATTACCGACCAGTTCCAGGGCGTGGACCAGATCGAGATGCGTGACGGCGGCTCCTTTGAGGTTTTGGAGCGCGTGGAGGGCGGCAAGCATCAAGTCTCTGTCTGCGCCGGAACCCCGGCCGTGCTTGGGTGGGCCACCGGCAACCTGCCCGAGCCGCGCAACAATCCGCAAGTGGGCATGGCCAATATGCG
>JBEKTB010000141.1:0-9720 GCA_049516495.1 Occallatibacter sp.
CAGCGCTCTTTACGTGCTCCAGACCGGCCGCATTCAGGGCGCTGTGCTCAAGGACGTCTCGCTTTCGACCACGGGAACGATCAACCTGACCGCCGCTTATGCAGGCGACAGCCTTTATGCTCCCGCTACATCCGCTACCTACGCATTCACGGGCTCTTCCACGACCGCGGCGGCACCGGCCTTTTCGCCCGTTGCCGGCACCTATACGGCCGCGCAGACGGTGACGCTGAGCTCGACCACCAGCGGAGCGAAGATCTATTACACGCTTGACGGCACCACGCCCACCACCGCATCCAGCCTCTATTCGAGCGCACTTACGATCAAGTCGACAACGACGGTTTCGGCCATCGCCGTCGCCTCCGGCTTCACAAACTCTTCAGTTGCCAAGGCGGCTTACGTGATCGAGAACCCTGCGGCCGCACCGACGTTTTCGCCCGGAGCGGGCAAATACACCGGAACGCAGAGCGTAGCGCTGGCCAGCACCACCGCTGGGGCTACCATCTACTACACGGTCAACGGCTCTGCGCCCACGTCCGCGTCAGTAAAGTACACCGGACCCATCGCCGTCACCTCCACCACCGCCATCGAGGCCATCGCCACGGCGAGCGAGTCCACCAACTCCGCCGTCGCCTCGGCCACCTACACCATTACGCAGCCAACGCTGGCGCTGGCCTCGAGCGTCGCCGCTCCCAAGGCCAACCAGAGCCTGCAGTTGACGGCAACGCTGACCGCGCCGGGCGCGACCAACCTGGCGGGGACGTGGACCATTCTCGACGGCAAGACGCAGCTGTGCACGGCCAGCCAAACAACCCAAACGAGCTACGCCTGCACAGCGAAACTGGCCCACGGAACGCACGCCCTCACCGCTAGTTACACGGGCAAGACCAACGGCTGGACGCTGATCGCTGCACTGTCGCTGGCCGTGGATTGAGCGGGCCGACGGCTGCCTGCACGGTGCTACAGTGGTTTCATTCTCACTTGATTGCCGGGGTTCGTCTTTTTGCTGAGTTTTCGTCGACTGCTCGTCGTCCTTCTCGCGCTTCCGCTGGCCGCACGGGCCGCATCCCGCGTTCAGGCCGTTCCGGTTCCAGAGGAGTTGCGTTCGACGGCCTTCACCATCCGCGTGAACGGTCAGCCGGTGGACGTTGCCCACGCTGCGGCAAGCTATGAGTTTGCCAGCTTCGATGTGACCGGGCCGGTGAACATTGAAGTTACGGCCGCCGAACCTGGCTTCTGGGATCGGGGCGTGGACATTCAGCCGTGGCGGTTGGGATTGCGGCCCACGCGCGTTGGCCAGACGATCCGCTTCCGGCTTCCGGGGCCGGACAAGCTCTCAATCGCCCGGCCGGGCGACTTTCTGAACCACGCCGAAATGCTGTTTCTTTTTGCCGGAATGCCGCCTCCGCCTCCACCAGCCGGACCGAATGTGCGGATTGTGCCCGCGGGCATTCATCGCGAGAGTTTGAATCCGAAAAGCGGCGATACCGTCTACCTGGCTCCGGGCGCCTACATCTTCGGCAGCCTGAACCTGTGGAAGGTGGAGAACGTGAAAGTGCTGGGCCGGGGAACGATCGTGTACGAAGGCCCGCAAAACCCCAAGGACGACGAAGGCTGGATGCAAAAGCCCGACTGGCACTGCCTTGGGGCGCTCGGGGCCCGCAAGGTGGAGATCGACGGGCTGACCTGCATCGTGCGGGCCAGGACCTGGTCCATCCAGATGAAGGATTCGACTGGGTTTACGTACAACGACCTGCGCGTGATCGGCGGCAATCCGGGCAACGCCAACCAGGACGGGATGGACTGGCTGGGCGGGGGTGACACGGTGGTGCGCGACGCCTTCATCCGCGCGTCGGATGATGTTTTTGCCATGCAGGGGAACTGGGACGGCTACAGCGACGAGGACATGCTGCGACCGGGGCACGACGTCCAGAACATTCTCATCGAGCACAGCGAGCTTTCGACCAGCATTTCCAACATTGTGCGCGCCGCCTGGCCGCGAAAAACCTTTAACTCGCGCAACTTTACCCTGCGCGATTCCGACATTCTGCACGGCGGTATCGGCGCCTGCGGACAGACCTTCGGCCTGCTCGGCTTCTGGGGCGCGAACGGTGCCAAGGGCGACCATTCCAGCTTCACGTTTGAGAATTTGATTCTCGACAACTGGTACTCGCTGGCGCAGATTGAGCAGGAAGAGCCGGCGGTGCGCGGGGTTACCTTCCGCAACATCTGGGCGTTGGATCAGCCGCCGCTGGCCGGTTCCACGATTGCCGGCCAGGTGACGGGCGTGACTTTCGACAACGTGAAATACGGCCAGACCCGCGCTGCAGGCGATGCCGACCTGCCGCTGGCGACGGCGGACGGCACACCGCCGGGTCAGTTTGCTGCTCCGCATGGGCCGGTGGCGGCGTTTACGGCGGATCCGCCTGTACTCCGTCCGGGGGACAAGGTGACTTTCACAGCGCAAGCCTCGCCGAAAGCGCACTACACGTGGCTGTTCGGAGACGGAACCCAAGCGAGCGGCCGCCGGGCGAGCCATCGCTTTCCGGACGCCCTGGGGACGGAACTCGACGGGGCAAACGGAGCCGGACGTTTCAGGGTGTTGTTGCATGTAGTGGACCCGGAAGGTCAGGAGGACTGGGCCGCGCAGGGGTTGGTGGCCGTAGCCCGCTGGTACGACGACGGTGGGGATTCGCTGCCCACCGCACCGGGACTCATGTGGCAGATCTTTCCGGGCGCGTGGACCGAGCTGCCCGATCTGGCCGCCGAGCGCGCGGTTTTCAGCGGCGAGTCGCCCGGTCTGCAGGCCGATTCGCACGGCTTCACGAAGTATGCCGCGGCCTGGGACGGCCAGATCGATATACCGGCCGACGGCGGCTACACATTTCACCTGATGAGCCGCGACGGCGCGCGCCTGGTGATCGACGGCGTGGAGGTTGCCAGGACCGGTCCGCCCTTTACCCAGGTCTGCGGTTCGCCGGGCAACGCGATGCGCTATGACCGCGGCTCATTGGGATTGCGCGCCGGGAAGCACAGGTTTCATCTGGAAGGATTGCATTCGGTCAGCCAGGGTGCGCCGCGGTTGCTGTGGGAAGGCCCCGGGTTGCCGCAGACGGAAGTGCCGCCGGCGGCGTATAGCCATGTGCGGCAGGACGGGGTGGGAGCGGGGAACAGGGAGTAGGGACCAGGGAACAGGGATCAGGGATCAGGGAACAGAAAGGCAGACCCGCCGGTCCGGCTTTGTGGCTGGCTTTTCATAGCCGCCGATTCCAGAGCGGCGTACCATTGCTTCCATGGCAACCTACCGCGTCGCTCTCCGCCGTTCCGAGGCAGGTTACAGTGTGTCGGGCCCCGGTCTCCCTGGCTGCTGGTCGCAGGGAACGACTGAAGAAGAAGCCCTCGCGAACATTCAGATCGCCATTCGTGAGTATGTCGAGGCGGCTGAGGAATTGGCGCGCAATTAGTTTGGAGAAGTTTCGGGAATTGTTATAGCTGCTTGCCATGATCCTTATTCCCTGCCTTTGACTGGCTTTCGACCGATGGCGTGTGGTGTCCCGTTTTCAGAGCCCAAAGGCGTCCGGATAACGGGCCTTGCCGCGAATGCCTTCGAGCGCATTGGGCTTGAGTTCAAGCGCCATGAAGGATTTGGGATTGAACGGGCTCTCGATAAAGCGAGCCTTGTCGGTCAGGAAGCCGAAGCGCCGATAGTAATCCGGATGGCCGAGAACCAAAACAACCTTCTCGCTTCCTTCGCGCAGCCAATCGAGACCGTGAGCCATCAACCTCGTTCCAATGCCTTGGCGTTGGAACTTCGGTATTACCGCCAGGGGAGCCAAGGCCACTGCTGCAATGGACTTATCGGTTGTCTCAATCGACATCCGGCTGAAGAGGATGTAGCCGGCAATCCTGCCTTCCACCTCGGCAACAAACGAAGCGAGCACGGCCCCCTGAGCGCGCAAACGATCAACAAGATCGGCCTCGTCAGGCCGACCAAATGCTTCTCCGTTGGCAAGGCGGATCGCGGCGCAATCTTCCGGACTCTCATTGCGGACGAGCATCACAGGCATCCGGTCATTTCGGCAGTTGCGCAGCATCCCAGCCTCCACCTAGGGAGCGGACGAGGCCGACGCTGGAGACGAACTGGCGGGTTCCAAGATCGATGGCGGTGCGCTGGTTCTGGATCAGTGTTGCCTCGGCAGTGAGGACTTCGAGGTAGCTGGTGGCGCCACCTTTGAAGCGCTGGTTGGAAATGTCGTAGGAATGCTGGGCGGCCTCGACGGCGCGCTGTTCGACGGTGGACTCCTGCTCCAGAATTCGCAGGCCGGAGAGTTGGTCTTCCACGTCGTCGAAGGCCTGGAGGACGGAGTTCCGGTAGGCGGCCGCCTGAGCCTCGTAGGTGTGGCGGGCCTGATCCGTGAGGGCGTGGCGCTGGCCGGCATCGAAGAGCAGTTCGGCTGCCTGGCCGCCCAGCGACCAGAGCGAACTGGGGCCCTGAATCAAGGTGCCGCCGTGCCCGCTTTCGAAACCGCCGTTACCACCTAGGGTGATGGTGGGGTAGAAGGCGCTGACGGCAATGCCGATTTGGGCGTTGGCGGCAGCGACGCGGCGCTCGGCGGCAGCGATGTCGGGACGGCGCTCGAGCAGTTGCGAAGGAACTCCAACAGGGACTTTGGGCAGCGGCAGAGCTTGAGACTGGTCCGGAGAGGGGCCGGAGGAAAGGGCGAGCGGCGAATACGGAATGCTGAAGTCTGACAGGTTCAGGTTGGCGATGGTGCCGATGGCGTGCTCATACTGGGCGCGGGCCACGCCCACATCCACCAGTTGAGCGCGCACGGTTTCAAGCTGGGTTTGAGCCTGGGCCACAGCGGCTTCCGTACCGATGCCGCCGCCCAGGAGGCGCTGGGTCAGGTCAAGCTGCCCTTCGAGGTCGGTAACGGTGGTTTTCAGGAGCTGGATCTGGGCGTCGAGACCGCGCAACTGGAAGTAGTCGACGGCCATTTCGGCATGGAGGCTGAGGTCAACGCTGGCCATGTCGGCGGCGCTGGCCTGGGCATTTTCGCGGGCGGCCTCGACGGTGCGGCGAACGCGGCCCCAGAAGTCCGGCTCCCAACTGGCCTGGCCAGAGATTGCCAGGTCGTTGTAGGTGGGGGATTTGTCGGGATTGAAGGAAGGCCCGTTTTGCGAAACTTTCTCGCGCTGGGCGGAGGCGTTGGCGGAAAGCGTTGGAAAGAGGCTGGCGCGGGCCGAAGTGACCTGATCGCGGGCGGCAAGGTAGGTTTCCAGCGCCTGGCGCAAGCTCTGGTTGTCGGTGACGATGCGCTCTTCGAGCTTGTTGAGCTGAGGGTCCTGGTAGATCTCCCACCATTTGCCGCGAACCATGCCGTCAGAAGGCGAGGCCGGCTGCCAACTGCCGCCAGCGGGGTTGGGTGGGGGCACGACGACCGAGGTTGCTCCGGTTTCCTTGTAGGCCGGAGGCGCCGTGTAGCCCGGGCGGTTGTAGTTCGGTCCGACGGGCTTGCAGCCGGCCAACAGAGTCACGGCAAGAAGAGCGCCAAGAAGGATGCAGGATCCCGCAGGGGCTAAAGCCCGCGTCGATTCTGCGGCATTTTCGGCACGACCAAAGTCGTGCCCTGACACATAGCGGGCTCCCCCCTGTGCCTTTGGTAAAGCGGCGGGTCTCTTCGCCGACTCTGATGCAAAGCGGGGTTCTTCCGCATCGTGCGAATGTTCTTTCTCAATTTGAGGCGCAGGCATGGCTACTTGCCTCCCGCGTTTGCGTGGCTGCCGGGGGTTTCCACGTAGACTTTCTCGCCTTCGATAAGCGAGTCGGGCGGGTCCTGGATCACCTGGTCATTGGGACCCAGACCGGAAACGACCTGGACGTTGGCTCCATCGTCCTCGCCAATGATGATCGGAACCAGGTGCGCGACGTTGCCGTTGGTCACGATACCCAGGCGCAGCCCCTCTTTGCGGAAGATGAGCGCGGCGGCGGGCACGATGAAGGTGGGGCCGGCTGCCGGAGTCTTGAAGTGCACCGCGGCCAGAGAGCCGGGCAGCAGTTCGGCAGAGCGGTTATCCACATCGATTTCCACAAGCAGGGTGCGGCTGGCGGGATCGATGGCGTCGGCGGTGCGGACCAGGGTGCCCTGGAAGGTTTTCCCCGCGTGCTCGGGGAAGGTGATGTCGATTTTGGATCCGTGCTTCACGTTCGCCGAGTAGAGCTGCGGCAGGTTGGTGTAGACGCGCAGGGTCTGAATGGCCTGGAGATGAAAGAGTTCCCTGGCCGCGCCGGGGTCGATCAACTGGCCGGTGTCGATGTTGCGCGCGGTGATCACGCCGTCGAACGGAGCGTAGACCTTCTCAAAGGATTGCAGTTCCTTGAGCCGCTGCACATTGGCCTGCGCCGACTTGACACTCGCCGCAGTGGCCGAGGCCTGGTTGACAAAGGTGTCGGTGTCCTGGCGGGAGACGGCGTTGGAGGCGACCAATCCGGTGTAGCGATCGGCCTGGATGTGGGCGTTGTTGGCCGTGGCTTCGGCGGTGCTGAGGTCGGCCTGGGCCTGGGCCAGTTGCTGGTCGATTTCGGGAGTGGCGATCTCAGCCAGCAGTGCGCCCTTTTTGACGCGGGCGCCGATATCGAAGTACCAGCGCGTGAGGTAGCCGGCGGTGCGGGCGTAGATGGGCGAATCCGTATAGGCGGTCACGTTGCCGGGCAGCACAAAGCTGTCCACCGGCGCGCCCGGCTTGGGAGGGGCGACGATCACCGAGGGAGGGGCCAGTTGGGATGTGGTGTCGGCCAGCACCCTGTCGACGGATTTGCGGTGCCAGATACCGAAGCCCGCCAGAGCGCAGGCGACGATCAGCACGAGGGCGACTCCCAGCAGAGCATTGCGCGGCCGGATGGGGTTCTGTTCGGGCGCGGTCTCGTGTTCGTGAGCCGGATTGGGTTTCGGATTGGATTCGTTGGTCATGAAAGAGCTACTCCGATTACTCGTCAAACTCGTCGATCGTTCCGGGCACGGCAGCGCCATGCGCCGTCTTGCGGCTTTCAAGCCAGCCGTGAACCAGTGAGAAAGAAGCAGGAACAAAGAACAGCGTGGCCACGGTGGCCAGCAGCAGGCCGCCGATGACGGCGCGACCCAGAGGCGCGTTCTGCTCGCCACCGTCGCCCAGGCCCAGGGACATGGGAATCATGCCGATAATCATGGCCAGAGCGGTCATGATGACCGGTCGGATGCGGACAAAGCCGGCGTTCAGCGCGGCCTTGCGCGCATCGCCCACCAGGATCTCCAACTGCTCGCGGGCAAAGGTTACCACCAGAATTGAGTTGGAAGTGGCCACGCCCATGCACATGATGGCCCCGGTAAGGGCCGGGACGCTGAGGCGCGTGTTGGTGAGGAAGAGGAACCAGACAATGCCGGCCAGCGCCGCGGGCAGCGCGGAGATGATGAGCAGCGGATCGAGCCAGGACTGGAAGTTGACCACGATGAGCAGGTAGACCAGAAGAATGGAAAACGCCAGCCCGCCCAGCAGGCCGAAGTAGGACGCCTTCATGGTCTCGCTCTGGCCGCGCAGGATGAAGTGCGAGCCGCGCGGCAGCTCGGCCTTGTGCCGCGCAATGATGCTCTCCATCTGGCGGGTGACGCTGCCCAGGTCGGTTCCGTTCACGTTGGCATAAACATCGACAACCGGCTGGACGTCGTAATGGCTGACTGTCCCCAATTCATTTCCGGGCACGATCGCAGCCAGGTTGCCGAGAATCTGCACGGACTGCGACGCGCCGGGGGCCCCGGTGGAAGCTGCGCCGGTGGACACGACGCCGGGCGCAGCCGCGGGAGCGGTTCCGGGAGCTGAGGCCATGGCGGCTATCTGCGTTGCGGTCGCGCCCGCGGTGACGGGCAGGCTCTGCAACGCGGACAGCGAGTCGAGTTTGTATTGCGGCGCCTGGACGGCGACGTTGTAGCTGACCCCGTTTCTGGGATCGAGATAGAAACTGGGGGTGGTCTGGAAGCTGCCGCTGAGAGCCACAAGAAGACTCTGCGCCACATTCTGCTGGGTGAGGCCGATGGCCTGGGCGCGGGTGCGGTCCACGTTGACCGTCATGTTGGGATAGTTGAAGGGCTGCTGGATGCGGGCATCGGCAGCGCCGGGAACGTAGCGGACTTCATTGAGGACGCGTTCAGCGAGGGCGCGATTGCCATAAAGGTCGGGGCCGACGAGCTGGATATCGATGGGCGCCGAGAGTCCGAAGTTGAGGATCTGGGTGACGATATCGACGGGCAGGACATAGAAGATAACGCCAGGATACTGGCGAGCGAGAATCGTACGCAGACGGTCGACGTATTCCGCGGTGGGGTGGTGATCGGGAGTCAACTGGACCTGTATGTCGGCATCGGCCGGGCCCACGGGAGCCGAGGTCGAGTAGGAAAGGTTAAGCGAGGAGTTGGGCAGGCCGACGTTGTCGAGGATGGTCACCAATTCCTTGGAAGGGACCTGCTGGCGGATGGTGGCGTCGATGCGATCGCACAGGGCTGCGGTTTCTTCGATGCGCGTGCCGGTGCTGGCGCGGACGTGAATTTTAAACTGGCCGGCATCGACAGAGGGGAAGAAATCCTGTCCGAGCCAGGGCAGAAGAAGCGTGACCGAACCCACGGCAAAGACCGTGAACAGGATGAGGAACGCCGCAGGGTGGTCGACACAAAGCGTAAGCAGACGGAGGTAGCCGTGGCGCATCCTGTCAAAGCTGGACTCGAAGCCCATTTGAAAACGAATGAAGGGATTGCGGCTTGTGCGTTTTCTTTGCACCTCGGCGTCGTCGTGCTCTTTGAGCAGGTATTTGGCCATGGTGGGCACGACCGTGCGCGACAGCAGATAGCTGGCGAGCATGGCAAAGACCACAGCCTCGGCCATGGGAACAAACAGGTAGCGCGCCACGCCGCTGAGCAGGAACATGGGGACGAAGACGATGCAGATGGCGAGCGTGGAGACCAGGGCCGGGGTGGCGATCTGTGCGGCGCCGTCGAGGATGGCCTGCTCGATCTCCTTGCCCGATTCCAGGTTGCGATTGATGTTCTCGATCTCGACCGTGGCGTCGTCGACCAAGATCCCGACGGCCAGCGCCAGGCCGCCCAGCGTCATCTCGTTCAGTGTTTGGCCGAGCGCGTAGAGGAGAATGATCGCGCAGAGCACGGAGAGCGGGATCGAGGTGGCGACGATCAGCGTCGACCGCCACGACCCGATGAATAGGAGGATCATGAGCGACGTCAGGCAGCCAGCGATGACGGCCTCGGTGACCACGCCTTGGATCGCGCCGCGCACGAAGATCGATTGGTCGGCCAGCAGTTGGAGGTCGATCGCCGTCGGCAGCGACGCCCGAATCGCCGGCATCATGTGCTTGACCGAGTTGACGACGGCCAGCGTCGAGGCGGCGCCGCTCTTCAGGATCGGGATGTAGGTGCCGCGCAGCCCGTTGGCGCGGACGATGTTGGTCTGGACCCCGGCGCCCAGCCGCACGTGGGCGACGTCGCGGATATAGACCGTGGCACCGTTGACTTCCTTGATCGGCAGGTCGTTGAGCCAGGCGACCGAATCGGGGCTCGAGTTGAGGCGGACGTTGTACTCGCGGGTCCCCATCTTGGCGGTCCCCGACGGGAGGATCACGTTCTGGGCGTTGAGCGCGTTGCTGACGTCGTTCGGCGACAGCCCCTTGGCGTACAGCTCCTT
>JBEKTB010000142.1:0-9567 GCA_049516495.1 Occallatibacter sp.
ATAACGCAGGAAACTCTCGCGGAGATGATCGGCACCACCCGATCCCGTGTCAGCTTTTTCATGAATCGCTTCCGCAAACTCGGTTTTATCGATTACAACGGTCGCATCCAAGTGCATAAGTCGCTTCTGAACGTGGTGCTGCTCGATCAATTGCCAGAGCAAAACTCGGAAAAACCCGAGATTGCTGCCATTGCGTGAGCGGTTCCGCGTTGGCGATTCCAGGAGTCGGCCCACGCTGTCTCAGTTCAAGAAACAAGTGACAGGGACAGTTCATTTGCGCAATGGATAATCCGACGTGTCCGGCATTGTGTTCGGGCCGTCTCTTTCAAGCCGGACGCGCGCCTCAGGGCTCGTGAGTCCCTTTGACGCGAGGACAGGCACCGGCTTCAAGGGCTGACCGGATGAAGCTGGATCGGCGACACTATTCGCGCTCATTGTTGGACACCTGCACTTCTGCTGCTATTACCACCATTCCATGGACCGTCCCGAAGAATTCTTCACAGCACCCTCTGGATTGGTCGAGTGGAGAAGCAAAAGGGGGCATCGCGCGAGCTTGACGACTTTCTCGGCAATCGATCCGAAGACGCGAGCAAGCGGATCCTTGCTGCGCTTGAGGCGGATGAGGCCAAGATTGATCATGATCGACAAGCGGTGGCAGATCCTGCACGGGAGGAACCCGTGCAGGTCGGCAAACTTCGGCGCAAAGCTTACAAGGACAATGCCTCCGGTAAAATCGATGAGGCGCTCCGGGCCCCGCTGAACAACGAGTTCATTGAGGAAATGATCCGTCTACAGACGACGTTGGAGACGGCGTCGAGTTCAGGAACCCGGTGTCAAATCGATTTTGTAGCAAGAATCTTCGAACCCACTCAAATCACTCATAATAAATATCTTAACCTTGAAGTCCATGAACAAGGGCGAATCGCCAAAATTATACTTTCGAACTGCAAGACGGACGGAGTAAGTCTTACACTTTTTTACAGAAATCCATTCGACCTGGTCATTCAAAGGGCCAAAAAACAAAGAATGGCGGAAGGTCAGGGATTCGAACCCTGGAGGGCCTTTCAGCCCCGCCGGTTTTCCGTACAACTATAGCTTTCGCTACCAAGCATGCGCTTGTTTGTGGTCTGGACTTTGTCTTCGCCATAGCTCAAACGAGCCTTAGGCGGGAGCCGTCAAGTCTCTACACGTTGCCGGCCCAAGCCAGCCTTCGCTCGGCGTTGCCTCGGATCTTCCCAGGGGGTTCGCCGACTTTGACTCCCTACATCTGCCGGGTTTCCGCGACAGCGCTCGATTCAACAAGACCGGTGCATTCAACCGCTCTGCCAACCTTCCTTATTCCGAACAATATCACAGTGTTGATTAAAATGCAGCGGTGCTGAATCGCTCCACCAATCAATCAAAGCGGCCCAATCTTAACGCCCGGAAGCGCGGTTAACAGATGATCAGCGACAGAGACGGTGCCGGATGCCATCAACCGCTCACCCATCCCTAAGCGGTGTGTGGGCTGGGTTCGGTTGTACTTCGAAACGTGGCCTCGTTGGACCGGCCTTTCCGGCAGTACGGGCTGCAACCCTGCGGCGGCTCTGCCGCAGACGATTCCGGCCCGATTGCGCCGCCAGGCACGAAATGAACGGCGTGCGGGGCCGTCAAACCCATTGAAATCAAAACGCATCCTGTGCCTGTGGTGTTACAAAAGGGAGTACATGGCCAAGCGAGCAAAACCGGGAATCGAACCGCAGCCGGGGCAACCGATCAGCCTGCGCATTCTCGGCGAGTACCTCAATCTGTCGCCGGCCACCATTTCGCTGGTGCTGAACAACGCTCCGGGGGTGCGCTCGATTCCGCAGGAAACCCGCGACCGGGTTACGGCGGCGGCGGCCAAGTTCGATTACCGGCCCAGCTTCTATGCCCGCTCACTGCGCAAGCGTCAGACTTTCTCAGTAGGCGTGCTGGTGCCCGACCTGAATGACCACTATGTTGCGCAGGTGCTGGCCGGGGCCGAGGACTTCCTGATCGAAGAGGGCTACTTCTACCTGACTGCCAGCCACCACCGCAAGCCCGACCTGATTGAAGAGTATCCGCGCTTGCTTATGGATCGCTCGGTCGAAGGGTTCATCCTCATCGACACGGTGCTGGACCACAGCTTCAAGCTGCCCGTCGTGGCCGTGGCCGGGCATCGCAAATTCGAGGGGGTCACCAACGTGGTCCTCGACCAGCGCCGGGGAGCGGAGTTGGCCCTGCGCCACCTGATCCAGTTGGGGCATCGCAAGATCGCCTTCATGCGCGGCGGCAGCCACAGTTCCGACGCCGACGACCGCTGGCAATGCCTGATGGCGGTCGCCAGGGAACTCAAAGTGGAAGTCTTGCCCGAGCTCTGCGTCCAACTCAAGTTGCGGACCTCGACGCCGGAGCTGGGCTTTGAGCCGGCCAACGAACTGCTCAGCCGCGGCGCCGACTTCACCGCCGTGGTCTGCTACAACGACGAGTCCGCCATAGGAGCCATCCGCGCCTTCATGAATCATGGCCTGCGAGTGCCGGAGGACATCTCGGTCGTGGGCTTTGACGACATCCAGAGCGCTGCCTTCCACAACCCCTCGCTGACCACCATTCGCCAGCCGCTCAATCAAATGGGAATCGTGGCCGCGCGCATCCTGCTGCAGCGGATTCGCGGCCAGGCGAGCTTCCCGGATTCGGTGCCCATTCTGCCCGAGCTGGTGATTCGCGAATCGACCTGCCCGCCTAATCCCAAGCGCGGCAAGCGGAAGTGAAAGCCGCCCGCCGGTTCATAGGACCAAAGACGGCATGAGCTGTCGGACGAAGCGTTTTCAGCGGCACAAGCAAAAGGGGAGCCATTGCGGCTCCCCTTCCTGTTGGTGACGCAGTGATTGAGTTACTTCACGCCCTGCAGTTCATCGGCCAGTGCGCCGGCTCCGTAAAGCTTGCGCAGTCCCTCGATCATTCCCGACGAGTGCACCGCAACGGCCCGGTTCTTGCTGCCGTCATAGACAAAATCACCGGCCAGCGACTCGATGTTGCCGTCGAAGATCAGGCCCACCAACTCGCCGTCGCGATTGACCACCGGCGAGCCGGAGTTACCGCCGATAATGTCGCCGGTCGAGACGAAGTCGAGCGGAGTGGAAAGGTCCAGTTTGTCGCGGCCGGCCGTCTCCTTGGGCGTCAGGTCGAAGGGCGGCTTGTTGCTGAAGCTGGCCGCGCGGTCGTAGAGCCCGTAGAAAGTGGTGAAGGGCGGGGCGATGGTGCCGTTGTAGGGATAGCCGTCGACCGTGCCGTAGCTCAGGCGCAGGGTGAATGTGGCGTCGGGATAGGCATCCTTTCCATACACCAGGAAGCGGGCTTTGCCCAGTTTTTCGCCGGCCGGGGTCAGCACGCTCGAGATGGTGTCGCGGAGGCGACGCGTGGTTTCGCGCACGATGGGATCAACGCGTCGCGCCGCCACGACCATGGGATCGGTGGAAGCGGCCACGGCCGCCTCGCCCCCGTCAACCAGCGACTTGCGGAAAGCCGGGTCAGCCAGTTTGGTTCCGTCCACCAGCGCGTTGACGGTCGAGTCCACATCGCCGCCTTGCAGGATGGCCTGCACGTAGGCGTCGTCCTTGCCCAGCTTCTCTTCGCCCAGCTTGAGAGCACCGGCCATGAAGAGCTTTTCCGTCGCCGTGGAGATCGGAGCCGGGGATGCGAGGCGGAATTTGAGCGTGTCCAGTCCGGCGTCGTGGTACTGGGGCAGCCGCTCGCCGTCGGGCTTCTTGATTTCCGCCACGTACTGCACAATGGTGAGCGCCAGGCTGAAAAGCTGGCTATCGGTGCGGCGGAAGAGTTGTCCCTTGATCTCCGGCCTCGCTTTTTCTTCGGCGCTGGCGATCGTGTCCCAGGCGTCGCCGTAAGCCTTCTGCCACTCCGGATTGGCGGCCACCTTGGCGCGGAAGTCGGCTTCTTCAGCCTGTTTCTTGGCCAGGATTGCCGGGTCGGCCAGCGCATCCTTGCGGCCCAGGTAGACCTTGAGGCTGTTTTGCAGCCCGAAGATGGTCGAGCCCACCAACCGAGCCTGTTCCGGCCCTTGCGCGGCAAAGGCCTGGGCGGTGGCGATGCGGCGTTGCAGGTACTCCGTGATGGCCGGTCCGACGACGTCGCGCTGCAGCAGCAGTTGGGCCACGGTGTCGTCCCGCTCGGTCGTGCCGGGATGGCCGGAGATGAAGATCAGCTCGCCGGGCGCGGCGCCCTTGGCGCTCCACTTGAGAAAGTTGTCGGTCTTGAGCGGCTTGCCGTTGTCGTAGACGCGGAACAGCGCCATGTCCAGGTCGTAGCGCGGATAGGTGAAGTTGTCCGGGTCGCCGCCGTAAAAGGCCGCCTGCTGCTCGGGTGCAAACACCAGTCGCACGTCGGTGTAGGCCTTGTACTGGTAGAGCCAGTACTCGCCGCCCTGGTAGAACGAGACCACGTCGGAGCGCAGGCCGGTCTTCTCCTTGCTCTCGCGCGTGATGGCCGCAACCTCCGCCTCGCGCGCCTTCAGCGCCTGGGCTTCGTCGGCAATGCCCTTGGCCGCGCCCTGCACCCGCGCCGTCACGTCCTGCATGGCCACCAGCACGTTCACTTCAAGGTCGGGGGACTTCATCTCCGCATCCGGTGTGGCTGCATAAAAGCCGTCGCGCAGGTAGTCGTGCTCGGCCGTCGAGTTCTTCTGCAACTGTCCGCGCGCTACGTGATGGTTGGTCAGCAGCAGGCCGTTGGGGCTAACAAACGACCCCGATCCGCCGTCGTTCAGCCGCACGCTCGCCAGTCGCAGATGGTCCAGCCAGGCCTGCGTGGGATGGAAGTTATATTTGGCCGCCAGCAGCTTCAATGGCGGGTTGTCAAAGGTCCACATGCCTTCTTCGGCACGGATCACAGGCGCCACGGCCAACAGCAGGGCGGCCGGCAGCAAAACAACGGAGCGGAGTTTGCGAGCGAACATTGAAATCCTCATGGGTTGAAGGGCAGCTTTCAGCTACTAGCTTCTAGCTGTCAGCTCCGGCATTTGCGGAGGGCTAGAGGCTAGAAGCTAAAAGCTATCAGCTAGTTTCTACGGCATCACCAGCACTTCTACTCCGCTGGCTGCATCCTTCTGGCGGAATAGCTGCTCGGTGGCCTTCTGGAACTCTTCCGGCTTGGCGGTGGGAATATCGGTGAAGGTTTGGGGATTGCGGTCGGTGAGCGGAAACCACGAGCTTTGGACCTGGATCATGATGCGGTGGCCGCGGCGGAAGGTGTGGAAAAGGTCGGGCATGGTGAAGTTGAGATCGGCCTCTTTGCCGGGCGTCAATGGCTTCGGCTCCTCCCAGCTGTTACGGAACTTGGCCCGGAAAGGTTCGCCGCGCAACAGTTGCTGGTAACCGCCCATGTGCAAGGGGGGCGCGTCCAGAATACGCTTGCTGCCACTCGAGGTGTCTTCTGGATCGGGATAGCTTTCCGGATACACATCGATCAGCTTGACCACGAAATCCGAGTCTGTACCGCTGCTGGCGATCTTCAGCCTGGGCGAGATCGGCCCGGCGATAGTCACGTCCTCATCGAGCGGATCGGTCTGGTAGACCACCACGTCCGGCCTGTAACTCGCGAAGCGCTGGTCGTCCACCATGTAGCGCTGCGGCACGGTGTCAGTGGTGTAGCCCACAAAGGGCACGGGGTGCGCGGGGTCGCTGACATACTCGTCTATACCCTTTGTCTCGCTTGGCGGATCGAAGCTCAGCTTGCCGCCGGCGTGGAAGTAGAGGGTCTTGGGCGACGCGGCCTTGGGCGGCCACGCGTCGAAGTGCCGCCAGACATTCGTTCCCGTCTCGAAAACCACCGCCTTGGGCTGCTCCGCGCCCTTGCCCTTGAGGTAGTGCTCAAAGAAAGGGAACTGCACGTTGGCGCGGAAATATGCGCCGGTTTTCGAGCTGAACTCCACATCGCCCAGGTGGTCGCCATCGCCCCGCGCCCAGCCGCCATGCACCCAGGGACCTTCGACCAGCGTCGTTGGCGTGCCGGGGTTGAATTTGCTGATGGCGTTGAAGGTCTTGTAGGGGCCGCTCAAATCCTCCGCGTCATACCAGCCGCCCACAACCAGCACGGCGCAGTGCACGTTCTTCATGTGCCGCGACAAGTCCCGCGCCTGCCAGTACGCGTCGTACGTATCGTGCCTGGCCTGGTCGTTGAACAGCCAGTTCGAGCCTTTCAGATAGAGCTTGTCCAGGTTGTCGATGTTGCCCGCATCGAGATAGAACCGGTAATGGTCCGGGGTGCCGAAATCGAAGCCTACAGTAGGCTTGGGCATCTCCGGATTGTGGCCGGGCTTGAAGAAGGCATAGAAGCCGAAGTTGGCCGAGAGCATGAACGCCCCGCCGTGGTAGGCGTCGTCACCCAGAAACAGGTCTGTCATGGGAGCCTGCGGACTGGCCGCGGCCAGCGCCGGGTGGGAGTCGATGATGGAAGCCGATGTATAGAACCCAGGGTAGGAAATCCCCCAGATACCCACTTTGCCGTTGTTGTTCTCGACGTGCTTCAGCAGAAACTCGATGGTGTCGTAGGTGTCCGAGGCGTCGTCCACGTCCTTGGGCGACTTCTTTTCGTCGATGTGCGGGCGCATCTCGATGAAATCGCCCTCGCTCATCCATCGCCCGCGCACGTCCTGGTAAACGAAGATGTAGCCGGCCTTTTCAAACTCGTCCGACGGGCCCAGGCGCCGGGGGTATTGGTCCTCGCCGTAGGGGCCGACGTTATAAGGAGTGCGGTCCATGAGGAACGGATACGGGCCCTGGGCCGCATCCTTGGGGACATAAACCGCCGTGAACAGCCGCTTGCCGTCGCGCATGGGAATGCGGAACTCGTACTTGGTATAGTGCGCGCGGACGTAGTCTTCCCTGGGCGCGTCCGGCGCCGGCTGCTGGGCTTGGACAAAGGGGAATGCAAGGACAAGAACCGCCAGGAAGGCGCAAGGAAAGCGGTACGGATTCTGCATCGGTTGCGAGAGTCTCCTGAGCAACAAGAGTACTCCAGGACGGCCTGGGTTTGGCAGAGTTCGGCAGCACCAAGCCGCGGCGTCCGTGCCCGGCTGTGTATCGCAGGTGCCTGCGCGGTCTCGTTGTTATGGGACGAATTGATGATTTTCTTATGCGCGCCGCTCCACGTCGCGTTACCCTATTCACAAGTTCTTAACCAGTCGCGCGCGCCTTTGCACGCCGGGACTCCACCCTTTTCCGCCAACTTTCCATCAAAAAAGGAGATCCATGTCTACCGACTTCCGCAATTTTCTTGCTCTCTCCTATGAGGAGCTGGAAGAGCTCAACCTGACTGCCAAGGCCGAACGCGCCAGTCGCGTGGCCGCCGACGAGATTCGCGAGAAGCGGTTGAAGTACCTGACCGACGAGAAGCGGATCAAGGCTGTGACGGTGCTGTTCTCGGATCTCGAGGGCCGCCTTCACCTGCTCGACTACGACAAGAAGTTCCTGCTGGGCGCGTACGAGAACCTGACCTTCGACGGCTCTTCGATTCGCGGATTCACGGCACAGAAGGAGAGCGACCTGCGCCTGGGCATCGACTGGAGCGCCTTCTACTGGGTGCCCGCCGATGTCTTCGGCACCGGCAAGGTGGTGGTCTTCGGCACGGTCCTGGACAAGGACGGCACCGCCTATACCGGCGACCTGCGCGGCGTGCTCAAGGGCTACGCCGACAAGCTGTTCGCGGAGCATCAGTACACCCTGAACGCGGCCACCGAGATTGAGGGCTTCCTCTTCGCGGGCAAGGACGCGGAGCAGCGCTACTCCGAGACCGGCAAGTTCGAGTTCATCTCGTCCGGCGGCTACTATCACTCTCTGCCCCTCGATCCGCTGCGCCAGTTCATCGACACTTCGGCTGAAGTGCAGCGCGCCATGGGCTTCCAGAACGAAAAGGACCACCCGGAGGTCGCGCCCAGCCAGTTCGAGATCAACTACGGCTACGCTGAAGCGGTGGCCGCGGCCGATCAGATTCAGCTCTACAAGCTGCTGACTCGCCAGATTGCCAACAATATGGGCTACACGGCCTGCTATCTGCCCAAGCCGGTCGTCGGCGTCAACGGCAGCGGCATGCACACCAACGTCTCGGTCTCCCAGGGCAAGACCAACCTGTTCTGGGACGAAAAGGGCGAGGAGCAGCTCTCCACCTTTGGCTGGAACTTCCTTGACCGCATTCTGACCCATGCGCTCGACCTTTGCCTGGTCTTCAACTCCAGCGTGAACGCCTATCGCCGCCTGGATCCGCATTTTGAGGCGCCCAACCAGATTCGCGCTTCGGCTGTGGATCGCGGCGCCATGGTGCGCGTGCCCATTGGCAACCACCGGTCGATGCGGACTGAGGTTCGCGCCGTCGCGCCCGACGCCAATCCCTACCTGGCGCTTTACGGCATCTTCAAGACCGGCGTCGACGGGGACATTTCCACTGCCGACAATCTGCGCGCCGGCGGACGCTACCTGCCCGACAACATCCAGAAGGCGATCGACGACTTCCAGTCCTCACCCTGGATTGCCAAGATCCTGGGCTCGGATGTGCAGGGCCGCTATGCCGAGTTGAAGCAGGCCGTGGCCAACCGTTCTCCGCGCGAGCTGGGAGCCATCGTGAAGGGCTCCGAAGTGCAGTTCCACCACGCGGTCTACAACCAGTCGCTCTGGAGCCTGTTTTAGACCGAAGCAAAGAACCCACACCGGGAGTTTCTGTTCCGGCAAGACAACAAGGGCGGCAGACCTCAAAAGGGTTTGCCGCCCTCGCTTTATGAGGAGTCCGAACATCCTTCTGCGGAATCCGCATTAAGTAGAGTTTGAGCTCAGTTCGAGCGCCGGCCACTGCCCGCACCTTCACCGTTTCCTGATGGCTCCCTTATATCGGATGTGTTAAAAGCTAAAGAACAGGGAATAGACGGTTGGGGTCCGAGGGCCGGAGGGGGTTGAGGCGACATCCCCGAATGCCGCCGAATCTTCTCCGCTGCCGCCCTGAATCCGCCGTCAAGGAAGCCCACGGCCCCCTATGAACGCCGGCCATTCAGTGGAATTGGACACGCTGTTCGGAGATTATCCTCTCGACCAGGCCTTCGACGAGATGCGCGAAGGCAACGGCGAGGTGCGTCCCCACTACCGCGCGCTGGCCGAAACCCTGGCGCGGCTACCCCACGACGAACTGCAGCGCCGCAAGCAGTCGGCCGACCTGGCGTTCCTCACCCAGGGCATCACCTTCACCGTCTACGGCCGCGACGAGGGCACCGAGCGCATCTTCCCTTACGACCTGCTGCCCCGGCTGATCACCGCCCAGGAGTGGGACCGCATCGAGCGCGGCCTCACCCAGCGCATTACCGCCCTCAACCTCTTCCTGCGCGACGTTTACTCCGACGCCAAAATCCTCTCCGACCGCGTCATTCCCCGCGAGCTGGTTTACAGTTGCAAGCACTACCGCCGCCAGATGCGTGGCCTGCAGGTGCCGCGGAACGTCTACATCGCGGTGGTCGGCTCTGACCTGCTGCGGCTGAACACCGGCGAGTTCGTGGTGCTCGAAGACAACCTG